>JAAFAL010000010.1 GCA_018222345.1 bacterium
GACATGTCCTGGAAAGCGCTGATGCCGTTCTAAACCTTCAGCACCAGGCACACCTCAGCCAGTGGAGGCGCAGCACCTAAGGCATAAAAGTGCTGCTCGCCATTGGCCAGCATCCATTCCATTGCTGCAAAGCCCTTGTGCGCCCAGTGCTCGTACCAGGCGCGGCGCTGATCCTTTGCCAGGGCCATGTCGTCTCGCATGTAGTGGAACACGCGCAAGATATTCAGTGGGTGCATGTCGGCCACGGCGATCTGCGAGAACGACCGAACCTGCGCGCGCAGATGCACGTCGTCCGGCAGTAGCCGGCGCTCGGGATAGCGCTCTTCCAGATATTCGAGAATCGAAAACGATTGGGTAATCACCTGGTTGCCAACGCGCAGCGCCGGCACCAAGCCTTGCGGGTTTAGCTCCAGGTATTCGGCGCTGTGCTGCTGGCCGGAGTCCTGATCGACAAACACCGGTTCGTAAGGCACGCCCTTGATGTTGAGCGCGATACGCACGCGGTGCGTGGAGACGCTGCGGTAGTAGGTGTAGAGCTTGAGCATGGGCTCATTGTGGAGTGGCGGCGGGCCAAAGCCAAGCCGCGCCGCGCACGCCAGACGCATCGCCGTGTTGTGCTTGGACGATGCGCGTGTGCAGAACGTCAGAGAAGACGTATTTCGGCAACCGTTGCGGCAAGTTGGTGTACAGCCGCTGGGTGTTCGACAAGCCGCCGCCGAGCACGATTACTTCGGGGTCCAGCAGGTTGATCACGCTTGCCAGCGCGCGCGCCAAGCGGTCTTCGTAGCGCTCCAGGCAGGCCGCCGCCAGTGGGTCATCATCTGCTGCGGCAACGATGTCTTGGCCCTTGCGCTGCGCATTGTTGTGCAGCTTGTAGTCCAGCTCCAAGCCGGTGCCGGACAGATACAGCTCCTGGCACCCCAATTGCCCGCACCAACATGGGTGGCCGGGGCTCTCGTGTGGGTCATCGCGCCGCGGCCAGGGCAGCGGGTTGTGGCCCCACTCGCCAGCGACACCGTTGGCACCTTGTAACAAGCGGCCATCAATGACGACGCCGCCACCGCAGCCTGTGCCCAGGATGGCGCCGAATACGCTTGCGGCGCCAGCCGCCGCACCATCTGTTGCCTCGGACAATGCGAGGCAATCCGCATCGTTGGCAGTGCGCACGTCGCGCCCCAGGTGCTTGCTGATATCGGTGGGGAAGGGTTTGCCGTTCATCACCACGGTGTTGGAGTTGCGCAACAGGCCGCTGCGCGGCGACAGGCTGCCGGGCGTGCAAATGCCCAGTGGGGCGCCGTCCAGGCCCAGTCCGCGCGTTACGGTTTCGACCAGCTCGCCAATCGTCTCGATAATGCCGTCGTAATCATGCCGCGGCGTGGCTGCGCGGCTGCGCGCCACAACCTGCGAGGCCGGGTCGATGACCGCGGCCTCGATCTTGGTGCCGCCGAGGTCGATGCCGATTCTAAGCTCAGACATTTGAGTTAGTTCGGCCAGCAATCCGCCGGCGTTTGCTGGCCGAAATGATTCAGTGTCAGGGTGGCGCAATTGGTGCCATCGGCCGTGTCGTTGTTTTGCGTGTCGCCGCTTTTGGCGGCTGCTGTAATGGTGTAGCCGGTTGTGCGGCCGCCAGTTTGGCTGTAGGCGATGGACACGTTGTAGTGCCCGCCACCGAGGCCGCTGCCTGAAATCGTGTTGTCGAATTCGCCAGTGGCACTTTTGCTGCGCGACTGCTGCAACTGCTGGGCCAGGTCACCCAGCTCGGCAATCACATTGGCGCGGTTGGCACGTTGCACGTAGCTGACATATGACGGAAAGGCGATTGCCGCCAAGATGCCGGCAATGGCCACCGTGATCAGCAATTCGATCAGCGAGAATCCAGGCTGTTGTATTGCCGGTTTGGCTGGCATCAGCGCAGTTCTCTCCAGGTCGCGCGTTGGCGTTCAAAGCCGCCAGGGGTGGCGACGACGGACGACACCGTACCATCTTCGCTGCGCGACAAGGTCACCTCTTTGCCGTCCTGGGTTAGCAGCACCGTGGGCACTGCGCTGATCGCGTCGTTGCGGATGCCGTTGGCAAAAATACCGTCGATAGTCTGGTCGATAGGCGCCACAAAGGGGCGGCCGCCGGACGCGGACTCCAGCCGATAAACCACCGACGAGCCATCAAATGTGCATTGGCTGTCGGACGGCAACACCGTGGCAAAACTGATCTGGCCGTTGCGCAATGACGGGTCGCCAAAGATGCGCTCGCCTTCGTTGTCGCTGGCGCCAGCGACGATCAGGTCGAGATACCAACCCAAATGCGTACCTGCGCCGGTGTTGAGTGCATTGCGATAGTTGACGGCGTTGTTGCTGGTCACGCGTAGCGTGGTCGGCTCGTCGTCACCATCGTTGTCGAGGTCGGCGCTGACAGTTCGTTCGTCGTCGATGGTTTGTTCCAGCAGGTCGCTCTGGTCGATGTCGGGTTGGGTGCCGGCGCTGTACTTGTCCCAGATCGAATAAAAGCTTTGCGTGGGTTGGCCGCTACTGGTCAGGTCTTCGACCTCATGGAATTTGCCGGTGCCAAACAGCACCAGAATATCTTCGACCGGATGCAAGCCGACCTCGGGCCGTGTGGTGATGGGTTGATAGACGCCGGCAAGCACGGAGGAATTGACCAAGGGCTGGTTGTCGCTCACAAGCTTGAAGGCGAAGTCCCAGTTGTCGGAATCGCTGTCGTCCGTGTCGATGCGCCACATGTTGCCGCGCTCGTCACCGGCGTAGATGCGGTCGATGATGAAGTCGCCGTCCAGATCAACCGGCGCGGGGTCGGCCAAACCGTTGGGACGGCCATCATTGGTTTCGAAGTCTCCGGCAGTTCCTGTACCTGTCGGATCAGGCGCATCGATCGGGATGAGTGACGCGTTGGTGCCGGTGAGCGGTGGCACCCAATTGCCAACACCGGTATCGAACACGCCGGCTTCGCCAGGTGCATTGATGGCGCCGGTTGCCAAGTCAACAACGTATAACACCGCATTGCCGCTGGTGGATACGCCAAGGCCCAGCAGTTGGGCGTCGGTGTCTTGGGCAACGCCAATGTCCACATCGGTGGCGTGGTAGCCATTGGCCAGCACGGCTGCCCAACGGCCGTCGGCCATGCGCGTGATGTTCGGCCGCGCAAGGGAAAAGCCCATGTCGGGGTGGCCGTATTGCAGGCCCGTTGGAATCTGGTCGTCGAGAAAGTCCGACACCGTAGTCGTGACAGTTTCCAGCGTTGGCAAGCCGGTGAGCGGCACCGAAATATTGGTGATGTCAGTCAGTGCAGCGGCAACGCCCGGGGAGATCGTGCCGATCAAGTTGATCACCGAGCCGACCGCTGAAAGTTCGCACAAACCGCCCAAACCCGTGACAGCCTTGCAGATGTCCTGCACGGCTTGCAGCGACAGATCATCCAGAAATACCGGGTCGGCGAGGTCGCCGAGGAAGTCGTATAGGCCATCGGTGAGGATGCCCTGGACCAGCAACTTGGCGCTGACCGCCAAGCCGGGAATGCCGAGGCCGGAGGGCGAGTCGGTGAACTCCCACAGCACAATGTCCTCGGCCAGGTCGTTTTGTTGGGTGGTGGTGGTCGCGCTGGCAAAGTTGCCTGGTTCGGTCACGTCCAGCGCAAAATAGCCTTGGCCACCGGAGCCGAGGCCGCCGACCAACACGGTGCGCCAGCAGCGCTCGCCGCTGGGGCAGGCGGGGAAGCTGTCGTAGGCATCGACCACGCTGATTTCGCCATCGACAAAAGTGCTGGCGGTGTAGCCGGGGCTGGCAATGTCGGCGACGCGATGCAGTACGGCGCCCGGTACGTAGGCCAACAACTCCTCACCGGTGTTGGCGTCGAAGCCGTGCAACATGCCGTCGTTGCCACCCACGTAAACCATCTCGCGGCGGCTGGCGTGCGTGCTGCGGAAGTTGCTGTAGCTGGCGGCAGAGCCAGTGCCTTCGAGGTCGTCCGGATAGTCGAATGCCGGCGCGCCGACAAACACCGGCTCCGAACGATAGATCGGCCCCATTAGCGAACTGCGGTCGCGCAAGTCGCCGCCGTTCTGCGCTTCGTTGCTGCGGTCACCGCGGATGTAGTCCACGCGCGCTTCCGACAAGTTGCGCGTCAGGCCCACCAAAAATGCAGCGTCAATACCGTCGGCTGCGCAAACGGTGGTGGCGGTCGTGCTGCGAATCTCGGTAAAGCTGGTGCCGGCCAGCGCCAGGACGGGGTCGAGGAATTCGTCACGCAGATCGGCCAGTGCCGTGACCACGCTGCCCGGCAATAGCGGGTTGTTTTCGATGGCGCTGTACAGCTCGTTCGCCGCATTGGCAGCAGCGGCAACGCCGGCCAGGGCTTCGTTGATTTCGCTGTCGAAACCGAGTTGTGTCAGTTGGTCGGTGCGCGCCTCGCACAGTGCGTCGGGTGCAAAGCGGATGCCACTACGCGTGCCCTGGTTAAAGGTCAGTATCAGCCGGTCTTCCCAGTTGCTGCCAGCTAAGTCGATATCCAGCCGATCGGCCGCGCTCCAACTGCGATTACCCAGCGAGCCATCCATATCCAGCTCGAAGGCTTCCAGGTCGCCCTCGGCGCTGTCGGTGTTGTAGCTGGCCAGATAAATCAGTTGATCGCTCAGGATTGCACCTGACTGGATGCCGATGCCCGATGTGCCCTGGCTGCGCCCAGCTGTGAGGTCTAGTGTGGCGCCAAACTTGTCGATGATGTCCGGATCGCCAACTGCGCAGGACGCACCACGCCCATTGAAGGCGGCGTGGGTGAGGTCATCCAACAAATGTTGCGGGTCAAAATCACCGGCGCCGTGCGTGGGGTTGGGCCACGCGAAGGTGCCGGCCGAGGTGGTCGGTGTGCTCACCGTGCCGTTGAGGCCCAAGTGCAGCACAAAAGTGGATACGAACTGGCGCGCATCCAGGGTGGCATCCAGGTCGCGCTCGAAGGCGTCCATGGCGACATCGCCCAGCGTGCCGCTGAAGCTGTCGGCGTAGGTGCCGCCGTCAAAACTGGTGTTGTCGTCGCCGTCGGCATTGGCTGCGCCGTTGGCATCGGGCGTGTTGACCACCGAAACGTTGCTGCCAGGCACGCCGTTGGCAACAGTGGCGACTACAGTCGCGCCATTCGCCGTATCGAATCCGTCAGTTGCCAAAATGGTCGCCGCTTGTTGGCAACTGCCGGCAGTGGCGTCGGGCAGGCGCGGGCAGTTGGTGTTGCCATACAAATTGGTGGTCGAACCATCGCAGGCAAAGTAATTTTTTGCATCGTCCAGCGCTTGCCGCAACGGCGTGCCTGCCGCCGTGCCGCGCACCGAGAAGATGGCATCCATAACGGCGCGGCGGTGGCCGGTGGTTTCATCGTCATTGAGGAAATCCATCTCGACCTGCGCAGCGTTTGTACGGTTGACAGCGGCCGTGCCGAGGTAGATGTCTTGCACGCCGGCCATGAACGTGGAAAGCGACGCCTTGAGCGAATGTGCCCGCGAGCGGTGATATTGGAACCAGTTGGCAAAGTTTTGCAGCTCGGCGGCGTCGGTGATCTCGATTAGCGTCGGTGTGTCGTTGTCATCAATGACCGAATCAGCGTTTGTATCTGTCAGCACGTAGTAGTGCGGGATATACACGCGAAAGTCGCAGTTGCTTGTATCGAAGACGCAAACCGCAGCGAGATCGTGCTCTGCCGACCGCAAATTGCCGTTGACGTCCATCACCGGCACGTCGATGTCCAAGCGGGCAGTCAAATTGATGACGCCGGCCGTGGGGTCGTAGGGGTCGAGACGCGCTGCAGTCGGCGTTGCGTCGGCAAAGGCAGCGCCTGTGGCATCCACGCCATATGGCCAAGGTTCATAAGTCTCAGTGGGGTCGTAGTACTGGCTGTTGAATTCCGGGCTGTAGGCTTTCCAGGCGTTGTCGTAATCCGGATGCAGGTCAACACCGCCAAAGAACGGCCGGCCTACGCGTGACGCGATTGCGCCGTCGTTCCAATAATTGACAACCTCGAGCCGTGGCGCTGCCAGGCGATGCAGATGCGCATTGGTGTAAGCGCCATCGCTGATTGGTGCATCCGCTGGTAGCGGGATGGTCCACGCATAATCCAGCCCGCCCATGGGCAGCTTGGCCAGGGCGTCGGTATCGTCCATGAGCAAGTTGGACGACATCGACAGGGAGTCGTCCAGCATCAATAGCAGCATGGGCGGTGGCGACACGCCGAGTTCGACCGGCGTAGGCGGGATTTCCGAACCATCGGGCGACAGTGCGTCCAGCGGTAAGTCCTGCGCGCTGGCCAGGCCGCTACCCAGCGCGAGCAGAGCGGCTGCCAATTGGGTGTGCATACGCGTATGCAGATGCGTCATGGCTCAGTACCGCCGAATAAAGGTGGATTGCAGCACGCGCTGGCTGGCATCTTCGGTGCCGACACCCAGTGCGGTGACTTCGTAGAGGTAGCGGCGGGTTTCGTCGCCGCGGCCTAGCGTCAGGCTGTCGCGGATGATGCGCGCCTCGCGCACGAAATAGCGTGCCTTGTTGGCATGGTCGGTCACGTAGTTCTGCATGTCGGTGCCCTGCAGGGTTTCGGCGTCGGTTTTCCACTCGTCCAGTGTCAAGGCGATGTAATCGTCGGGGGTGTCGAATCGCGTCTCGGCAGCCGCAAGCACGAACACACCTGGGAAGCCTTCGCCGCGGCATGGGGTGGATGCCACGCAGGTGAGGTCTTCGGGTAAATCTGCTTGCGAGTTGATCCAGATCTCGCCATCGCGCAATGCCATTTCGGCAGTTTGCGTGGCCAGTTGTGACTCGCGGTCGGAAAACGCCATGCGTTCCTGGCGCACCGTGGTGCTCAGCGTGGCGATACCCGCAATGGTCAGTACAAAAAGCATCACCAGGCTCACCATGAGCACGGCGCCGCGTTGCTGAAGCTGGAGTGGTGTGGTTCGCATCGTGCTACCTCAGCAGGTTGCGCAGGCTGATCGTGCGCTGAAAACTGCGCTGCAAATCGGCCTCGGTTGTTGTGGTGTTGCCGGCCAATTGCGCCACCGACAGTGGCCGCGCGCCGCTGATGACCATGGTCAACTGCAAGGCGATGACGGCGGACATGTCGAGGCCGGCGTTGTCCGCCGGCACAAAGCGGTTGGCGACGCCATCGCCGTCGGTGTCTTCGCCGAACAACACTTGCAGGTCGCGGCTGTCGGACGACAACGGCACCGCGCCGTTGGCATCCAGCGTGCCGACGCCGAGGCTATCGACCCGTGCGGTTTGGCAGTACAGCGCAAATTCCGACGCCTCGGTGGCGGCGGCTGCAGCGATGAAAAAGCTATCGACGGCGGTGTCGTTGCCATCCACATTCCCGCCTAGGCAGTCCTGCACGGTGCCATCGTCCAGCCCTTGGTAGCGCACGGTCAGGGTGTCGGTGTTGGCTTTGACCGCCGGCAGGGTCAGGTTGGTGGCGCCGGCAATGTTGACCACCACGCTGCGTGTCTGGTCGTCGGCAACAGCCGTGCCGTTGGTGCCGGCGACCGCCGGGTTGGTGCTGTCGAACACCAGGGCCGGCAACTGCTCTGGCGTGGTGCGCAAGCCGGTTTGGCGCAATTGGTGGGCCAGCGCGTCGGCGGCAAAGCGGCTGTTTTCGGTCAGCCGTGCCTCGCCAATGATGATGTTGTTCGATGCCTGCGTGCCCGAAAACACCCGGATGATGCCGATGGACAGCAGCGAGCCTAGCAGCAGGCTGATCATGATTTCGACCAGCGACAAACCCTGTTGTGTGTGGCGGCTCATGGCACCACCTGCAGGTTCAGTGTCGGGTCTGCCGCGGTCACATCGCCGCTGCGATCTTCATCCCAAGCCAGGGCAATGGTGTAGGGCGTGCCGGTGTCGCATGGAGCAGGGCAGGTGACGCTGGCCTGTGCCGACGGCAAGCCGGTGGCTGTGTCGCCCAGGCGTTGGTACCACTGGTAGAGGTCAGCTGCTGCGAGTTCGGTGCCCGAACAACTTGTCGCCGCAGGGAAGCTGGTCTGGCAGTCGTAACCGGGGTCGCTGGGCGCGTCTGCAGCCACATAGGCGCCGTCGCGCGCCGCGTCCAGGTTGGCGCGCATGCGGTCGGCGAGGTCAGTGGCAAACAGTGTGGCCTGCGAGCGGTAATAGGCGTCGTGGTTGGTGTTCAAGCCGTTGAGCTGAAGTGCCGCCATGCCCAGCAAGCCGACGGCCATGACAAAAGCCGTGATCAGCACTTCGATCAGCGTGACGCCGCGTTGATGCTGTTGCCGGGTCATGCCGCACCGCCGAATCGGCAGGCCGCACTGGTGGCGGTTTCCGAGTCCAATTTGGTACGCACAGCGGCGCGTCCGGTGAGCGCCAGGGTGACGAAGCGGGCGCGCTCCAGCACGTCGGTGTCGTCACTAGTCGAGGATGTATCGTCAGCCATGCACAGCGCGAAGGTTGCCGGCGCACCGGTGAGTTGCCCGCGGCCATTGAAACCCACAGTGCCGCTGACTGCTGCCGCGCCATTGCGGCGCAGGCTGGCATTATTTGCCAGCGGTGCTTGCACGCCCAACAGCACATCGCCAGTGCTGTTCAGCGTTCCATCGCCATTGATGTCCACGTAAGTCAGCCAGCCGTTTTCCCATTGACTGCCGCTGCAGCCGCAGGCGCCAGTACCTTGATTGCTGGCGGTGCAGGCGGTGTCGGTGCCAGCCGCCGGGCGGGCGCACAAATTGACAGTGCGCCGGCGCTGCGTGGCCTCGGTGCGGGCGGTGGCCAGGTCGGCCAAGAATGTGTTGGCGATGGACGAGGTGCGATGTCGCATGACCATGTCGCCGAACGTAGGCGCAGCCAAGCTCACGACGATGGCTAATACCGCCACCGCGACGATGAGTTCGATCAGTGTAAAACCAGAATTGCGCACGTCAGTAGGTCGATAGCAGACGTTTTGAACCTGATTGCATGGTAAGCAAACTGCCGCTGCACAACGGGGATTGCAGACAATGCGCCAGCGCGGGCCGACAAGCGGCAAGCCCGGATGTTTCACGTGATGCGCAATAGCTGGCGCAGGATTGGTTGTTCTGGGCGCCGCTCTGGACTGAGGAACATAGCCGTAGCTATGTTTGGAAGGAAGAGCAAGCCCAGGGCAGCCGAGACCAGCAAGATGTTGTGCAAGCGATGCTCAGGTACAAACTAGTTTTTCAGCGAGCCCTAAATTGTTTCTTACGATCATATTGTTACATTCACTAACAAGCGGTCACGTGAAACATACGGGCTAGCGTCAGGCCGGGTAAAGCGGCGGTAAATCCATCGTTTCGGCAGGCGATTTGTTGGCTTTTAGCGCATCAATCTGTGGCAGCAAAGCGGCGATTGCTTGCCAGTTGCCGCTGGTTTTTGAGCCGAACGCGGCTTGATCCAGCGCGCGAATCGCGGTTGTTGACTCGCGCAGCAACGTAGGTGATGCGCCAGCCTGCTGCAACAACTGCGGCAGTGCAGATAGGCGCGTCAGGCCGGGTTCCGAAAACCGCAGCGAGGCCCAGGCCAGCAATTGCGTGCGCGTTGCGCGGGCGTCACCGGCCTTGCACGCCGCCAGCACGGCCTTTTTACGGGTGTGCCGGTGCTGCATTTGCTGCTGGCGCAGCGCGCGCAGTGGCCTGCCGTGCAGCCACCGTGAGGCAATCCACGCCAGCGCGGTGAGCAGCCAAGCTAGCGTTGCCGCCGCGGCTAGCCAGGGCCACCACGTATTGGCTGGCGGTTGCGGCGTCGAAACGCTGGCTGGCGTATCTGGCGCTGCCGGATCGTCTGCAGCCCGCACCGGGATTGTCGCCGGCGGCGCGCTGGCGCTTGGCGCCGGCAACACGCTGAGGGTTGTTGCTGGCAGCGTTGCGGTTTTTGGCATGTTGCTGCGCGTGTCCCACCAGCGCAGTTCCAGCGCCGGCAAACTCAGCCGCCCCGGTGTTTGCGGGATCACAGCCCAGCGCTGAGACTGCTCTCCGCGCAGGTTACCGTCGGCCGTAACCTGGGTGCTGCCAGTTGGGGGTTCGGCATAAACCTGCGCCGTTGCCACCTCAGGCAGATCGATCGGCGCGATCTGCGTGTGCAACTGGCCATCGACGGTCAGCACAATCTCGCGCGTCAGCGGCACGCCGACGCGCGGCTCGACGTCTGGCGGCAGCAGGCGCTGGGCCAGCGTGACATTGCTGGCAGGCAGCCAGCGCCCGGCCGGCGCATTGGTGGGCGGCGCTTGAACATCCAGCGTAATCGCATCGCCACTGGCGACCACGGTGCGGGTGTCGCCCAGGCCGCCAAAGTTGAACAGCGCGCGCGGCGAGCGGCCTGAACGCAGTTCACCGTTGAAGCTGGGCGGCGTAATGCGCAGTGGGCCCGCGGCCTCGGCAAACAGCGCGTAGTCGCGCTCGAACACGCGATAACGGGTCTGCCCGCGGACGGCCTGGCCCTCGCGTTGCTCACCCAATTGTTCGATCACCGCGCCGTCGGCCGCCGGGTCGCTCAGCCCGCCCGAGGCCAACTGCCCACCGATAAACAACTTGACCGACAAGCGCACCTGTTGGCGCACGTAGGGCTGCGTGGTGTCAGCCGTAAATTCGATGAACGCGGGCGATGCCTGGCCGGCCTGTGGATCGGGCGGCAGCACCTCCAGCGCGATGGGCTGCGACTGGTCATTGCCGACGGTGATCGGCGGCACGGTAAGCGTGCCAAGGCGCCGCGGGGCCAGTAACAATGTCCAGGTGCGCAGGCGGGTGGTCTGGCCATTGATGGTGCTGATCTGCGTGCCGCTACTGCGTCGCAAGATATTGAAATCACTTTGCAATGACGAAAAATCAGGCTCGCCGGGGCTGGCGCCGTCGGCGGTCACTTGCAGTTCTACCGCTTCGCCCTGCATGGCCGGGTTGCGATCGACGCTGGCAGTCACCGCAGCCTGAGCAGGTTGCGCGATTACCGCCAGCACAAGTAAGCAAAGCCGTACTCGCATCACCAATTCTGCTCGCTGTCTCGGGTGTCGTCGCGCCGCGCCTGTTCGCGGGCAAATTTGCGCCGCAGCAGGCCGCCGGGGTCGTCGGGTACGCGCCGCAGCCATTGCTCCAGCGCTTGTTGTTGCTGTTGCTCGGCGCGCTCGTCTTCGCTCATGGTTTGGGCCTGCGCGGCGCGTTGTTCGGCGTCTTGCGCATCGCGCTCGCGCTGGTCCGCCTCGGCTTGCGCTTGTTGTTGAGCTTCATTGTCTGCTTGTTCGGGTTGCTCGCCGCCGTCCTGGGGGGTGTCGCTGGCCTGATCCTGTTGCGGGTCGGCGCCGTTTTGGGCGTGTTGCTGCTGGGCGTCCTGCGACTGCTCGTCGCCTTGGCCTTGCTGGCTTTGCGACTGATCCCCTTGCTGCTCTGACTGCTGGTTGGAGTCGCTGTTCTCGCCACCATCGCCCTGTTGCTGTTGTTCCTGTTGTTCCTGTTGTTGATCCAACAGTGCTTGGATCAGTTCGCGGTTGTACTGTGCATCGGCGTGGTCGGGCCGCTCGGCAAGCTGTGCGTCATAGGCTTCGAGTGCGGCTTGCAGCTCGCCAGCGCGGGCCAAGGCATTGCCGCGGTTGTAGCTGGCATCGGCCTGTTCGGATTGCTCGAACGCCTCCGCTGCGGCGGCGTAGTCGCCGGCTTCGAATGCAGCCACGCCACGCCAAGCCGGCGTCGCGAATTTTTGCTGAGCCTCGGTGGCCTTGCCGTCTTCCAGCAGGGCTTTGCCTTGTTGGTCGGCGTTGCGCCAAAGCGAGCTGTCAGCAGCGTAAGTTGGTGAGGGCATGCCGCTGGCTCCCAAACAACCCAAAACCAGCATGATCTGAGCCAGCCAGCCGCGCCGGGCCGTGAGCGCGCATAGCGGCAACAGCAACCACACCAACCATTGGCCGGCGTCCAGCCAGCGGTCGGTGGTCAAGTCGTCGCGGCTGCTGCGATTGTTTTGGTCGGGCGCCTGCCATTGTTGCGCCGTAGCCAGCAAGCCGGCTGCCGGCAAGTTGCGGTATTGCCCGCCGCCGCGCGCGGCCAGTTGGCGCAGCGCTGCCTCGTCCAGGCCTGCCAGAACAATGCTGCCGTCATCACGTTTGATCCAGCCGCCGTCGGCCGCAGGCACAGGTGCGCCGGCCGCAGTGCCAAAACCGACAACTTGCAGGCTGTGGCCGGTATCTCGCAGTGTTTCGGCCTGACGCAGCGCTGCGCGGTCTGGGGCGGAGTCAGTCAACAGCACGACACGGCCATTGCTTGCCGCCGCATTGCGCAACAAGTCGTGCGCTTTTCCCAGCCCGGTGCCGATACGGCTGCCTTGTATGGGCATCACATCGGTGTCCAGGCTGGTGATCAAGTGCTTCGCGGTTTCGCGGTCGTCGGTGAGCGGCACCACGGTAAAAGCGCTACCGGCAAAGCTGACCACACCAACTCGGCCCTCTGGGAGTGCGGCAAGCACGTCCAGCGCCGCAAAGCGCGCGCGGCTCAGGCGGCTGGGCTCCAGGTCGGTGGCATCCATGGATTTGGACAAGTCCAGCACGATCACCGTCGCCGCCTTGCTTTGCAACACTGGAGTTGGCAGCCGTTGCCAGGTCGGCCCGGCGAGCGCGATGGCGCCAATCAGCACTGCGGTACTGGCTAGCCACAATGGCCAGCGCGATGCCTGGCCGGGCTGTTGCAGCATGGCATCAAGTAGCGCCGGATCACAGGCGCGGGCCCACTGGCTGCCGGCGGCTTGCGATTGCTTGTTGCGCCAGATCAGCCACAGCGCAGGCACGGCGATCAATAACCACCCAGGGCGCAGCAGATGCAAGTCGGCCAGTGCGCTCATGCTGCCACCTGCTTTGTTGTCGTCGGCAACCCGCCGCGCAGCACCCAAGCCAGCAGCGCCAACATGCTGGCTGCGGCCAATGGCCAGTAGAACACCGCCGTGCGTGGCCGGAATGTGCGGGCATCGACCTCGACCGGCTCGATCTCGTCCAGTGCGGCGTAGATCCGCGCCAAGTCCTGGGTGTCGCGCGCACGGAAGTAGCGCCCGCCGGTTTGCTGGGCAATGCGTGTGAGTTGCGCCTCGTCGAGCTGCGCCCGGCGAATCTGGAAAAAGCCGCCGCGGCCGTCCGAACCAAAACCGATGGTGTGCACCCGCACGTCAGCGGTGGCGGCCAGGTCGGCGGCCTTGTCGGGCTCAATGCTTCCGGCTGTATTGACACCATCGGTGAGCAACACCAACACGCGGTCGTCCGACTTCGAATGACGCAGGCGTTTGACGCCCAGGGCAATGGCGTCGCCAATGGCCGTCTCTTTGCCGGCCAAGCCCGTTTCGGCCTCGCTGAGCATTTGCGCCACTGTCGGGCGGTCTAGCGAGAGCGGCGACAGCACGTAGGCTTGGCGCCCGAACAGGATCAGGCCGATGCGGTCGCCTTCGCGGCGTTGGATGAAATCGCCGGCTACGGCCTGCACGGCCGCCAGGCGTTGCACGCGGCGGCCAGCAACTTCCATGTCAGCCTCGTCCATGCTGCCCGAGATATCCACTGCCAACATCAGGTCGCGGCCACTGGCGGGCAGGGTGACAGGCTCGCCCACCCATTGCGGTTGCGCGGCTGCAGCCACTAACAGTACCCAGGCCAAAACAGGCAACAGCAGGCGCGGCTGCAACCACGCGGCGCCGCCCTTGGCCTGGCCTGCCAATGCAGTGAGTTCAGCAGCAATCGGCAGCGCCAATGCGCCGCGCGTAGGCGCCGGCGGCATGAGCAGGCGCAGCAGCCACGGCAGTGGCAATACCAGCAAAGCCCAGGGCGCCTCAAGTGTGAGCATTGTTTCGTTCCTGCCCCGCCACGTGTTCAACCCAGGCTTGGCAATGCGCCACCAGGCGTTCGCGCGACTTGATCTGCGGGCTTGGCGCATAGCGGCCAGTGCCCAGCGCTGCCCAAACCTCGGCGTCGCCAGCCTCGTGGTCGGCCGGCGCATGCGCTGCCAGATGTTGTGCCCAAGCCTCACCCGCCAAGCCCGCAGCCTGCGGGCCGTGTTGCTGCATGGCCACCCGGCGCAGCAGTGCCGACCACTGCGCGATCAGCGCGCGGTCATCCAAAGATTGGGCGCGAACTTGCAGCCGTGCCATCTCGGCCAGGGCGGGGTGCGGCCGGCTTCGTTGTTGATGGCGGCGCCACAGCCAGACGCAGGCCACGCCAAGCAAGATCAACATGGCCAGCAGCAACCACCAGCCCGGCGCCAACGGCCAAAAGCCTGGATCAGGCGGCAAATGCAGGCCGCGCAGATCGGCCAATGGATCGCTACCCGGGTTCATGCGGCCAAGCGACGGCGGCCGAGGCTGCGTGATACAGCGTCATGAGCTGCCAAGTCTGTCGGCAAGTCCAGCCAGTGCCCGCGGCTCGCGCGGCACAGATCGGTCAGTGCCGTATGCCGTGCTTGAAACTGTTGCGCCCATTGTTGCCGCGTGCGGCGCTGGGCGGTGTCGATCAGCGCCGGATGCTCATCCTCGCCATCGCGTATCGGATACTGCCCCGGCGGCGGCAGTTGGCGCTCCAGCGGGTCATGCACGTGGCCGATGATGAGCTCGCAGCGCCGGCCAAGCCGGCGTAGCAGGTCTTCGGTGTTGTCATCCAGGCCGCGGAAATCACTAAACAGGGCCACCAGGCTACCGCTGCGAGCCGTGTGCAGCAGGCGTTGCAGGGCATCGAACAGCGCAGCCGGGCGGTCGGTGGCGCGGGCGTTATCGGCCACCAGTGCGTGCAGCAATTGGCCCATGCCGCGGCGGCCGCCGGCAGGGCGTACCTCGCTATGTTGGCCGCCGGCAAAACACAGGCCACCGACGCGGTCGCCATTGCGCACTGCGGCCCAGCCGCATAAAGCTGCAGCGCGTGCTGCCTGCACCGCCTTGAAGCAGCCGCGGGTGCCAAACTGCATGGGCAAGCGCAGATCAACGGCCAAGATCACTGGCCGCTCGCGCTCTTCCCGGTACAGGCGCACATGCGGCTGGCCAGTGCGTGCGGTCACGCGCCAGTCCATGCTGCGCACATCGTCGCCGGGGGCGTACAGGCGGTGTTCTTCAAACTCCATGCCGCGGCCGCGAAACCCCGACAACTTTGGCCCGGCCAAGTCGGTGTGCACGCGCCGGCGCGACGACAGATCAACCGCCGCCGCGTGTTGGCGCATCGCCGTAAGGTCGGCCAGTTCGATGCGGGTGGCGCTCATCAGCCTACGGGCACCCGTTGTAGTAACAGCGCCACAGCGTCGTTGGCATCCACGCCATCGGCCTCGGCCTCGAAGCTCAGTAGCACGCGGTGGCTGAGCACGTCTGGCGCCACGGCCTGCACGTCGTCGGGCGAGACATAGTCGCGGCCGTGGATGAGCGCGTGGGCGCGGGCACAACGCTCCAATGCCAGGCTGCCACGGGGGCTGGCGCCGTACTCAATCCAGCGTTCCAACTCGTCGCTGTATGCGGCTGGTTGGCGTGTGGCGTGGATGAGTTGGACGATGTATTCCTCCAGGCTGTCGTCCATGTGCAGATCGAGCACTGCCTGGCGGGCAGCGAAGATTTCGTCCTGGCTGATCCGCGTAGTCGGCGCCGCTGCCGCGCTTCCGCGGGCCTGCTCGCGCCCCAGGCGCAGGATGGCCCGCTCTGTTTCGACATCCGGGTAATCGACCGTGACGTGCATCAGGAAACGATCAAGCTGCGCCTCGGGCAGGCGATAGGTGCCTTCCTGTTCGATGGGGTTTTGCGTGGCCATGACCAGGAACAGCGCCGGTAGCGGATAGGTGGTCTGGCCGACCGTCACCTGCCGCTCGGCCATGGCCTCCAGCAGCGCCGACTGCACCTTGGCCGGCGCGCGGTTGATTTCATCGGCCAGCACCAGGTTGTGGAAGATCGGCCCGGGCTGGAATTCGAACTTGCCCTCGGCGGCGCGGAAAATGTCGGTGCCGATGAGGTCGGACGGCAGCAAGTCAGGCGTGAACTGCAGGCGGTGGAAGTCAGCCTCCAGATGCGCACCCAGCGCCTTGATCGCAGTGGTCTTGGCCAGGCCCGGCGCGCCTTCCACCAGCAAGTGGCCGTCGGCCAGCAGGGCAATCAGCAGCCGGTTGACCAGATTCGTTTGCCCCAATATTTGGGCTTCGACAGCGCTGCGTAGTTTGTTCAGCGTTTCAGCGTGAAACATGAGGTGTTCGCTTCTAGGTTTGTTTGAATAGTGCGGCGTTGCACATTGCAAGACCGTCTGCAGCTGCGTGGGTTCCCGCGCAAGTTGGCTTCAGGTCATCGCGCGCCGGCGCAACGCTGGGTAGGCGGCCACCAGCGTACAGGCGCGGGCGATGACGTACCCAACAAAGGCCAGCCACAAACCCAAATTTTGCCACGAACCGAGTAGCAGGCTCAGTGCCAGGAAGATCAGCACCGCGACCACACTGGCATTGCGCATGGCGCGGGTTTGCGAGGCGCCGATAAAGACGCCATCGAGCTGGAACGCGCCTACCGACAGCAGTACGTAAAGCGCGGTCCACGGCAGGTAATCTGTCGCGACAGTGCGTACATCGGGCAAGTCAGTCAGCAGGTTGATCAACAGCGGCCCAAAAAGTAGCACCGTGGCTGCCAGCGCGGCGGCGGTAGCCACGGCCAACTGGGATGAATTGCGCACCACGCGATCCAGCCGCTCAACGCGTCGCGCACCCAGCGCTGCGCCCACGCGCGACTCGGCCGCGTTGGCAAAGCCGTCGAGGAAGAACGCGCTAAAGGTGATGAATTGCAGCAGCAGATGATTCGCTGCCAGCACCGCGTCACCAAACTGTGCGCCACGGTTTGTGAACCAGGCAAACCCCAGCAACAAGCACAGCGTGCGCAGCATGATGTCGCCATTGGCGCTGAGCACCGCACGCCAGCCGGCCCAGTTACGCAGCCGGTCGAACGGCAGCATGGGTTCGTCGTCGCTGGCGCGTGCCTTGAGCACGCGGTGCAGTAGCACCAGGGCCAGGCCAGCGGCCAGCCACTCGGCGATCACCGTACCAATAGCCACGCCGACAATGCCCAGCCCGAGGCCAACGCCTAGCCACAAGTCCAGCGCGATATTCAGGCCGTTGAGCACAAGTTGCACGATCAACACGCTGCGGCTGTCACCCAGGCCGATCAGCCCGCCCATGATGGCGACAATCATCAGGCTGGCCGGTGCGCTCCAAAGCCTGATACTCAGGTACTCACTCGCCACGCTCTCAACTGCAGCGCTGGCATCAAAGGCCGCCAGCCCGGCGGCGAGCAGTGGCACTTGTAGGGCAGTCAGTGCGCTGCCGCAGACTAGTGCCAGCAAACCGGCACGCAACATGTGGGCACGCACGGCGGCGCTGTCGTCGCGGCCGTTGGCATTGGCCACAAACCCCGTCGTGCCCATGCGCAGGAAGCCGAAGGTCCAGTACAGCAGGTTGAACAGCAGGCTGCCCAGCGCCAGGCCGCCGAGGTCAGCCGTGCTGCCGATGCGGCCGATGATGGCGGTGTCGGTCAGCGCCAGCAGTGGCGCGGCAATATTGGCCAGCACAATTGGCCAAGCCAGCGCCAGAATCGCGCGCCGGCTGTTGTCGGCGTGGTTGCGCCGGATGTCAGTCATGAAGTGCTGGTGCGCTTACCCGTTGGCTTGCGCGTCAATGCGCCGACCCCACACGGCTAGCCCAGCCACGCTGGCGTACATGAACAGGCCATAAACCGCGGCCGGCAACGCCAGTTCGGTGCTTTTCATCAGCGACAAGGCAATCGTCAGGCCCAAGGTGGTGTTCTTGATGCCCAGTTCGATGGCGACCGTGAGCGCGTCCTGCATGCTCAGGCCAGCGAGCTTGCCGGCGATGATGCCAATAGCCAGCGCGCCAATATTCAGTGCCAGCACCGGCAACCAGGCGGCGGCCAGCCAAACGGGCAGGTTGGCCCACTCGGCGATCAGGATGCCGATGACGATAACAATGAGTACCACCAGTGCAAACTTGCTAATCCACGGTTCGGCCTTGGCTGCGAAGCGCTCGGCGCGTGCGCGTATGAGCATGCCAATGCCGACAGGGATAACCACGATCACCAACATGGTGATCAGCGTCTTGCCCACTGGCAGGTTCAGGTCGGCCGACTCGCCGACGAAATACTGCAGCGCCCAGTTCACATACAGCGGCAAGGTGAAGATGATCGCCAGGCTGGCGATCACCGTGAGCGTGATCGACAGCGCCAGATTGGCGCGGGCGAGGTAGCACAGCACATTGGATGTGGTGCCGCCCGGCAGCGCCGCCAGCAGCACCAAGCCCACGGCCAGGATGCCGCCGCCAGCCAGCCCGCCGATGGCAAAGCCCAACAGCGGTACCGCGATCAGTTGCAGCACGCTGCCTAGTGCCACCGCGCGTGGCTGCTGACCGACGCGGCGGAAGTCCGCCACGGTCAGGCTCAGGCCCATGCCCACCATGATGATGAACAAAGCCAGCGGTAGCCCGACTGTGATGAGTGCGTTGCCTTCCATGCCGATCTCGCCTAAAAAAATATTGTTATTAAAATCAAATACTTGGATAAAAACACGAAAATAATTGCAATTTTCGTGTCCGGTTTTGCGCCCAGATTACGTTATTACTAGTGACAGGGCGCAAACGGTTGATGTCATCCCAACACGAGCCCCTGTCACCCCCCAGGCCCGGCCTTCCATGAAGGTCGGGCCTTCTTGCGGTTGTCGGCGCCGAATGGGCAAGATTCAGCCGACCACTTCACACCCAATATCGTCATTCCCGCGAAGGCGGGAATCTAGCCTTGCGATTTGGCGCTGAGCTGTGCCTGCTAGAGACGGCTAGATTCCTGCTTTCGCAGGAATGACGATTATGTTTGTGGTTCGGCAGCGGCTTGCCGATTTGCCTGGCGCTCTATTCAAGCGTTAGCAGGCTAGTGTTCCCACCAACTGCCGCTGTATTCACAGTCAACGACCGTTCGGTACAAAACCGCGGCAAGTAGTGCGGCCCGCCGGCTTTCGGGCCGGTGCCTGACAGGCCCTCGCCACCAAACGGCTGCACGCCAACGACGGCGCCCACCATATTGCGGTTCACATAGGCGTTGCCCACCCGGGCGCGCTGGGTGATGCGCTTCCATATGCTGTCGATGCGGCTGTGTACGCCTAGCGTCAGGCCAAAGCCGCTAGCGTTGATCTGGTCAATCAAGCCATCAAGCTCGCTGGCCTTCCACGTGAGCACGTGCAGCACCGGGCCGAAGGTTTCACCGCCGACATCTTCGAGCGATGCCACGCGGTACGCACAAGGCCGGAAGTAGGTGCCGTGGGGCTTGTCGGGCGACGGCGCGCGGGCGATCAGCTCGGCGCTGGCGTCCATGCGCCGGGCGTGCTCGCGCAGGCGGCCCAGGGCCTCGTCGTCAATCACCGGGCCGACGTCGGTTGACCAATCCGCCGGATTACCGACCTGCAGTTCCTGCATGGCGCCCGCCAACATCGGCAACACGCCGTCGGCAATATCCTGTTGCAGCATCAACACGCGCAGTGCCGAGCAGCGCTGGCCAGCGCTACCAAAGGCGGATTGCAGCACATCCTTGACGACCTGCTCGGGCAGCGCAGACGAGTCAACCAGCATGCAATTCAAGCCCCCGGTTTCGGCAATCAATGGGGCGATGGCGCCCTCGCGGCCAGCCAGCGCCTGAGCAATGGCCTTGGCGGTGGGCAGCGAGCCGGTAAACACCACGCCGCTGACGCGGGGGTCGCTAGTCAGCCGTGCGCCCACGGTCTCGCCGTCGCCGGCGACGAATTGCAGCGCATCGCGCGGCACACCCGCGGCGCGCAGGATTTCAACCGCACGGCGTGCGATCAGCGGTGTTTGTTCGGCAGGTTTCGCAACGACCGTGTTGCCAGTGGCCAAAGCCGCAGCCACCTGACCAGTGAAAATCGCCAACGGGAAATTCCACGGCGAGATGCAAACAAACAGGCCGCGCGGCGCCAGTTGCAGCGAATTTGATTCGCCAGTCGGCCCGCGCAGCACAGTTGGTTCGGCCATCAGCCGCCGCGCCTGCAGCGCGTAGTAGTTGCAAAAATCGACCGCTTCGCGCACTTCGGCAACAGCGTCGGCCCAGGTTTTTCCAGCCTCGCGCACTAGCAAGGCGCAGAGGTCGTCCAGCGCATCGTTCATGGCGCGGCCAGCCGCTTCGATGATGCTGGCGCGGGCATCAACAGGCGTATCAGCCCAATTTGGCGCCGCCAGGCTAGCGGTCAGTAGGGCGTGTTCGACCTCGGCCGTCGAAGCGTTGACACATGTGCCGACAATTTCGCGGCGGTCGGCGGGTGATGTGATGGGTTGTGCGCCGGCGGTTGTGGTGGCAGCGTCCTGCCGGGCGCGCGCAATCAAGGCGTCGGACAATGCCCGCCGCACGCCAGCATCGGCCAGATTTCGGCCTAGCGAGTTGCGGCGGTCGCCGTACATGGCCGCAGGCAGCGGAATCGCCGGATGCGGTTTGGGCGCAATGGCCGCGAGTTCAGCAACCGGATCCTTGACGATGTCGTCAACCGGCACATTGTCGTCAAGGATGCGATTCACGAACGATGAATTGGCGCCGTTCTCCAGCAGCCGCCGCACCAGGTACGGCAGCAAATCTTCGTGCGAGCCTACAGGGGCGTAAATGCGGCACGGCGCATTGCCCAGTTGCCGCTCAAGCTCGCCGTATAGCGCCTCGCCCATGCCATGCAGGCGCTGGTATTCGAAGTCGTCCTTGCCGCGCGTGCCATCACGGGCGAATTGAGCGATCGCGGCCACAGTGTGGGCATTGTGACTGGCAAACTGCGGGTAGAACGCGTCGCCAGCGCGCAACAAGAACCGCGCGCAGGCTAGGTAGCTGACATCGGTGGCCGATTTGCGCGTGAACACCGGATAAGCCGGCAGGCCCTGCTCCTGTCCGCGCTTGATCTCGGTGTCCCAGTAGGCACCTTTGACCAGCCGCACCGGAATGCGCCGGCCGACGTCGCCAGCTAGATCGCGCAGCCATTCGAGTTGGGGCAGGGCGCGCTTTTGGTAGGCCTGCACCGCCAACCCGAAGCCGTCCCAGCCACTGAGCTGGTCGGATCGAAACACGCGCTCGAACACGTTCAATGCCAGCATCAGCCGGTCGGCTTCCTCGGCATCGACCGTCAGGCCGATGTTGGCGGCGCGCGCTGCCAGCGCCAACTCCAACAGCTTGGGCGTCAGTTCGCGCAGCACGCGCTCGCGCTGGGTGAATTCGTAGCGCGGATGCAGCGCCGACAATTTGACCGAGATGCCCGGCCCGCGGGTGACGTGCCCGCGGTCACCCAGGTGTTTGCCGATGGCGGCAATGGCATCTGCATAAGCCCGGTGATAGCGCTTGGCGTCGGCAGCAGTCAGTGCGGCTTCGCCCAGCATGTCGAACGAATGCCGCACACCGCCATCAGCCTCGCCGGCGCGCCTGAGCGCCTCGCCAATGCTGCGGCCCATGACGAACTGCCCGCCCATCAACCGCATGGCTTGGCGTAGTGCGCCGCGCACGACAGGCTCCGAACTGCCCGACAACAGGCGGCCTAGTGCCGCGCCGGCGCTGCGCGTGAGGCTCTGGTCGAGCTTGATCAGCTTGCCGGTGAGCATCAGCCCCCAGGTGCTGGCGTTGACGAACACGCGGTCGGACTTGCCCATGTGCGCGCCCCAGTCGGCATCGCGCAGTTTGTCGGCAATCAGCTTTTCGGCCGTGTCTTCGTCGGGGATGCGCAGCAGCGACTCGGCCAGGCACATCAACAACACGCCCTCCTGCGACGACAAGTCGTATTCGTGCATCAAGGCATCGAGCGACGACTGCTCGCGCTTTCGGGCGCGCACACCGCGCACTAGGTCCGCGGCAGTGGCGACGACTGCCGCGGCATCAGGCTCGGGTAAACGCGCTTGCCCCAGCAGCGTTTCGACGGTTTGCGATTCGTCAGCGAGGTAATGCTCGTTGAGATGGCTCAGTGGTTGAGGTTGCGGCATGTGCGACCTACGTTATGCAATGCGTGCATCGTAGCCCAGCAATGCTTATCTGAGCACCAGCCACGCGGTGAAAATTGCCACCATCGTCCCAGCCGCAAGCACCCATCCCAGACGGTGTTTCGGGCGTGCCGTTGGCGCGACTGGCCGTGGCCGCTGCTCGTCCAGGTGGGCTTGCAACAACGCCATATTCTTGCGGTTTGCGCGGAACACGAAGTCTGACAAGTCGCCCACCAGTGGGATCACGCCAATAACGGCATCGATGCCCACATTGCGGGCCATTGTCCATTTGACCTTGGCCGGCGCGCCGAGCTGATGGGCCTCGTAGATCATGTAACTACCAATGAGTGCGCCGGCGGCGTCGCCAACACCGGGGATCAGGCCAATGATGGCGTCGGCGCCAATGCGGAAATCGGTGCCGGGGATGCGGATTGCGTCGTCCAACACATGGCTGAGCCGTGCCAAGCGGGCGGCTTTGCGTTGGAATTCTTCGTGGCTAAGCGGGGCGGGCGTGTCCATGCCGGTAGAATAACGCCAGGGAGACAACGGGATTCTCATGAACCCAATCCGCTGGACAATCGAGATGCTGAGCTACGCCCTCGGCTGGCTGTGGCGCAAGCCGCTGTTGGCGTGGGTCAAGGTGCGCACGGTGCCGCAGCCGCTGCGTGAGTCGTTGGAACTCGATCCCGCAAAACCGATTTGCTACGTGCTGCCCGTACGTAGTTGGGCCGACCGCGTGGTGTTGGAAGACGCCTGCGCCGAACTTGGCTTGGCGCCGCCATTCAAAACCCGCCAGCGCTTGCCTAACGCATCGCGTGCGGCGCTTTTGTATCTGCCGGCATTGGCCGAGAGTTCGCTGGAGGCGCAGCGCACCGAGCTGCAGTCGCTCATAGACGCCGCGCTGGAAGCCGAGGATTACGACATCCAGCTCGTGCCGGTGTCGGTGTTCTGGGGGCGCGATCCCGGCAAGGAAACCTCGTTGTTCAAGATTTTGTTCACCGACAGTGCGCAAGCCGGCTACCTGCGCAAGGCGCTGATCGTGCTGGCCAACGGCCGCAATACGCTGGTGAGCTTTGGGCAACCGGTGTCGTTCAAGGCTTTCGTGGCGCAAGAGGCCGACCCGCCCAGCGCCATGCATAAGCTGGCACGCGTGCTGCGGGTGCACTTTCGCCGCTCGCGCGATGCCGCATTGGGGCCCAGTAAAAGCACGCGCAGCACCATGGTGCGCGCCATCCAGGCCAACCCCAATGTGCAGCGCGAGGTCAAAGCCTTGGCAGCGCAGGATGGCATCGACATCGACAAAGCCCGCGCCAAGGCGCGCAAATACGCGCTGGAGATTGCCGCCGACTACACCATGGCGCCGATCCGCTTCATGGAGGTGGTGCTCGACTGGTTGTTCTCCAAGCTGTTCGACGGTCTCGATGTGCATCGCATCGATGTGGCGCGCCAAGCTGCGCACGACGGCGTGGTGATTTACCTGCCATCGCACCGCAGCCACTTGGACTATTTGCTGCTCACCTACGTGCTGTACAAAAACGGCCTGGCGCCGCCGCATATCGCCGCCGGCATCAACATGAACTTTTGGCCCGTTGGTGGGCTGCTGCGGCGTTGTGGTGCGTTTTATCTGCGGCGCAGCTTCAAGGGCAACAAGCTGTATTCGGCGGTGTTTCGCGCCTATGTCGATTCGCTGATCGCCAAGGGCACGCCGATCGAGTTCTTCCCAGAGGGCGGCCGCTCGCGTACTGGCCGTCTGCGCCGGCCGATGACCGGCATGTTGTCGATGGTGGTCGAATCGGCCATGCGCAATCCCGACAAGTCAGTGAAGATTGTGCCGATCTTCCTGGGCTACGACCGCATCATGGAAGTCGGCAGCTATTTCTCGGAGCTGTCGGGTAAAAGCGGCAAGCAAAAGGAATCGGCGCTGGGCTTGCTTAAGGCCGGCCGCAAGATCAAGCGCGCCTACGGCAAGCCCTGCATCGCCTTTGGTGATGCCATAGACCTGCACGACTACCTGGGTGCGCGCCATGATGATTGGCAGCACTTCAATTGGGCAGGCGATACGCGGCCAGATTGGTGGGGCGGCTTCATCAGCGATCTCGCGGTCTCGACCATGCGCGGTGTCAATGCGACAGCCGTCATCAGCCCGGTGGCGATCTCGTCGCTGGCGCTGCTGGCCACGCCGCAGCGGGCGCTGGCGGCGGATGAACTGCAAGACCGCATCCACGCGTTTTGCCAATTACAGCGCGAGGCGCCGTACAGCAAGCAAATCTCGTGGGGCGCGCAAGACGCCAAGACCCTGCTCGAACGTGCCGAGCCGGTGGCTGGCTTCACCCGCCTTGATCACGCCTGGGGTGACCTGTTGGTGGCGCAGGACAAGACTGCGGTGCTGATGACTTACTACCGCAACAGCGTGCAGCATCTGTTTGCTTTGCCGTCGCTGGTTGCCAACTTTTTCTCCGGCATGCCGCGCCGGCAACGGCAAGAGGTGATCGACGGCAGTTGCGCGCTGTATCCGATCTTGCGCGACGAGTTGTACCTGCCCTGGGATGCCACCCAAATCGAGCACGCCATCAGCGAGCAAATCAACGCTATGGTCGCGCTGGGCCTGTTGCAGGCCAGCGACGATGGCGCCGTGTTGTGCCGGCCCGAGCCCAGCAGCGATGAGTACGGCCACTTGGGCGGCTTGATGCGCGTCATGCGCGAGTCGCTGGAGCGCTACGGCATGACGCTGGTGCTGCTCAATGCTCGCAGTGGCAACGCCACCATCGAGCGTAAAGCCTTCGAGGACCAGTGCGGCCTGATGGCCGAGCGCATGGCAGTGCTCACCGGCCGCAATGCGCCGGAGTTTTTCGACAAGGCGATTTTCCGCGGCCATATCGACTCGCTGCTGCACGCCGGTTTCTTGCGGCCTGCAGCGCCCGATGGCAAGCTAGACCGCCTTGTGATCGAGAAATCGGTGAACGAACTCACCGCTCGGTCACTTAGCCTGCTGGGCCCCGAGGTCGAGCAGATGGTGCTGCACCTCACTGGACGACAACGCATCGAACTTGCCGCCGCAGATTGAGCCGGCCCCAAACCCACAGCCCCTCAAAGACTTTTGTTGACTCAAACACATGGAGTGTTCATGACCGTATTCACAATGCGCGCCAGCCTGGTTGGCTTGGCCGCACTCACCCTGGCCGCGTGCCAACCGCCCGCGGGTTCCACCGGCGACGACGAAGCCGTGACGCTGGATGACCAGAACAGCAAGTTTTCGTACACCGTTGGTGTCGATGTGGCCCGCTCGTTGTCGCAGGTTGAAGGCCGCATCGACGGCGCCGCTTTCAAGGCCGGCTTCACCGACGCACTGGCCAAAGGCGACATCAAACTGACCGACGCCGAAATGACCGAGGTCAAGAATGCCGTCAGCGCCGAGCTGCAGGCCGAACAACAAGCCGCCGACGCGGCGAAATCCAGCGAAGCAGTCGCCAAAGGCACTGCATTCCGCGAAGAAAACGCAAAGAAGGACACCGTGACAACAACCGAAAGTGGATTGCAATACGAAGTGCTGACCGAAGGCGAGGGCGACAAGCCCAAAGCCACCGATACCGTGAAAGTGCATTACAAGGGCACGCTGATCGACGGTACCGAATTCGATAGCAGCTACAGCCGCGGTGAGCCCGCTACCTTCCCGCTGAACGGCGTGATCAAGGGCTGGACCGAAGGCGTGGCCTTGATGCCCGAGGGCAGCAAGTACAAGTTCGTCATCCCGCCGGAGCTAGCCTACGGCGAGCGCGGTGCCGGCGCCCGTATCGGCCCCAACGAAACCCTGGTGTTCGAGGTTGAACTGCTCGAAATTGTCGAGAAGTAAGCCAAGCGCATGACTGCAAAAAAGCCGGGCATTGCCCGGCTTTTTTGTGCGTGTGGCTCGCAGGAATTCCCCTCATCCGCCCTGGAGGCACCTTCTCCCCATAGGAGAAGGGTTTGATTGAAGGAGAGGGGCCAGGGGTGAGGTGCAAATACGCCACATTCCCCTCGTTCACCCACCCCAATCCGCCCTTCGGGCACCTTCCCCCACGAGCGGGAGAAGGGGAGCTTTGCTCCGCACTGTCTATGGGGCACCTTCTCTTCGTAGGGGGCGGCATATTCTCAACTGCCAGCGAATTCTTCCTCGTGATTGGCAATCTCGCGCACAAAGTCCTCGCCGTACTTGTCCAGCTTGCTGGCACCCACGCCGCTGATCTCGGCGAAGGCTTGCAGATCGGTCGGTTTATGCGCGGCCATTTCAGCCAAGGTGGCATCGTGGAAAATCACGTAGGCCGGCACGCCCTGGTCTTCGGCCAGGTCGCGGCGTAATGACTTGAGCGCTTCGAACAGGCCCTCATCGACATTCCCGGGCAGCGCTTTCTTGGCCTTCTTGACCTTGGTGCCACCGGACTTGGCCACCACATCCTTGTGTAGTTCCAGGCGCTGGGCGCCAGTGAGCACCGGTTTGCAGGCCGGCGTCATGCGCAGGCCGCCGTGCTCGTCTGCGACCAGCAGCCCCTTGGCCAGCAATTGCCGGAATACTGAGCGCCACGCTGCCTGACCGACGTCGCTGCCCGCACCCCAAACATTCAGGCTGGTGTGGCCCAGGCCCTCGGCGCGTTCGCTGTCTTTACCGTGCAGCACATCCACCAGGTAGGTCACGCCAAAGCGCTGGCCGGTGCGATATACCGCCGACAACGCCTTTTGCGCGGCTTCGGTGGCGTCCCACGTGTCAGGCGGGTTGAGGCAGGTGTCGCAGTTGCCGCAGGGTTCTTCGAGGGCTTCGCCAAAATAATCCAACAACAATTGCCGGCGGCAGGTCACAGCCTCGCAGTAGGCGAGCAGGGCATCGAGCCGCGAGCGCTCGGCGCGCTTGTGCGCCTCGCTGGCATCGGTTTGCTCGACCCACTGTCGCAGTTGGATGACGTCGGACAGGCCAAAGTGCATCCAGGCTTGCGCCGGCAGCCCATCGCGGCCGGCGCGGCCGGTTTCCTGATAGTAGGCCTCCACCGAGCGCGGCAGGTTCATGTGCGCCACAAAGCGCACGTCGGGCTTGTCGATGCCCATGCCGAAGGCCACGGTGGCGCACATCACGGTGTCGTCGCTGCGCTGGAACAAGCGGGCGTTGGCTTCGCGGTCTTCGCCGGCCATGCCGGCGTGGTAGGCCAGTGCGTTGACGCCCTGGCCGGACAAAAACGCGGCGGTTTGCTCGACTTTCTTGCGGGTCATGCAATACACAATTCCGCTTTGTTTGTCGTGGTCGCTGCGGATGAAGCCCAGCAAGGCCTTGCGGGCGTCGCCGTGCTGGCCCACTCGATAACGAATGTTTGGCCGGTCGAAGCTGGCGAGAAATTTTTGCGCGTCTTCCATCAACAGGCGCTGCGCGATCTCGGCTTGCGTGACCGGCGCCGCAGTCGCCGTCAATGCAATCCGCGGCACACCACCAAAGCGCTCGCCCAGTACCGCCAGTTGTAAATATTCGGGCCGGAAGTCGTGGCCCCATTGGCTCACGCAATGCGCTTCGTCGATGGCGAACAGCGCCAGCGGCACGCGGTGTTCCAGCCAATCCAAGGTATGCGCCTGCAACAGGCGCTCGGGCGCCATGTACAGCAGGTCCAACTCGCCGGCCTCGGCCTGGCGCGTGACTTGCCGCGCGGTCTCCGCGTCCAGCGTGGAGTTCAGGCAAGCCGCGCGCACCCCAGCTTGGCGCAGTGCATCGACCTGATCCTGCATCAGCGCAATCAATGGCGACACCACAATGCCGACGCCGGGGCGCAACATGGCCGGGATTTGGTAGCACAGCGATTTGCCGCCACCCGTGGGCATCAACACGATGGCGTCGCCGCCAGCCATCACACGCTCGACCACGGCCTGCTGCTCGCCGCGAAACGCGTGATAGCCAAAGGTGGTTTCGAGAACCTGCTGGGGGGTGGGCGGCATGGCGCGATTGTGCCAAGGATTGCCGCCGCGTGTCGGTGCTGTCAGACCGCGGCCGGTTCCATGGTGATGGCTTGCCCCAGCAAGCGCGAGGCAACGTCGGAAACGCGCGCCGAATCGCTGGCCGATGTGCTGAATGCTGCTGTTGGCGCCGCGCCCGACGGCGCCTGCAGGCCAGCGTCATTTAGCCGCTTCGCAAGCTGCGTGGCCACCGCCTGCGCGGGTTCGATGATGCTGACATTAGGCCCGGCCAGCCGGGCAATCTGCGGCTGCACGAAGATGTAATGCGTGCAGCCCAAAATGATTACATCGGCCTGCTGGGTTTGCAGTGGTTGCAGGAACTCGGCCAGCAGTTCCAACGTGCGCGGCGCATCCAGTGCGCCTTGTTCAACCTGCTCCACCAGGCCGTGGCAGGGCTGGCGGATGATGGTCAGGTCGCTGGCGTGGCGCTCGTGCAGGCGCTCCACCGAGTAGCTTTTGAGCGTGCGCGGCGTGGCCAGCAGCAGCGCGGTGCGCGTTTTCGATGCAGCCGATGCCGGTTTGATGCCCGGCTCGACGCCCACGAACGGCACGTCGTAGCGCTCGCGCAGCGTGGCAATGGCATGCACGGTGGCGGTATTGCAGGCCACCACAATGGCTTTCGCACCTTTGCTCAATAAATAGTCGGTGATGGCGCAGGCGCGCGCGATGATGTTTTCCACAGCGCGGCCGCCGTAGGGGCAGTGGGCCGTGTCGGCGAAGTAGTGTGTGCTCTCGGCGGGCAGCCGCTCGCGGATGGCGCGGTAAATCGCCAAACCGCCTAGGCCTGAATCGAAAATGCCGACCGATGCTGTATGGCGCGTGGTCACCTCAGAGCACCGACCAACGCTGAATCGTGCCGGTCAAATGCACCAGGCCTAATGCGGTGCAAATGAGCGAACTCCAGAACCAGAACACGGCGCTGTTGCCCATCGCGGGCGAAGCCACGAACGCAAAACCCACCAGCCCACGCAACAAGAAGACCCCAGTAATGGCGACCAGGGCGACCTTCAGCAACGGTAGCTTGATGATCAAGCCAGCCGCCGAGGCAGCGTATGCCGACCACATCAATAGCACCACAATGATGCCCGACGTGATGAGCGTTGGCCGCAGGCTGCCGCTTTCGGCCATCTGCGCCATGTGTTCGCCAGCGCCAAAAAAGCGATACCACGGGCCGCCAAACACGATGCAGCCCACGTGCAGCAATGCGGCCAGGGCGTTCAGGGTGGCTGCGAGCAGCAGCATTGTGTTCATTGTGGTTCTCGCTCAGTCCATTGCAGTGGCCGAATCAGCGTCGGCTGCGCTGTGCGCTCATACGCCACTTACAGCATAGATTGCGGCGGCAATTGAATTCGCAACCATCAAGGTGAAATCCGTGATGAAGATGAAGCGCATTAAACCCCTGACTTCCCATACGCCCCGGCCTTTCCGGTTAGCCAGCGCAACAGGCACATTGGATACGAACTGCGACCCGTGGGCGATAGCAAACGCCACGCACAAAATGGCCCTTTGCTCCGCCTCCGGGAAGGTGCTGGTGTTGATCAGCACCAGCAAATTCAGGGCGCAAAAAGCAAGGTTGAAACCACCCAAAAAAGAGCCCCGTCGCTGCCAGCGCGTCGAAAACCGGCGTGTCGCGATGCGCCTTTGGCACAAGTATTTTCGCAAAGGCTTTGTTGCGTAGCGCAAACAAATGAAACGCCAAGCTAAACCAGATGGCGTTTGCCAGGAGAACAAGCTCAAACATGAGGTTTCACGGTCTGTGATTCGTTAGGGTTGCGTCGCGGAGAATGGTTCGGATGCATCGCGTTGCTGGCCTTCAAACTAGGTGGTGCTCACGAGTTGTGCAATCACGAAATCAGCAGGCAAAGCCCCGAACATCAATGCGCCATATAAAGGCCGCAGCGACTCGCCGCCACGCTCACCCGGTATGGCGACGGGCAGCCCCGGCTTTTTGTGTTCAGCCTCCGGCTGACTCCGACTTTCAGACCGACTTGGATCGAATCGCACGAATTGGGCACATGTCTCCTAATTGTCTCTGAGCACTACGAGTCCGGAGTGTTCACAAACAACAGGACAAGCCCACTCGTGACGGCGAATACAAAGGCATCATCAAAAGACCCTGATCCAATCTGCGTCTGCCACATTTGGAAAAGAGCGCCGCCGATAACGATAAAGCCTCCGAACCACACCACTAAAGCCATTCCTGGCCCCAACAATGCGTAGGTCTTGGAGGAATTGAACTCCTCCGCGCTACCCCCGCGGGCCTTCCACAAGTCCCAGGCGCCCTTGAAAGATAGAGCGCCAACCAGAAACTCACCTGTGATGATGGTGAGGAACACAAAAGTCACCAGAGCCGGGCTCGTGATCGGTGGAAAAATATGGCTGCCGTAAATCTCGTGCCCATCCATACCGAGCACGTATGCCACCGCACCAAAACCGGAGCCCCAATTGGCAATGTTCCCTGCGACGTAGAACCAACCCTGCAGCCCGACGAAAGCCACCAGCACGATCTTTAGAATTCGAATGGCCATAGATTCCTCCCTAAGTTCCTTACACGTATTCCCCGCTACCAACTTACCTCATGGCGATGTTAGAGCGCACTTTTCGCGCGATACGTTGCAATGAGAAACATTGAAACAGAACCAGCGAGGTTTACTGCTAATTCTGCATGACGTGGAGCTGGCTTTGCTGGCAGCTTCCCCTTGCCATGTGCATCACCTAGCCGATTTCTAAGTGTTCCTAGCCCTGAAACTATGCCGGAACACCCACCCAATATTTGCTTGAACACTTTTTCGTTGTGTTGATCCGGCGACAACGTCAGCTCCTTTGCGACCAATTTATATAGCTCGTGTAACTCGATGGCATTGGAATCGTATCCGACCTGCAATTCATCGAGGATATGCTTGCACGTAGTTTCTAGAAGAGTGCGTGCGCTGGTTATTGCCCCCTCTGGATCATTGACACGCCTTTCCAAGGCCTTGGACCACACGCCTTGAACTCCTGACTCACTAAGTTGCCCCAGCGCGTCAGAAATTGAAGTGTCTGCAGGCGCCCTGCTGCCTGACTCAAGCTGCTCCAGCAACGGATTGAATTCTTCCCAGATGAACTGCCTGCGCTCGGCGTAACTTGGAAACTTGTGCTTAATGAACTGCCAGAACTGCGACAAATCTCGATTGGTTCGTACGAATCTTGGGACGCATTGCTTGGTGGCATGATTGTTCAAAAACTCCAGCCGGAGTGCCTGATAGTGCTGGTTATCTGCATTTCCGCCGGTAGCCTGCGAAATCAGCATGCTCAGCAAATACTCTCCACGCTCGTAGGCTGAGTCTAGTTCTTCCAAGGTTGCAATACCTACTGTCGTGCGTCCGCTCTAACGCCTGCCATGAGGGGCGTTTTTGGAGTGGAGCGCGCAGCGCGTAACGGAAAAAACGGCCCGCTCCATGGCATTGTTATACGGCACTACCCGCAACTTTTACTTTCTTGAATTGGAGGGCATGGAACAGAACCGTACGAGCAAAAAACACAACAATCACCTTGCTGAGGTTTAAGCAAAGTATTGCAGCCCTGACATTCATAAAAATACTGGCATGAATCAGTGGGCATTGTTTCTTGTTTTTTGTGACCACACTCAGGACAAGTGATTTCAGATTTAAGGGTTACGTTGGGCATGCAGGTTGCCTCGGTGGTTTGAGCACATCTAAGACCGAAACGGAGAGCATATGTGCCAGAGCGGCATAGAAAAGGTACGTGCTCCAGCCGTACTTCCAGAGTGGATACAGGGTAAGGAGAACAGCACTCGGGCCAAGCAGCGAAAGCAGGCCGCGCCAATGAACACGATGCTGCCACCAATAAAAGAGGTTAATGGCTATGACCAGAATTGCGAAGAAAGGCAGCAGCTTACTGATTAGGACGCCCTCATAGGCAGATAGGAAGCCCAAACCAACCGAAGCAGCCAATGCTCCCAACGCGGGAAAACAAGCTGCACAACCCATAGCGGCAACGATGGTTCCAAGTGCGGCGAATTTTTCAGCGAATTTTGGCGCTCTGCTCATGTCTCTTGTGCCGTATAACGCCAATTAGGTGGATAAATGTCCGCATAACAAAGCTGCAGCCGGCGCGGCCAGAATACTGATTGAAGCGTCCAAGATGTACTCATTTATCCGGGTTTTCCGTGATTAGGTGGACATGCCAAAATTGTTGAAATGTGGACATCAACGTATTCAACGTTGCGCTTACTCTACAACACGGTTGCACGTGACTGAATTAATCGGCTTCCAGGCACAAAAAAGGCGCCACGCGGGCGCCTTTTTCATTTCGCCGGTCGGCGATACTTACATGACAGCCGGAATACCCAGCTCGCCCAGGCCTTTGGCCTTGTAGTTCTCGTGGAACATGTCCAGCAACTGGGCGGCTTGTGCGTCGTAGGCGTCCTTGTCGTCCCAGGTGTTGCGGGGGTCGAGGATGTCGGCGGGCACATCGGGGCAGCTGGTTGGCATTTTTAGCTTGAACACGGGGTGTTCGGCGTAGCTGACCTTGTCGCTGTCCAGGTCGCCAGCCAGGGCGGCGTCGAGCAGGGCGCGGGTGTGCTTGATGCTGATGCGCTTGCCCGTGCCGTAAGGGCCGCCACTCCAACCCGTGTTGAGCAGTATGCAGCGCGTGTTGTGGGCTTTCATCTTCTCAGCCAGCAGCTCGGCATACACCGATGGTTTGCGGGCCATGAACGGTGCGCCAAAGCAGGCCGAGAATGCAGCCTTGGGTTCGGTCACGCCGACCTCGGTGCCGGCCAGTTTGGCGGTGAAGCCCGAGACGAAGTGATACATCGCCTGCTCGGGGTCGAGGATGGACACGGGCGGCAGCACGCCGAAGGCATCCGCCGTGAGGAAGATGATGGTCTCGGGGTGCGGGCCGCGGGCGCCATCGGCGACGTTGGGATTGCATTCCAACGGGTACGAAAAGCGCGTGTTCTCGGTGATGGACTTGTCGGTCAGGTCCAGGTCCTGCGGGTCGGTGTCGGCCAGCGCCTTGCCGGGCAGCGGCGGGACGTTTTCGATGACGGTGCCGGGCATCGACAGCGCCGCAGCAATAATCGGCTCGGCGTCTTTGTTCAGGTCGATCAGCTTGGCGTAACAGCCGCCTTCGAAGTTGCTGATGCCGTCATCCGTCCACGCGTGTTCGTCGTCGCCGATCAGCTCGCGTTCGGGGTCGGCCGACAGGGTGGTTTTGCCGGTGCCGCTGAGGCCGAACAGCACCGCGCCGTCGCCGCGTTTGCCCACGTTGGCGCTGCTGTGCATCGACAGGTTGCCATCGGCCGGCAGTTGGTAGTTCATGACCGTGAACATGGTCTTCTTGTTGATGCCGCAGTAATCGGCGCGGCCCAGCACCAGGCCGGTGCGGGTCTTGAAGTCCATGATGACCGCGCGTTCGCTGCGGGTGCCGTCGCGCTCGGGGTTGCAGGTGAAGCTCGGCACGTTGATCAGCGTCCAGCGCTTGGCCTCGGCGTCGTCAACCGTCACGTCGCTGGCAAACATGTTTTTGCAGAACATGGCGTGCGTGGCGAACTCGCCTACAAAGCGGTAGGGCACCGAGTAGCTGGGGTCCCAGCCGCAGAACACGTCCTGCACATACAGGCGGGCGTTCTTGTCGTTCAGGTGGGCGACGGCGCGAGCCAGCAGCGGCTGGAACTTGTCGGCGTCAAACTTTTTGAAGTCTTTTTTCCACCACACGCTGTCTTCCAGCTCGGGGTGGGCGACAGCGAAGGTGTCTTGTACCGGGCGGCCGGTGCAGTCGGGGTCGGTGTAGAACACCAGCGGGCCATCAACGCCCAGTTTGGTGGCGAACGCCTTCTGGGCGTCGTCGGGGCCACCTTTGGCCACACGACCGCGGTCGTTGGCGATGGCTTCGTTGAACAGGGTGGCCTTGTCGAGGTTGTAGTGAAAATCAACCGTATCCAGGCCGTATTGCTGCTTGAGCGCGGCGCGAAAATCCATGTGAGATCTCGTAAAAGCTGAAAAACCGGGCGCCAACAAAAAAGACCCGCGGCTGGCGGGCTTCGGGCGGGCGTTGACTAAGCCCGACAGGGTAGCGTGGGCGGACTTTACCCGCAAGCTGCGCGGGCGGTGTATTCTACATTTAACAATAACTTTATCAATGTGGGCAGCAGACCCGCGGGGGAGCGATGAACACTAGCCGCGAGCGCTTGGAGGAATGCCGGACGCAACTCGACCAGCCGTCGGCGTGGTGGCGGTTTTCGCCCGAGCTTGAATTGGAGTTCATACGCCGCACCGGGCAGTCGTTTTTGCCGATTGCTCGGTCGGCGTTTTGGGCCGTGATTGCGCTGGTTTTGATTGTCATGTTGGCCGACCAGTGGCTGTTAGAAGCGCGGCTCGACGCGCCAGTTGTAGCTGCGATGTTCGGGGTCGAGATCCCGCTGATGATCGGGTTGTACTTGTTTGTGGGGCGCTTGCCTGGCGAGACCTTGCCCAAACTCATGGCCGGCGTGATGGCGTTTCAAGGCCTCATGTTCACCTGGGTGGCGCTGCAATTGGCCGCCGCTGGTGACACCGTGCCGTATTTGTACGAAATCCTCGTGCTCTATCAGTTCTTCTTGTTCTTTTTTACTGGCGTGATGTTTGTACCAGCGGTTGTGCTAGGCGCGCTGTGCATTGCGCTGGCGGTGGCTGGTTACGTGGCGATTGGCATTGACAGCGTTGGCGTGGCCCGTGTTGCCTTGTTCCTGCTGGCCACTTACGGCATCGGGGTGGTCGTGCGCTATTTGCTCGAGCGCATTTTGCGGCAGGATTTTCTAATCCGCATTGTCAGCGAGGAAGCATCGCGCACTGACCCACTCACATCGTTGCTGAACCGGCGCGGCTTCGAAACCGGCCTGAGCAAACTGTTGGGCCACGCCCGGCGCTACCAGTGCCCGGTCGGCTTGCTGATGATCGACCTGGACAACTTCAAACAAGTGAACGACAGCATGGGCCACGCTGAGGGCGACGCGCTGCTGGTGAGCGTGGCTGGCGTGTTGGAAACCATCGCGCGCCGGTCGCTCGACCTGATCAGCCGAAGTGGCGGCGACGAGTTCGTGGTGGCGGTTTACGACGCGTCGGAGCAGTCCGTCAAAGAGATTGCCGACAAGCTCGAAAGTGCTTTGGCCGAAGCGAGCGCGCGATGGACGCAATCGGTGCCGGCGCTAGGAGCCAGCGTAGGTGCGGTGTGGTTTGCACCAGCAGACACGCCGGCCGACACCAGCGCGATGCTGGAAGTGCTCGACCGCACGCTCTACGACGCCAAGCGTGCCGGCAAGGGCCAGGTGAAGTACGAACGAACCGGCAAATGGAGCAACGCCGATGAGTTGCTCGGCGCGCCCTTGGATCAGGCCGGGGTGTAGTTGCGCCGCTCGGCCACCGCGTGCGCGGCATGCACACGGGCCATCTTGGCTTTGGGGTCATTCTTGAATTTCTTGCGCTCTTTGGCGGCTTCTTTCACGGCGTTGATGAAGCCGTCGCCCCAGGTGTGCAGGTCGTAATTCGACACCACCTCGCTCATTTGCTCGATGCGGTCACGGCGCTCGGCATCGCCTAGTGTTAGCGCGCGGTAGAGCTGTGCGGCCATATCGACGGTGTCGTAAGGGTTGGTGCGGATAGCGCCTTGCAGCTCCACCGCCGCGCCGGCGAATTCCGACAACACCAACACGCCTTTGCCCTGCATCAAGCCCTGCACCGCGGCGTATTCTTTTGACACGAGATTGAGGCCGTCGCGCATGGGCGCGATCCAGCCCACGTCGGCCACCGCGTAGTGCGCCAGGACTTCCTCGAACGGCATGGAGCGGAAGAAGAAGCGGATCGGTGTCCATTCCAGATTGGCGAAGCGGCCATTGATGCGCCCGACGGCGTTTTCGATGTCGCGCTGGATCTGCTCGTAGATCTTCATGCCTTTCGCCGCGGGCGTTACAACGTTGACGAAGGTGACCTTGCCGTGCAGTTCGGGGTTGTTCTCAAGCAGTTTTTCAAACGCTTCCAGCTTGCCCAGCGGGCCTTTGGTGTAGTCCAGCCGCTCGATGGACAGCACCACACGCTTGCCACTCAGTTCGTCGCGCAAGGCAGCCAGCGAGTCCTTGAATTTGTCAGTTTCCAAAATGCCGGCGATCTTATCGACGGGCACGCCGATGGGGTGGGCGCCCATGTGCAGCACGTGGTCTTCCGACACCCGCATGGCGGTGGTCATCTCGTCCAGGCCCAGTGCACAGCCGAAGGTGAGAAAGCGCGGCGCGCAGGCGGTGCGGCCGAGGATTTCGACCGGGAAGTTCGAGCGCACCACGTCAACAAAGTTTTCCAGATGGCGCGGGATGTGGAAACCCACGTAGTCACATTGCAGCAGGCTGCCGACGATCTGCCGCCGCCACGGGATCACGTTGAAGATTTCCGATGACGGGAAATAAGTGTGATGGAAAAACGCGATGCGCAGGTCGGGCCGCAACTTGCGCAGGTGCGCCGGCACCATCCACAGGTTGTAGTCGTGAATCCACACTACTGCGCCTTCGTCGGCCTCGGCAGCGGTGCGCTCGGCAAACAGGCGGTTAACCTCGACGTAGTGTTCCCAGTCGTCGTGATTGAACACGGCACGTTCGATAAACGTGTGGATGGTCGGCCAGAACGCCTCTTTGGAGAATGATTTGTAGAAGCGCTGTACATCGCGCTCGGCCAGCGGGATGCGCGACAGCAGCAGGTTGGGGAAGGCCTCCTCGTCCGGCAGCAAATGGTCTTCGAAGCCCTCCGGCGAGCGCGTGTCCTGTAGTGACCACGCCACCCACGAGCCTGTGCGGCCGCCGGCAAACAGGCTCAGCAGGCTGGGCATGATGCCGTTGGGGCTTTTCGGCCGGCGCATCTCCAGCTTGCCCTCGGCATTGAAGTGCTCTTCAAACGGCAGGCGGTGATACACCATCACCAACTGGCTGCTACCGCGGTCGCTGCCTTCACGGGTCAGGTCTTCGATGGCTTGCGGGCCAAGGAACGAGAAATAGCTGATGGCGTCCAGAATGCCGCCGGCGCCAGTGGCCTCGGCATGGAACACATTGCCCATGCGCTTGGTGGCTTCGATCAGGCCTTCCTCGGCCGCGCCGACAACCACGCCCTTGAAGCCGGTTTCGTACATCGACAGGTCGTTGAGCGTGTCGCCGGCAACCAGTACATCGTCGAAATCGACATCGTCCAGGGTTTCGACCAAACGCTTGAGCGTGCTGCCTTTTTTTACACCTTTGGGCAGGATGTCGAGGTATTCGTTGGCCGAGAACAGCACTTCGCAACCCATGGGCTCGACGATGTCGCGGAGGGTTTCAAAGTCGAAATCGGCCTTGACGAAAAACGAGCAGCGGCGCTGCTGCGGCACTTCTTGACGCACCAAGCCGGGGATGTGGGCAATGGCGTCGAGAATGGCGTGCTCGCCCGGCCAAGCCTGGTTGATTTCGGTCTGCACTGGCTGGACTGGCTCCAGCGTGTCGCCATGCACAATCGTGGTGCCGACATCGCAGATCACGTACTTGGGCGTCGGGATCGTCGGGTCGGACAGCAGCGGCAGCACGTGTTCCAGGCCACGGCCGGTGACAAAGGCCAGCCCGACATCGGGGCGCTGCGTCAAAAAGCGATACAAGCGCATGCGGTCGGATTGCCGTCCGCCAAGAAAAGTGCCGTCCAGATCGGTGGCTAGAAGCATGGTCTCGAGAAACCCCGTGGGGTTGACTGCAAGGCGCTAGGGCCTGCGGGCAAAGTGGCCAACCGCGCGTTCCGTGCGCGGCGGTGGTGCGCTGCACAAAGCATGCCGTTCCGCGCAACAGACTTCAACATTCTTTAACCGATTGAGCCCGCTAATCAGCTTGACTCGGGCTATAGCGCATCAAGTAGTGCGGGCCGATGGGGTCAATCTCGAATTCTTCGCCAATCACCGTAAACCCGTGGCGCTCGTAAAAACCCACGGCCGGTGTGCGCGCATTGCACCACAACACTTTGCCGTGGCGGGTCACGACGTGGTCGATACCGGCTAGCAGCAGGGCGCCCCCGGCGCCAGTGCCACGCACGGCCTCGGCGGTTGCCATGCCGCGCAGCCGCCATTGTTGTTCGCCGCTGCGGTCGTCGATGTCGGGATGGGCCTCGTGGAACACCGAGGTGATACCCACCATTTTACGCCCTGCAAAAGCCGCGAAATGCCCGGCATCGCGGTGTTCGTCGCCCGGGTAGCGCGACTCCTCCAGCGCTTGGTGAGGGCGCAGCAATTTGTGCCGCAGCGGCCACACCTGCTCGGCATCAACGCGCTTGATGTTGTAGTCCGCCACGCTCATTGGACTGGCGCCGGGCGTTTGCTGGGCGGGTATTCGCACAGGTCGTCGATGATGCAGTCGTGGCAATCGGGTTTGCGCGCCTTGCAGGTATAGCGGCCGTGCAGAATCAGCCAGTGGTGAGCGTCCAGAATGTAGTCCTCGGGCACCAGGCGCACGAGCCGATCTTCGACCTCGCGCACAGTTTTGCCGGGGGCGATGCGCGTGCGGTTGCTCACCCGGAAGATATGCGTATCGACCGCCATGGTGGGTTGGCCGAAGGCGGTGTTGAGCACCACATTGGCGGTTTTGCGACCTACGCCAGGCAGTGCCTCTAGCGCCTTGCGGTCACGCGGTACCTGGCTGTCGTGCTCGAACATCAGTTTTTGGCACAGTGCAATCACATGCTTGGCTTTGCTGCGGTACAGGCCGATGGTCTTGATGTATTCGATCAAGCCTTCGACGCCGAGGTCGGCAATGGCCTCCGGTGTATTGGCTACCGGGAACAGCTTGGCTGTGGCCTTGTTGACGCCCACGTCGGTGGCCTGCGCCGACAGTACGACGGCAACTAGCAATTCGAATGGTGAGGAGTAGTTCAGCTCGGTTTTTGGTTCCGGGCGCTGAGCCTTGAGGCGCGCGAAGATTTCGCGGCGTTTTTCGGCATTCATGCGCGCAAGTTTAACCCGGATGTTTCACGAGATGCGCCGCGGTTGGTGCAGTACCGGGCGAGACAGGAGGCCGAATATGGCCGACAAGTGTTTCCTGTTGCCGAAACACACCTCACCCCGGCCTTCTCCCATGGGGAGAAGGTGGCGCGCAGCGGCGGATGAGGGGCTTTGCGCCTGCATCAGGCTCCGCTCAGCGATGTCCACCGTCAACAGGCACAGCAGTTGACAAGACTTCCACCTGTGCCTGCCCGCTACCCAGGCGCAAATCCAGCGTTTGCCCCTGCTGCAACTCATCAGCATCACGCACGGCGGTGCCGGATTCGTCGAGCGCAATGGCGTAGCCGCGCTCCAGCGTTGCCAATGGGCTGTAGGCGTGCAGCGTTTGGGCTGCCGTGCCTAGCTGCGCACGCAATTGTTTTTGTTGGTTATTTGCAGTTCGGACCAAGCCTTCCCGCGCGTTGTTCAGTTGCGTGCGCTGTTTGGCAATTTGCCGCGCGGGCGACTGCACCCCAAGCCGTGCCGCCAGTGGCTGCAGGCTTTGTTGGCGCCTGCGCTGCAGGTATTGCGCGGCGCGCAGCAGGCGTGCGGTGCGGTCATCGAGGGTTTGCGCGCGCACTTCCAATTGCCGGCCCGGATGGGCGGCTTGCAGCCGCGCCACAAAGCTTGCAGTTTGCCCGGCCAGCAGCCGCCGCGCGCGCACCACCGATTGCGCCGCGCGCTGCAAGGCCTGTTGGGCGTGTTGCACCCGCGCAAACAAATCTTGCGTGACCAACTCGGCCGCGGCCGAGGGTGTGGGTGCGCGTTGGTCGGCGACCCAATCGGCAATACTCCAATCGACCTCGTGGCCAACGGCCGAAACGACCGGCGTTTTGCACGCCGCAATGGCGCGCGCCACGGCCTCGTCGTTGAACGGCCACAAATCTTCCAGCGAGCCGCCACCACGGCCGACCACCAGCACGTCGAACCCGCACATATCCGCATGCGCAATCGCGGTGGCGATGGCGGGTGCCGCCGCGTCGCCTTGTACCGGTACCGGCAGCACGGTGACCTGCGTCAGCGGGCTGCGCCGGGCGATCACCGATTGGATGTCGCGGATGGCCGCGCCAGTGGGCGAGGTGACCACCGCCACGCGCGCTGGCGCCTCCGGAACGGCTTGTTTGCGGGCCTCGTCAAACAAGCCCTCGGCCTGCAACTTGGCTTTGAGTTGTTCGAAGGCCAGCCGCAGCGCGCCCTCGCCGGCAGGCTCCATGTGTTCGGCCACCAACTGATAGTCGCCGCGCGGCGCATACAGGCCCACGCGGGCGCGGATCAGCACTTGGTCACCCTCGGCCGGTGGCCGGCGCACCAGCCGGTTGCTATTGCGAAACATTGCGCAGCGCACTTGTGCCTCGGCGTCCTTGAGCGAGAAGTACCAGTGCCCTGAACGCGGCTGCGCCAGGTTGGACAGTTCGCCCGCCACCCACACGCGGCCGAGCCCGCGGCTAAGCAATTCGGCCACTTCGGCATTGAGTTGCGAGACGCTGTAGATCGCGCGGTCGGCGTGGATGTCGGTCATTAAAATGCAGTTGGTTTGCGCAAACTGCGCGGTGGTGGATTCCGGCGCAGCCCGGCTCGGCGGGATTTCGCCGCCTGTTGATGGTCTGGCGGGGTGTCGTCCGTATAATATCGCGCCCTTCAAACCACACGGACGCGGCCATGCGATTGACCGAAGAGGCGCTCACTTTCGACGACGTGCTGCTCACGCCAGCGTACTCCAATGTGTTGCCACGTCAGGTTGATCTGTCCACTGCGCTGACGGCGGAAATCCGCCTCAACCTGCCGCTGCTGTCGGCGGCCATGGACACCGTGACGGAAGCCCGGCTGGCGATTGCACTGGCGCAGGAAGGCGGCATTGGAATCGTCCACAAGAACATGAGTGCGCATGCGCAGGCCGCCGAAGTGCGTACGGTGAAGAAGTTCGAGTCGGGCGTGATCAACGACCCCATCACCGTGGCGCCCAGCGCGACCATCCAGCAGGTGATCGACCTCACGCGCAAGCACAAGATTTCCGGTGTGCCGGTGGTTGACGGTACCGACCTGGTGGGCATTGTCACCAGCCGCGATCTGCGCTTTGAGACGCACTATGACGCGCCTGTAACCAGCGTGATGACACCGCGGGACAAATTGGTGACGGTGCGCGAAGGCGCCAGCAAGCAGGAGGTGATGGACCTGTTGCACGCGCATCGCATTGAGAAAGTGTTGGTGATCAATGACGATTTCGAATTGCGCGGCATGATCACCGTCAAAGACATTCAGAAATCGACCGACTTCCCGACTGCCTGTAAAGACAGCCGCGAGCGCCTGCGCGTTGGCGCCGCAGTGGGCACGGGCGCCGACACGGAGGAGCGCGTGACCGCGCTGGCCGAGGCCGGCGTTGATGTGGTGGTGGTCGATACCGCCCATGGCCACTCGCAAGGTGTGCTCGACCGCGTGCGCTGGGTAAAGCAGCATTTCCCGGAACTGCAGGTCATCGGTGGCAACATCGCCACTGCCGACGGCGCGCTGGCGCTGGTCGAGGCAGGCGCCGATGCGGTCAAGGTGGGCATTGGCCCGGGCAGCATTTGCACCACGCGCGTCGTTGCTGGCGTCGGTGTGCCGCAAATTTCCGCCGTGGCCAATGTGGCTGCAGCGCTCAAGGCCAAAGGCATTCCGCTGATCGCCGATGGCGGTATTCGCTACTCCGGCGACATGGCCAAGGCGCTGGCTGCCGGCGCCTACTGCGTGATGGTGGGCGGCATGCTTGCCGGCACCGAGGAAGCCCCAGGCGAGGTCGAGCTGTACCAAGGCCGCAGTTACAAGAGCTACCGCGGCATGGGCTCACTGGGCGCGATGCAACAGGGTAGTTCCGACCGCTACTTCCAAGAAGACGCCGCCAGCGAGATCGAAAAACTGGTGCCCGAAGGCATCGAGGGCCGCGTGCCGTTCAAAGGCAGCATGAGCGCGATTGTTCACCAGTTGATGGGCGGCGTGCGCGCCGCCATGGGTTACACCGGCTGCGGCAGCATTGACGAGATGCGTAGCAAGCCCAACTTCGTGCGCGTCACCGGTGCCGGCATGCGCGAAAGCCACGTGCACGACGTGTCGATTACCAAGGAAGCGCCGAATTATCGGGTTGGCAACTAAACTGCCCGCCGCGGCTTGTCATTGCGAGCGCCAAAGGCGCGCGGCAATCTCGACATGTTGGCGATGCATGACGAGATTGCCACGGGCGCGTCGCGCCCTCGCAATGACAGCCTGAATCAAGGATTTCGAATGACCCAACCCGCATCCGACAGAATCCTCATCCTGGATTTCGGCTCGCAGTACACCCAATTGATCGCCCGCCGCGTGCGCGAACTGGGCGTGTTCTCCGAAATCCACCCCTGGGATTGGCCGGCCGACAAGATCGCCGGCTTTAGCGCCAACGGCATCATCCTGTCGGGCGGCCCTGAATCGACAACCATCGAAACTGGCCCGCGGGCCGATGCATCGATCTTCGAGCTGGGCGTGCCGGTGCTGGGCATTTGCTACGGCATGCAAACCATGGCTGCGCAACTGGGTGGTAAAACCGCCAGCAGCCGCGAGCGCGAGTTCGGCTATGCGCGCGTGACCCGCGTGGGCGACAGCAAGCTGTTCGAAGATATTGAAGACCATGTGTCGGCCGATGGCGAGCCGCAATTGGATGTGTGGATGAGCCACGGCGACCGTGTGGAAGCGCTGCCGCCGGGCTTTGTGCCAATCGCCGCCACCGACCACGCGCCGCTGGCCGGCATGGCTGACGAGGGCCGCGGCTTCTACGGCCTGCAGTTCCACCCCGAGGTTACGCACACCGCGCAGGGTGGCCGCATGCTGGGCCGTTTTATCCACGACATTTGCGGCTGCGGCGATGCCTGGCAGCCGGGCAATATTGTTGATGCGCTGATCGAGCAAGTCCGCGCCCAAGTCGGCGATGGGCAAGTGCTGCTTGGCTTGTCGGGCGGGGTGGATTCGTCAGTCGTCGCTGCCTTGCTGCATAAGGCGATTGGCGACCAGCTTGTTTGCGTGTTTGTCGACAACGGCTTGCTGCGCCTCAACGAAGGCGACCAGGTGATGGCGACCTTTGCCGAGCATCTGGGTGTGCGTGTCATCCGCGTTGATGCCGAGGATCGCTTTCTGGATGCCCTGGCGGGCGAAGCTGACCCTGAGCTCAAGCGCAAGATCATCGGCCGCACTTTCATCGAGGTGTTCGATGACGAAGCCGGCAAGCTGACCAACATCGACTACCTGGCGCAGGGCACGATCTACCCCGACGTCATCGAGTCGGCCGGTGCCAGCACCGGCAAGGCGCATGTGATCAAAAGCCACCACAATGTGGGCGGCCTGCCGGAGCACATGAAGCTCAAATTGGTCGAGCCGCTGCGCGAATTGTTCAAGGATGAAGTGCGCAAGATCGGCCTGGAACTGGGCCTGCCGCGCGACATGGTCTATCGCCACCCGTTCCCTGGGCCCGGTTTGGGGGTGCGCATCCTTGGCGAGGTCAAGCGCGAATACGCCGACCCGTTGCGCGAAGCCGACGACATTTTCATCAGCGCACTGCGCCGTCATGGCCTATACGACAGCGTGAGCCAGGCCTTTGCGGTGTTCCTACCGGTGAAAAGCGTGGGGGTAATGGGCGACGGCCGCCGCTACGAGCACGTGATTGCCCTGCGCGCGGTGGAGACCATCGATTTCATGACCGCGCGCTGGGCACACTTGCCGTACGAATTCCTCGACGAAGTGTCGAGCAAGATCGTCAATACCGTCGATGGCATTTCGCGCGTGGTCTATGACGTGTCGGGCAAGCCACCGGCCACGATCGAGTGGGAGTAGGGGCGGTAGCCGCTCAGGCGGAGATTCGCTTCATGCGCCGCGCGTTGGCGCTGGCGCGGCAGGCAGCAGCACTTGGCGAAGTGCCGGTTGGTGCCGTGGTTGTTCGTGATGGAATCATCATTGGCGAGGGCGCCAATCACCCCATCTCAGGCTGCGACCCGACCCTGCACGCCGAGGTGGCTGCGCTGCGCACCGCGGCGAAGCAAGTCAACAACTACCGCCTGCCCGGCTGCGACCTGTACGTCACGCTCGAGCCCTGCGCCATGTGCGCTGGTGCCATCCACCAGGCGCGGATTCGCCGCGTGATCTACGGCGCGCCGGATGTACGCGCCGGAGCAGCCGGGACGGTGTTCAACGTGCTACCCGGCCAGCCGCCGTTGAATCATGTGGTGGAGTTGTTGCCGGGCGTTCTGGCCGATGAGTCGGCCCGGCTGTTGCGTGACTTTTTTCGTGCGCGCCGTGGCTGATTGAATCCCCTCTCCCTGGGGGAGAGGGCTAGGGGTGAGGGGGGGCGGTTGCGGTGTGAAGTGCTTTGACGGCTCACCACTTGTCGGGCTTCCTGCCCTCCAACCCCCTACCGCCGTCCACCCCGCCCTCCCTGTCGGGCGTTACTCCGCCCTTCCAT
>JAAFAL010000144.1 GCA_018222345.1 bacterium
TCCAATATTCCCCACTGCTGCCTCCCGTAGGAGTTCGGGCCGTGTCTCAGTCCCGGTGTGGCTGATCATCCTCTCAGACCAGCTAGAGATCGTCGCCTTGGTGAGCCATTACCTCACCAACAAGCTAATCTCACTTAGGCTCATCTTGCTGCGAGAGCCCGAAGGCCCCCTTTCTTCCGAAGAACGTATGCGGTATTAATCCGGATTTCTCCGGGCTATCCCCCACAACAAGGTAGATTCCTAAGCATTACTCACCCGTCCGCCGCTCGTCAGCGAGTGCAAGCACTCCTGTTACCGCTCGACTTGCATGTGTTAAGCCTGCCGCCAGCGTTCAATCTGAGCCAGGATCAAACTCTCCAGTTAAATTTAGACTGGATGTACCAACCGAAGTTGATACGTAGAGCTGATTCAAGACTACGTTAATGAATTAACTAGCTTTGAATGCTCCGATTTTGATGTGCTTTTCAGCAACATCCATCGTGGAGCACCCACACAAATCACTTGCCAAATTGTTAAAGAACTCCCTAGACAAAGCGGCGACTGCTCCACACTATCTACGTGGGCGGTCGCCGTGTCGGGGCGCGTATTGTACAGAGCCTAGTGGCTCTGTCAACGATTTTCGTGAAACTTTGTTGCCGGCCGGAGCGGGCGAGAAGTTGCCTGAAAACTGGCGCCCCTGTGTTCAGGGACGGCGTATTATAGGGATGGCTTTTCGCCCGTCAACCGTTTTCTGCACTTTTGTGACAGAAAGTTTATTTATCCAATTATTTCAATGGCTTGAAGCCGCGCTCAGGGCGCGACGACAATGCTAATACGGGCGAAGCGGCGCTTTCCGACCTGTGCGACCTGCTCAGAGCCGGGCACCAAACATAGGGATTTGTCTTCGACGCGATGCTGGTCGAGCTTCACTGCACCCTGTTTGAGCATGCGAAATGCCTCTGACGTACTGGCCACCAAGCCGGCGTCTTTCAGGGCATTGGCCAGCGGCACGCCGGCGGCGTCCGCCGGCGTCAACGCCACCTCGGGCATGTCGTCCGGCAAGCCGCCCTGTTGGAACTGCGCCACAAACGCGTCCTGCGCCGCTTGGCCAGTGCCCAGCCCATGAAACCGGTCAACCAGCTCACGGCCCAACTCGAACTTGACGTCACGCGGGTTGCGGCCCTCGGCCACAGCCGCCTTGAGTGCATCGATCTCGGCCAGCGGCCGGAACGACAACAGCTCGAAGTAGCGCCACATCAGCTCGTCGCTGATCTTCATCAACTTGCCGAAGATCTCACCCGGCGGCTCGGTGATGCCGATGTAATTGCCCAGGCTCTTGGACATCTTGTTGACGCCGTCCAAACCCTCCAGCAGCGGCATGGTCATGACGATTTGCGGCGCCTGCCCGTAGGCTTGCTGCAATTGCCGGCCGACCAACAGGTTGAACTTCTGGTCGGTGCCGCCCAGCTCCACGTCGGATTTCAGCGCCACCGAGTCGTAGCCCTGTGTGAGCGGATACATGAACTCATGGATTGCGATTGGCTGGCCCGACTTGTAGCGCTTGGCGAAGTCATCACGCTCCAGCATGCGCGCCACCGTGTGCTTGGCGGCCAGTTGGATCATGTCGGCGCTGGTCAGCTTGCCCAGCCACTGGCTGTTGAAGCGCACGGTGGTCTTGTCGGCGTCCAGCACTTTATAGACCTGCGCCTCGTATGAACGCGCGTTGTCTTCGACCTGCTCCCGGGTCAGCGCCGGGCGCGTCTCGCTTTTGCCCGTGGGGTCACCAATCATGCCGGTGAAGTCGCCGATCAGGAAGGTGACCTCGTGGCCTTGGTCCTGAAACGCGCGCATCTTGTTGAGCAGCACGGTGTGGCCCAGGTGCAAGTCCGGAGCGGTGGGGTCGAAGCCGGCCTTGATCTGCAGCGGGCGCCCCGCTTCGGCGGCTTTGGCCAAACGCCGGGCCAGCGCATCCTCGGGCACCACCTCGTCGCAGCCGCGGATTAATTCTTGCAGGTGGTCGTTAGGTTTACTCATGTCGGCCAGCGTTACGTTCGTCGGGAGTTGCTGAGAAATGCTTGCTAAGCATTGGATTTTATGGTTATTTATGGTTTTACAAATAACTGCGTCCAAGCTTGTCTCGGCCGCGGCTCAGCACCGTAATGGGGGTTGGAGACCGCAAATGCGATCTTCTGGGTATTCGTCAAAACGTGATTATAGTCCAGCACTGGGCAGCTTGGCCGCGCGCGCGCCATGGTGGCGTCGCGCACATGGGCCATTGGTCGTTGCATTCGCCGTCGCCATCGGTGGCGGTGTTGCGCTGGTGGTGCACGAGTCCGACTCCACTGGCGACACAGACGCGATGGCCACAGTTGAAGTGGCTCCACCGCAAACGGCGCTAGTCCGACGCGAGGCACCATCACGTGGCATTACAACCGCGTCGCTCAATCCTATTTCGACGGCGGAAGCCGCCGTCATGCACGAAGTGCCTGATACCGCCGCCCCAGCGGCTGAGCAAGCATTAGAGGCTGAATTAGCCGCGCCGCCCGAACCGGCGGAGCAGTGGTTGGAAATGCTGGTCGGCAAGGGCGACACCTTGTCGGGCCTGTTCAACCGCTATGACTTGGCTGCCGCCGACTGGATGGCCTTGGCGCGCCTCGATGGCGCCGGCAAGCGGCTGTCACGCATGCGGCCTGGCGATGTGTTGCGCGTTGCTGTCAACGACAGCGGCCGCGTCAATAAGCTGCACTACGCTCTTGACGAGTTGCGCACGCTCAATGTCGAGCGCAACGCCGACAGCGCCTTCGTCGTCAACGAGCAAGTTGCCGATGTCGAAACCCGCGTGGCCTATGCCACCGGCACCGTCACATCCAGCCTGTTCCTGGCCGCCGCCGAGGCCGGCATGACCGACCGCACGACCATGGAATTGGCGGCCATCTTCGGTTGGGACATCGACTTCGCGCTAGACATGCGTGTGGGCGACAGCTTTGCCGTTGTTTATGAAGAACTGTACCTGGACGGCGAAAAATTGCGTGACGGGCCGATTTTGGCCGCAGAGTTCGTCAATGGCCGGCGCACCATCCGCGCCGTGCGCTACGTGGATACCAACGGCGACGCCAGCTACTACACACCGGGCGGCGACTCGATGCGCAAGGCATTTATTCGCACGCCGGTCGATTTTGCTCGCATCAGTTCCAGCTTTTCGCTGGGCCGGCGCCATCCCATTCTCAACAAGATTCGCGCCCATCGCGGTGTCGATTACGCCGCCCCGCCCGGCACGCCCATCAAGGCTGCTGGCGATGGCAAGGTCATCTTTTCCGGCACCAAGGGTGGCTATGGCCGCACGGTGATCCTGCGCCACGGCTCCAATCGCACCACCTTGTATGCGCACATGCGTAGCTTCCGCCGCGGCATCCGCAACGGCGCGCGCGTCAAACAGGGCCAGGTGATCGGTTATGTGGGCAGCAGCGGCTTGGCCACCGGCCCGCACCTGCACTACGAATTCCGCGTCAACGGCGTGCACCGCAATCCGGTCACCGTGCCCCTGCCACGCGCCCACCCTGTCGCCAAAGAGCAGCGAACTGCCTTCGAACAGGCCAGCACGCCGCTGTTGTCGCAACTCGACATGCTCGTCGAGGCCAGCCGCGTCGCCAGCAATTAAGCCGGCGTAACGCGCCCACCGGGCCATGGGCGCAACACAGTCATTTGTTGGTTTGATGTCCGGCACCAGTGCCGACGGCATTGACGCCTGCGTGGCCGATTTCGATGAAGCAGGCGAGTTTGTTCGCATGCGGGCCTATGCCAGTACGCCCTATCCTGAAGCCTTGCGCGCACGCTTGACCGAATTGGGCCAAGCCAGTGCCGACATCAGCCTGCAGGACTACGCGCGGCTCGACCATGCTGTTGGCGAGGCCTTCGCTGCTGCTGCTGTGGCAATTATTAAAGACGCTGAGCTTACGCCTGCGGACATCGCAGCGATTGGCCACCATGGGCAAACACTGTTCCACGGCCCGGGCAACAATACCCGCAACACCCTGCAAATCGGCGACGCCAACCTCGTCGCCGCAGCCACCGGCCGGCCGGTTGTTGCCGACCTGCGCCGCGCCGACATGGCCGCCGGCGGCCAAGGTGCGCCCTTGGCGCCCGGCTTGCAAGCGGCGTTGTGGCGCAGCCGTACCGACCGCGCCGTAATCAACGTCGGCGGCATTGCCAATGTCACACTACTACCAGCCGACACCGCCAAGCCCGTCATTGCCTTCGACACCGGCCCAGGCAACGGCCTGCTGGACGCGTGGATGCAACATGAATACGGCTTGCCGATGGATCATGATGGCGCGCGAGCAGCGGCAGGCGAGGTCGAGGACGCCTTGCTCGAGCGCCTCCGCGGCGATGGCTACTTTGACCAGCCGCCACCCAAAAGCACCGGCCGTGAATCATTCAGCATTGGCTGGTTACTGGAACAACTGGACGCGCACGCCACAGTCAGCAAGAGCAACATCCCAGCAACCCTGCTGGAACTCACCGTGCAATCGATCGCCGATGCTGTCAAAACCCAGCTTCCGAACTGCACTGAGGCCTACGTCTGCGGCGGCGGTGCATACAATCCAGTGTTGATGACGCGACTGGCGCAAGCCCTGCAACCGGCCGAGTTGCACAGCACGCGAGCCTTGGGCTTGGCGCCAGATGCCGTGGAAGCTGTGGCATTTGCCTGGTTGGCCATGCGGCGTGTGCGCGGGCTGCCCGGCAGCTTGCCGTCGGTTACGGGGGCGTCGTGCCCGGTGTTGTTGGGTGCGATTTATCAGACACGAGGCTAGCCGCGCGGCACTGCGTGCCGGCTCGCTGCGCTCGCTCTTGCGCTTGCTTCCACACCCCGTCCGGCTTCGCCGGCCACCCCTAACTTAGGGGAGGCGCGCTGATCTTGGAGCTAGACTGAAAAGCTATTGCCGCAACCACAAGTCGTAGCTGCATTCGGATTCTTGATCACAAACCGTGCGCCTTCCACCCCATCCTGAAAGTCGATTTCAGCGCCGTTTAGGTAGAGGATGCTCATGGGGTCGATGAGCAATTTGACACCGGATTTCTCGACCTGCGTGTCGGCGTCATCAACCTGCTCGTCAAATTTGAACCCGTACTGGAAGCCCGAACAGCCGCCGCCGGAGATATATACGCGCAAGTGCTGGTTGGGGTTGTCTTCCTCAGCCAGCAAGGTCTTGACCTTGTTGGCTGCGGCGTCAGAGAACCCCAGCGCCGCATGGGCTGGCGTGTAGTTGGCTGTGGTGTCTTGGTTCATGCTTATAAGATGCGGTTAACGCGAGAGCAATTCAAGAGGCCTTGGCTTGCCGCTCGGTGACCAAGTTGGCGCTCTGGCCCGACTTGTTGTTGCGATTGTCCGCGTTGCCCGAACCACTCGAACCGCTGCTGGAGCTACCAATAGCCTGCGGGCCTTGCTGCTTGTCCTTGTTCGCGGGCTTGGCAGCACCAGCATGCGACTGGTCCTCGCCCTCGTGCACCATTTGGCCGTTCACCGCGGCGCCGGAGGCCATCTCGATAATCTGGTAATAGACATTGCCGGTGACGCGAGCGCGCTCCGACAATTGCAACCGCACGGAGGCATGCACATCACCCGTCACGGTGCCGTTGAGCACTACATGCGGCACCCGCACATCGCCCTCGACATTGCCTGACTCGCTCACCGACAGCACGGCGTTCTTGTCCGACGCCGCCATCACTTTGCCCTTGATGGTGCCATCGACATGCAGGCCGCCCGAGAACCGGACGTCGCCGAGCAATTCGGTTTGCTTGCCAATCAAGGTGTCCACGCGGTTTGCAGGCACGGCCTTACCCTTTGTTACTGAATGATTTGCCGCCGGGGCGGGTTTTTTGTTGGATTTGAACATGATGATTCCTTGAATTACCCGCTGCTTGCAGGCTCACAGGCCTGCTGCTCGGCGATGTCACCCCACTCGAACAAGTGCGTGACCGATTTTGCCCCGCGCCGCCGTGGGTCCAGCGTGACCTGCAGGCGCGTGGGTACGAATGCATTGGGCAGCGCAATTTGCCCTACCAACTCTGCAAAATACTTGAATTTGTAGGGGCTTGCACCTCCGCCGCCCACCTCCAGCGTGTCCCAGCTCAGCTCGGTGGGGCTGCCATCGAGCAAACCCTGCAGCACCATGGTCGCGGTGCCACTGACGCTGCGATCGTGGCGCATGGCCTGAATCAGCACCAGTTTATAGCTATACACGTTGTCTGGCTGCAATTGGCGCAGTTGCATCGACTGCACCCGCACGCCAGCCTTGGCGTCTTCCGGCGAGACGATACCGCGATAAAACGCTACCTGCTCGCGCGCTTCGGCCAGTTGCGCCTGCAGGCCCACCAAGGATTCGCGCACATCCTTGCAGGCTTGCTCGTCGATATTGCGTGACTGCTCCAAGAAGGCCACTTGCTCGCGCAGCGCGCGGTTTCTGGCCTGCAGGCTTTTGACTTGCGCACTCAGCGACGCGCGCTCCTCGCTCAGCGATTGCCGCTCGGCTTTGGCGCGGCGCCAGTCACCACCGGCCGTCATCAATGCCCAGCGATACGTGGCCACGCCAATCACGATAAACAACACCACGGCGCCGATGCCGAGCACCCATTTCAGCCATGGGCGATTCGGCGCGTCGTCCAGAACAATGCGGGGGCCGGCCATTAGGGAAGCGCCGGCTGCATCAATCGAACCGCGTTCGAGTCCTGAAAAGTGCTGATGCAAGGCGGGTGGCGCAGCGCCGTAGTCATTCTACGGCCAAGCCGCCCAACGCAGTCAGCAGCACTATTCAGGCCGAACCCCGAAGGGGCCGGGCCTTTCTGGCCCGCTCGCGGCGTCATTCGTCGTTCATGTGGAGTCACCACATTTCTCTCCTCAGTTCCTTGCGAGCGAGCCAGAAAGGACTCCGGCGCGGTCGCG
>JAAFAL010000145.1 GCA_018222345.1 bacterium
CCGGCCTACCGTGGGCAGCGTCAGATGTTTATAGGAGGCAGCTACAGGGAGGGGCCTGCGCAGGAGGCCGCGGCGCGTGGCGCGGGGTGAGGGGTTGTTTCGGTTGGTCGTGCTTGGACGGCTCACGCCAGTGCATCCAATAGCTGCCTCGGTGAAACAATGCTCGGCCCCGCCGATACACGCATCGTCAAGAGATCAGCGTCACCTGTAACCAGATACTCGGCGCCGCCGACCACAGCAGCTTCCAATATTCGGTCATCATCAGGGTCGCGGCAACCAAAATGTTGTCCAAAGATTACGACCTTCTCTGACACAGCCATCAACTGCGTCAAAAACACCTGTCTCGAATGCCTCGACACGTATCGGTCGAACTTTGGCCGCATCAGCCGGGACTGCAACTCCAACAAGGTCTCGTCGGAAAACAGCAGGGTTGCGCCATCTTGGTACAGCCGGCGGTACAAGGCACCAACTGACCCTGCTGGCGACAGGGCGGCACTGATCAGCACATTGCTGTCCAGTACGACCCGCTCAATCCTCACGCGACAAAAGCGCCTTCAGTGTGTCTTCATCCAAGCCGTTGTCTGCAGCATCTCGATGCATCGCTTCGACGGTGTGGTTCAGGCGCTCCCATGCCGCACCACGCAATTGCTGGTAATGCGCTTCCGACATCATCACGCCAACTGGCCGGCCCTTCTTGGTCACACGCACAGGGCCGCGCTGCGCGCTGTCGAGCAATTGGCCGAAACGGTTTTTTGCCTCACGGGCTGGCAATGTCTCCATGTGGCCATTGTAGCCACAATGGCCATAACCGGACAATCAGATCAATGCGTCAATCGCGAACCTGGCCGAATGGCGAAATGCGCGATGGCGGGCAGGATGACCACCGCACCGAGCAGGTTGACCGCAAACATGAACACCAGCAGCAGGCCCATGTCGGCCTGGAACTGCAGGTCGGACCATAGCCACGTCGCCACGGCGGCCATTAGCGCCACTGACGTAAACACCACGGCGCGGCCAGTGCGCTGCAGGGTGTGAAACCAGGCACTGCGCAAGTCCTCGCCCAATTGCAGGCGCCGCTGCAACACCGACAACAAATACAAACTGTCATCCACGCCAATACCGACACCCAGCGCGACGATGGGCAGCGTGGCGACCTTGAGGCCAATGCCAACTTGCGCCATGAATGCGTAGGTGAGCATGGACGTCAGCGCCAGCGGCAACACGGCGCAGGCAATCGCCGCCTTGGAGCGGAAGAACAGGAAGATGAACACGATCAGCACCGCATAAACCCACAGCACAATCTCCTTTTCCTTGGCGGCGATAACGTCGTTGGTGGCGGCCATGACACCCAAATTGCCGCTAGCCAGCCGCAGCTCCAGCCCGGGCACATCACGCTGCAAAGCAAAGCCCTGCACGACCTCGACTACCCGGTCGATGGTGTCGGCCTTGTGGTCAACCGTATAAACCAGCACCGGCATCACCGAGCAATCCGGGTTGGCCAGCCCGGCCGAACTGGGTATGGCGCGCGTCGCAGCCGCCAGCCGGTAGATGTTGCGCGGCAATTGCTGCCATTGCGGGTTGCCCTCGTTCAGGCCCACCGGCACGCGGCGCGCCACGGTCGCCAGTGACGCCGCCGTAACAACGTCTTGGGTGTTCTGCAAATGCCAGGTGAGGCGGTCGATCTCATCGAGGATGGCAAAATCATTGCAAGACTCTGGCGGCGCCTCGGCGATGATTTTCATCTGATCAACGCTGACCGAGAAATTGGCTGCGATTGTTCGCGCGTCAATGTTGTATTGGCTGTTCGGGCGCAGCTCGGGCACGCCGGCCTGCAGGTCGCCAATTTCCAGGTCGTCGTAGGCAACTAGGCTCCACCACAGCGCGCCCAAGCCGGCGAGCAGGATCAGTACCGCCGCAGGCCGCGTGACCGCCAGCGCCAGCACCCGCCACACGCGGTTCAGCGCCGCAGTGCGCTTGGCTTGGCGGTCAACAAACTGCTGCGGGTTGGGCAGCCTTACGTAGCTGAGCAGCACCGGCAGCAACAACTTGTTGGTGACAATAATCGCCGCCATACCCAGCGCGGCATTAATGGCCATCTCCTGAATAATGTCGATGTCGATCAGGTAAATGGTGGCAAAGCCGATGACGTCGGTGATCAGCGCCACGGTGCCGGGGATGGCCAGCGAGCGGAAGCTATGTTTCGAGGCCTGCAGTGGTGTCAGCGCGGGGTCGGCCGCCATTTCACCCACCCAAGCATTGACCATCTGGATGGCGTGCGACACACCGATGGCCAGCACCAGAAACGGCACAAGAATGGCAAACGGGTCGAGCCCGAAGCCCAACGCGCGCAGCAACCCGAACTCCCACACCACGGCTACCAGCGCGACAAACAGCGGCAATAAGGCCAGACGGAACGAGGCGCAATACAGCCACAACAGTGCAAAGGTCATCAGCAGCGCGATGCCAAAGAACAACAGCACCTCGCCCGCTGCATCGACGACGTCGCCGACGATCTTGGCAAAGCCGATGATGTGAATGGAGATGTCGGCGCTGCTGTGCTCGGCGCGGATAGCCTCGAGCTTGTCGGCCACCGCCGTGTAGTCGAGTTTGTCGCCGGTGGCCGGATCAAACTCCAGCAATTCGGCAATGACTAGCGCCCCACGCTGGTCGTTGGCAACCAGGCGGCCGATGACCCCAGACTTGGCGACATTGCCGCGAATCGCGGCAAAAGTTTCTGGCGAGGGTGTGTAGTCGCGCGGCACCACGTCGTCGCTGGCAAAGCCGTCGTCGGTGATTTCGAGGTAACGCACGCCGGGCGTGAACAGCGAACGCACGGTGGCCTTATCCACGCCGGGCACAAAGAACACGTCGCTGGTGACCTGATCCAGCGCATCGAAAAACGCCGCGTTGTAAATGTCCGGCTGCTCGGTGCGCAGTGCAACGGCGATCAGGTTGGCGCCACCAAACGCGGCCTGGTGATCAAGATAGGTCTCGATGTAAGGGTGATCGAGCGGCAGTTGCTTTTGAAACCCGGCATCCACCGAGATTTGCGTGGCTTGCCAACCCAGCAATAGCGTCGTCAGCGCCAGCAACACCAACACCACCCCGCGGCGACCAAATACCAGTGGCTCGGCGACGCGCAACACACGCGCCGCCAGTTTGCCGTGTTGGCTTGCTTCGCCAGTCATTGCATGTCTCCTCGCACCGGCCGAATGCTACGCGAAATCATGCGATTAGGGCGCTTGCCGGGCCAAGGCGCTGTGCTACAGTTCGAGTCGATGGCGCATCAATAACGCGCAAGGTCAACATTAAAACCAGATCGGGCAATGACCCGATTACCCTGCGAGAGGGAGACAGCATGCGATTGAAGGTTTCGTGCATCCGTGGACATTGTGGCCGCATTGGATTGGCGGCAGCCGCGGCTTCGTTTTTCGCCGTGCCTACGGCGCACGCCTTGCAGTTCGACTTCGGCGGCATCACCGCAACGATCAACACGACCCTCGAAACCGGCCTGCAATGGCGCATGCAAGACCGCGATGACCGCCTGGTCGGCAAGGCCAACCTCGACTCGCAACTGTGTGCTGTGAGTTCCTGTCAGGGCCATTCGCACGAGGACGATGGCATTTTCCCCAATCTGATTGGTGAAGGCCCGGCTCGCAACCAGCGCGCTGTCGAGGCACCCGGGCAATTCTCGGTGAACGCCGATGACGGCAACTTGAACTACGACAAGTTCGATCTCACCCAAGGCCTGTTCAAGGCCAAACAGGACGTCACCCTAAACTTTGAACTGTTCGGCCGGGATGTGAAGTTCTTCACCCGTTATTACGGGCACTACGACTTCGTCAATTACAACGAGCCGATCTTCCACCCCAACATCGTTACGCCTGAGGTGATTGCCAACAATCCGGATTCGCAGCTATTCCCGGACGATGATCCGCCCAACCGCCGCACTGGTGTTGGCGCGCCTGCCTTCGTGGAGCGCAACGACCGCCAGCAAGAACAAATCGGATTGTCGCTGCGCCTGCTCGACTTCAACTTCTCTACCCGCCTGCCGTTTGTCGGCGACCGCGACCTCAGCGTCACCGTCGGCCGCCATCTCATCAACTGGGGCGAATCGACTTATCTGGCGATTGGCTCGCTCAACAGTTTCTCGGCAATTGACGCCAATGCATTCTTGCGGCCGGCGTTCCTGGATCTGGACGAAGTGTTCGTGCCGCTGGGCGCGGTGTCGTTCAAGACCGACATCACCTATGACATCGGCATCAACGGTTGGTATGGCTACGAATGGGATCCGGTCGAGATTCCGCCACCGGGCTCGTACTTTTCGTTCATCGACGTGGACACCAACAACTCGGCCGACTCCGTTGCAATCAACTTCGGCAAGACCGCCGAAGACCCGCAAAGCCTGGCGCTGGGCAACCAGTCCTTGTTATCTGCACTAGCCGAAACCAGTGCCACTGCCGAGCTGCTGCCACAAAAAGAAGCCAAAGACACCGGCCAATGGGGCTTGGGCTTGTCGTTCTACTTCCCCGACCTGTTCACCGGCACCGAATTCAACCTGTACTACGCCAACTACCACAGCCGCCTACCGTTTTTGTCGGCATTTGCGGGCAACATCGGCTGCCTGGACACCACGGTGCCATCGGGTGACGCCACCACCGACACGGCAAATGTGTTGAACGACTGCCCGACCGCAGCCACCAATGCTGCGGCGTGGGCCATTGCCACGGGTGGCGATCCGTCGGTCGATCCGGCGCCGGAGCAAAACACTGGCCGCCAGGACAACCCCGAGACTTACAGCCAACCTGGCGAGGGCGGCACCGGCTACCCGCTGGACACGGTCAAATTCCAGCTTGAATACCCGGAAAATATCCAGCTCATGGGCTTTTCGTTCAACACTGCGATTGGCGACATCGCCTTCCAGGGCGAATTTGCTTACCGGCCCAATGACCCGCTGCAGGTTTCGGTGGTTGACCTCGGCTTTTCGGCGCTGCAAACGGTGTTCCCGTCCGGCTGCGCCGCCGACCCGCAGGCCTGCATTGACGGCTTCAATGCCGCCAACCCCACGGCGCCCGGCGAGCCGACATTCTGCGAAGCCAACCCCAATGCTTGCGTGCCGGGCGGCTCGCTGGACTTTCTGGACGTCCGCTCGGGTACTGGCGTCAATATTCCGGGCTTGGGCATGCTGCCCGGCGATGGTTCGCTCACCACCGTCACCGGCCAAGAGTTCGTCGGCCCATCTTATTTGCTCGATTACCGTGGCATCAATTCTTACAGCAACGACAACCCTGACCGTGGCCCATTGGTGAATGGCCTGCGCCCCGGTGATTACATCCAGGGCTTCGAAGAATTCCAGACCATCAACTGGATTCTCGGTGCCACTTACGTCATCGGCCCCGACAACCCGCTGTTCGCGGACCAGATCATCCTGCTGTTCGAATTGGGTGGCACGCATATTCTCGACTTGCCGCCAATCGAGCAATTGCAGATCGAGGCACCAGGGCAGGTCACGCATGCATCAGCCGGCGCCGATGGCTCGGGCGCTGACGGCAACGTCAACGGCTTGGCGCGCAGTGGCCGGCCAGGGCCGTCAGGTGCGCGTTTCAACCCGCAGCAGGCCAACCCCGAATTCTGGACAACATCGGATGCCTTCGGCTACGACATCATTGCGCTGATCCGCTACGAGTCGGTGTTCCCTGGCATCAGTTTTGAGCCGCGGATACTGATCAAGCACGACCTTTACGGCAACTCGCCCGGCCCCGGTGAGCGCTTTGTGCAAGGCCGTCAGCTCTATACAGTCGATGTCGAAATGCGCGTCAAGAACGCCTTGTCGTTCAGTGCCGGCTATGGTTGGTTCACGGGCGCCGAGGCCAACAATGTGCTGCGCGACCGTGACTACGCACAGTTCGGCGCACGATACCGCTTCTGATGCTGTCCAAGTTCAGACGTTTGGATGCATTTGGGAAGCTTTGCCACAAGCTGTGCTTACCGATGAAATTGAACGCTCGTTCATGTAACGTTACTCAGATAACACTAGATTCCCCACTGGAGGACACCCCACATGCGATTTAAGCATCTCACTTTGGCAACCTGCGCCGCGGCGCTGGCTGCTGCGCCAGCAATGGCAAAGGTAACGCCCGAAGAAGCTGCCAAGCTGGGCAAGGAACTCACGCCCATCGGCGCCGAAAAAGCCGGCAATGAAGCCGGCACCATTCCTGAATGGACAGGCGGCCTGCCAAAGCTCGACGTTAAAGAGCCCACACACTGGGATGACCCTTGGCCGGATGAGAAGCCGCTGTTTGTCATTACCAAAGATAACCTGGACAAGCACAAGGACAAGCTCACGACGACGCACTTGGCGCTGTTCGATGCCTACGGTGACACTTACAAGATGCCGGTGTATCCGACGCACCGCAGTTCGGGCTTCCCGGATGAGTACTACGAGTACACGAAAAAGAATGCCGTGAATGCCGAATTGGAAGGCACGGATCTGCTCACGGGTGCCGAGATCGGGTTTCCGTTCCCGATCCCCGGCAACGGCGCCGAGGTGATCTGGAATCACCGTCTCAAGTATCGCGGCAAGGCTGTTCAGCGTTTCAACAACCAGTTCATCGTGCAGCCGGACGGTAGCGCCTCGCAGTCCAAGCTGGTGGAAGACGTACTGTTCCCCTACGCCAATTTGTCGGGCGACCATACGGTCATCGACGACAAGGACGATGTGACGATTTACTACGTGGCACAAATCCTGTCGCCACCGAAAAACTCCGGCCTGTTCCTGATGGCTTGGGAGCATGTCAACTACCGCAGTGCGTGGCTGTACCCGCCGGCCCTGCGCCGCGTGCGCCGCGCCCCATCTGTGGCCTACGACAACCCGTATGAAGGCACCGATGGCAACCAGTTTTACGACCAGGTTGACAT
>JAAFAL010000146.1 GCA_018222345.1 bacterium
TGAGTCGGCAGAGATCCACTGATCCGCTGATGTAATTGTTTTTTTTTATGTTAGAGCAGAAAACGGCATACTATCTTCACTCTACGTCTCTTGTGCTCTGAAATTTGTATAACAGACAACAAATCGGCCGGGGGGGTCGCGCACTGGACCAGCCAGTTCGCTGGCGGCAACGGCGCGGTGCGCGAAGCCTGCGACCTGATCGTCGAGGCGCAAGCGTGAACAACCGCGGGCGGTTTCGCAGCAGCGCATTCCTGGCGCCGCTGGTGCCGATCTGCGGTGTTGCCTTGCTCGCCGCCGTGGTTGTCGGATTGTTGCGCGGCGAATCGCGGACGCCGGACGTGGCCGTCAACCCACCCAGCGAGGCGCAGTCGTACCTGCGCGATGTGCGCATTGTCAGTTTCGACGCACAAGGCCAAACCGAATACCGCGCCCGCGCAGAAACCGCACAGTATTTCGACAATGGCGACATCACGGTTGACGCCGTGGCCATCGATTACCTGGGCGGCGCCAATGGCCCGTGGGTTGCCCAAGCGCCGCAAGGCCGATTGCCGAACAACACCCAAACCATCAACCTGAGCAGTGGGGTTTCGGTACGCGGGCAAGGCCGCAATCCGGTGAACTTTGACAGTGACCAGGTGCAGATCGACCTCGCCGAACGGCGTATTCGCACGCTGGCGCCAACCACGGTGCGCTCCGGACGCCAGCGCATCAGCGCGCAGCGGCTGGAAACCGGCTTCGATGGCGACAAACTGGAATTTGACGGCCGCGTGCGTACCCAATTCAACCCCGGTAGTGCATCGTGAAGCGCTGGCTCGCGCTGTTTTTTTGCCTAGCCAGTGGCGCGGCCCAGGCGCAGAACGGCCCGCTGTCCATCGACGCCGACAAGGCCGAACTGGACGAGCAGCGTGGCGTGAGTATTTACAGCGGCGATGTGCGCCTGACGCAAGGCAACCTCACCTTGACCGGGCAGCAGCTCACCATCCGCCGTGTTGACGATGACGACAACATCCGCGCCACCATGCGCGGCGAGCCCGCCGTGCTCACCCAAGGCGCAACACCAGGCCAGGCCGCGGTAACGGCCACGGCAGGCAACATGACTTATGAAACCGCCAACCGCCGCCTGCTGCTGGAATCGGGCGCCGAGCTGCGCCGCGGCGAGGACGTGCTGACCGCCGAGCGCATCGAGTATTCGGTGGATGCGCAGCGCATGCAGGCCAGCGGCACGGGCAACGAGCGTGTGCGCATCACCATCCCGGCGCCGACAGATGTGCCGGCGTCGCTACAAGACTCCGTGCCGGCGGATATGCCCGAGCGCATGCAGGAACAGGCCGAGCAACTGCGCGACGATGCCGCCGGGGGCGAATCGCCGTGAGCGAGGTGCTGCGCGCCGAGGGCTTGAAAAAGTCGTACAAGAAACGCCCGGTCGTCCGCGACGTATCGCTGTCGGTGGCCGCTGGCGAAGTCGTCGGCCTGCTTGGCCCCAACGGCGCCGGCAAGACCACATCGTTCTATATGATCGTCGGGCTAGTACCGGCCGATGCCGGCACGATCAGCTTGGGCGGGCAAGACATCAGCCGCTTGCCGATGCACGCGCGGGCCAGGCTTGGCGTCGGATACCTGCCGCAGGAAGCCTCGGTGTTCCGCAAGCTCACGGTCGCCGAAAATGTGCTGGCGATTCTGGAAACCCGCCGCGACCTCAACCGCAAGCAGCGCCAGGAAAACACCGATGCCCTGCTCGATGAGCTCAACATCGGCCACGTGCGCGATACGCTGGGCATGAGCCTGTCGGGTGGCGAGCGCCGGCGGGTCGAAATTGCCCGCGCGCTGGCCGCCAACCCGCAATTCATCCTGCTCGACGAGCCGTTCGCTGGCGTTGACCCGATCTCGGTGGGCGACATCCAGCAGATCATCAGCCATCTGCGTGATCGCGGCATTGGCGTGCTGATTACCGACCACAACGTGCGCGAAACGCTGGGCATCTGCTCGCGGGCATACATTTTGTCGGAAGGCGAAGTGATTGCCGACGGCGACCCGCAGGCGGTACTGGCCAACGAAACTGTGCGCAACGTTTATCTGGGCAAGAGCTTCACGCTGTAGCGCATAACGGCGCCGCCTCTACAGCCGCCCATGCAAGAACAGCGCCAGTTTTTGGGCGTTTTGCCTAATCTGATTGCATAGTCAGTCTCGCCGGGCGTATGTTTGGCGAATGCTTCGAGCCCCAACGCCATGAACATGAAGGCCAGTCTTGCCCTGCGCATGGGGCAGTCGCTGACCATGACACCGGCCCTGCAGCAAGCCATCCGCATGCTGCAGTTGTCGTCCATGGACCTGCAGCAGGAAATCTCGCAGGTGCTCGAGTCCAATCTGATGATCGAGCAGATTGAAGACCCCCCAGCCGACAACCTCGACGCCGAAGCGGACCCTGACAGCAACGACAGCGCCGAAGACACCATCCCCGACGAACTCCCGGTGGATGCCGAGTGGGACGATGTATATGACGGCGCCACGCACACCAAAAGCGGTGTTAGCGACGAGCTCTACGAATTCCAGCAAGCCAACCTGCACACCGCGCCGACACTGATTGAGCACCTGAGCTGGCAAGCCGGCTTGCAGGGCTACACGCCAGCACAGGGCGAGATTGCCGCGCACCTCATCGATAGTGTTGACGAGCGCGGCTATATCGATGACTGGCCATCGGTTGCCGCGCGGCTCAAAGAGCTTGGCCACAAGCCCGACGCCGTCGAAACCGTGCTGGCCACAGTGCAGCAGTTCGACCCCACTGGCGTGGCAGCGCGTGATCTGTCGGAGTGCCTGCGGCTGCAACTCGACAGCTTGGGCCTGGAGGCGCCGCAGCACCAACTGGCCGCGCAAATTTGCGAGCGCCATCTGGAAAACCTCGGCCGCAACGACCTGCGCACCATTGCCCGTGCGCTACGCGCGCAACTGGACGACGTACAAGCCGCAGCCGACATCATCCGCCACCTGCAGCCATCACCCGGCACGCCGTTCGTCAATGTCGATCGCGACTACATCACCCCCGAGGTGTTCGTGAGCAAGCGCAACGGTCGATGGACGGTGGCGCTCAATCCCGACATCGCGCCGCGGCTGCGCATCAACAGCACTTACACCAAGTTGATCAAGCGCGCCGACAACAGCCCCGACCAACGGCAGATGAAAGAACACCTGCAAGAGGCGCGCTATTTCCTCAATAGCCTCAAGAGCCGCAACGATACTTTGCTACGCGTTGCGCAGTGCATCATTGAACAACAGCGCGCTTTTATGGATTATGGCGAGGAGGCTATGAAACCACTCGTCTTACGCGACATTGCCGACCGCCTGAACGTGCACGAATCTACCGTGTCGCGGGCGACTTCGGCCAAATACATGCACACGCCGCGCGGCGTGTTCGAACTCAAGTATTTTTTCTCGAGCCATGTGGGCACTGCACAAGGAGGACAGTGTTCGGCAACCGCAATACAAGCCATGATCAAGCGCTTGGTAACCGCGGAGCCCGCCAACAAACCGTTATCGGACAGCAAGCTGGCCAAGCTGCTGAACGAAGACGGCATTCATGTGGCGCGGCGCACGGTGGCCAAATACCGCGAGGCGCTGGATATCCCGCCCTCGCACGAGCGCAAGAAAATGGCCTAGCCGCCCGGCTGTTGCTGCGGGCGCGGCCCGCAGAGCGCGGGCAATAAAAACACTAGGAGCAACCATGAACCTGAACATTTCCGGACACCACGTCGATCTCACGGATTCACTGCGTGACTTTGTCACCCAGAAGATGGGCAAGATCGAACGACACTTCGACCACATCATCGACGCCGACGTCGTCCTCGAGATCGAAAAGGAAAAAATCAGGCACAAAGCTGAGGCCACCTTGCATGCCAGCGGTAAGACGCTGCACGCCGAGGCGGTCGAAACCGACATGTATGCCGCCATCGATCAGCTTATCGACAAGCTCGACCGGCAAACACGACGCTTCAAGGAAAAGCTGAAGGATCATCACGGCAAGGGCCCGCAACGGATCGCCGAAACCCTGCAATAAAGCGACAACGACTCGCACGAGGCCGCGCTTTCGCGCGGCCTTTTTTATGCCCGCACGGCGCGCAGCCACTTGCTAGAATCGAACGCAACATTCCCCTTGCCAACAGGACGGCCCCATGCAGCTCTCCGACATCATTGCGGCTGATCGCGTCAAACACGTCAGCAACATCACCAGCAAAAAGCGCGCACTCGAAGAAGTGGCTGGCTTGTTGTCCAATGGCGCGCCGCAACTCAGTGACACCAACATTCTGGCCAGCCTGGCTGCACGCGAGAAACTCGGCAGCACCGGCCTCGGCGGCGGCGTTGCCATCCCCCACGGGCGCATGCGCGGCACCGAGGAATCGGTCGCTGCCATGCTCATTCTCGACCAAGGCGTGGATTTCGACAGCAGCGATGGCCAGCCGGTTGACCTGGTGCTGGGCATGGTCGTACCGCAGGAAGCCACGCAGACGCACTTGAGCATTCTCAAGTCGATTGCCGAAATGCTGTCGGATGAGACCCAGGTTGCCGCGTTACGCGCCGCGGATGACGATGCCGCCGCGTTCGACTTGCTCAAAACCTACAGCGACAACGCCTGAGCCGATGCCGACCATCCACGGAGCCAGCTCCCACGGCGTGCTCATGCGCGTGGATGGCAGCGGGGTATTGCTAACCGGGCGTGCGGGCAGCGGCAAAAGCAGCTTGGCGCTCGCGCTGCTGGCCCGCGGCCATGCCTTGGTGGCTGACGACGCGCCCGAGCTGTGCGCCGACGGCGACATCGTGCATGGCCGCTGCCCACCCATGCTGCAGGATCTGCTCCACAGCCGCTCATTGGGCGTAATTAATATTCGGCGGCTGCATGGCGGCGCAGCGATCTGCGAGACCACCACCGTCGATCTCATTGTCGAGCTGTGCAGTGCGGTTGCCGCCACCGCCGGCCTCGACGGGCAGTGGCGCGAGCAGACCGTCTGTGGGGTCAAAATCCCCGTATTGAAGTTGGCACCCAACCACCACCTAGAACCGGCGACACACGTCGAAACAGCCGTTCGCGTATTGCAGCGCGGCGCCCGCGCTGATGACACCCTGCGCAGCCGCCAGGCCCAAGCCATGGAGGCCAGCGGATGCAATTGATCGTCGTCAGCGGCTTGTCCGGCGCCGGCAAATCGGTTGGCCTGCGTGTCTTTGAAGACCTGGGCTTTTATTGCATCGACAACCTGCCGGCGCACTTGCTGCCGCACTTGTTGGCCGACGCCGACATCGCCGCCGGCGGCCGTTACGAGCGCCTGGCAGTTGGCGTGGATGCGCGCGCAGAATCTGCCGACATCAAGGCATTCCCCGACACCATTGCCGAGGTCAAGGCGCGTGGTGTGAGCGTGACAACGCTGTTCCTGGAGGCCGACACCGATGTGATCTTGCGCCGCTATAGCGAAACACGTCGCGCCCACCCGCTGGGCGACACCCAAACTGCGCTAGGCGAGGCCATTCAGCGCGAGCGTAGCGTGCTTGAGCCCATTGCCAATATCGCCGATGTAGTGCTCGATACCAGCCACCTGAACGTGCATGAACTGCGCGAGGCCATCCGCCATCGCCTGGGCCCTGACCGCGGCGCACGGCTGCGCGTGCTGTTCCGCTCATTCGGGTTCAAATACGGCGTGCCGGACGATGTCGATTACATGTTTGATGTGCGCTGCCTGCCTAACCCGCACTGGCAGCCCGAACTCAAAGGGCTCACCGGCCAGGACCAAGCCATTGCCGACTATCTTCAAGCCAGCCCGCTGTGTGCCGACATGCAAAGTTCGATCATCGGTTTTCTCGACCGTTGGCTACCCGAGTTCGAGCAACAAGACCGCAGCTACGTGACGGTGGGCATTGGCTGCACCGGTGGCCGCCACCGCAGTGTGTATCTGGCCGAGCAACTGGCGGCGCATTACCGCGACCGCTATCCCGAGGTGCTGGTGCGCCACTCGGAACTGACATGAGCACGGTCAAACCTGGGACAGTCGGCGTGCTGCTGGTCACGCACGGCAAGCTCGGCCACCAGTTATTGCACACGATTCGCGACTTCATGGGCGACCTGTCGCTGGCCGCCGACGTGCTGGAGGTGCGCCGCGTACAAGACCCGCAAGTCTTGATCCGCCAGGGCGAGCGCATGATCGAGCGGCTGGACAATGGCGGTGGCGTACTGATCCTCACCGATGCCTTCGGCTCGACGCCGGGCAACACCGCGCTGCAGGTTGCTGCCTGTGGCGGCACGCATCAGGTGCGCGTGGTCAGCGGCGTCAACCTGCCCATGCTGGTGCGGGTGTTCAACTATCCTGGCTACGCCTTGCCCAAACTCACAACAACGGCAATAGAAGGCGGCCGCCGCGGCATTGTCGATTGCCAAGCACCTAACGGAGACGCTTGATGAGCGCCACTGAACATCACGTCACCCGCACTGTCACCATCTGCAACAAACTCGGCCTGCACGCCCGCGCTGCTGCGCGGCTTGTGACACTGGCCAACGGCTTTGAATGTGCGGTCACTGTGCGCAAGGGCGACAGCGCGGTGAGCGGCAAAAGCATGATGGGCTTGATGATGCTGGCGGCCGGCAAGGGCACTGAATTGCAGATCGAATGCGAGGGCGATGATGCCGAGCAGGCGGCCAACGCCGTGGTCGAACTGATCGAAAGCCGCTTCGGCGAAGCGCAGTGACGGGACAAGGGAGCCGCCGCCTGCATTGCGCGACCGCGCCGGAGTCCTTTCTGGCTCGCTCGCAAGGAACTGAGGAGAGAAAT
>JAAFAL010000147.1 GCA_018222345.1 bacterium
CAGGGTGCCCGTGGTGCGCCACCACCACGGGTGTAACGTTGACGTCGTACAGGGTTTTGGTGACGCCGGGCTCGACGGTGGCAAAGCGCAGTACCGGCTCTTCAGCACTCGGTAGCTGCGAGAAATCCGGCCACAACTTCCAGTTGAACAAGTGATCGCGCAACACCTGCTGCGCCTCTGTCGTCGTGTGGATGGTAATGCCGGGCCCGTGCATGTCGTAGGTGTTGTCGCAAATGAATGCGGCGCCAACCACGTGGTCGAGGTGAGCATGGCTGAGCATGATGTCGCGCACCGCACCCATCTCGATCTTGGGCAGGTCGGCCACGCCGGTGCCGGCGTCCAGCAGTAGCTGATCGTCGATCAGGAACGACGTGGTGCGCAAATCTGGCCCGACGCCCCCGCTGCATCCCAGCACACGCAATTTCACCCTGTCACCCCGCTTGCCTCCCAATGCCGCTTTGCACGCGGCCGCGCCTTGCGGCGATTTTTTGCGATGCTAGCACAGCAACCACCGGGGAAATCACAAGTTTTCGTAAAGCCGTAGCGGCTGCAATGGTGCCGGAACAAACCACGCAATCCGCTATGCTTGCGGCCTGAACCTTTGGATTGACACCCCACGAGCATGACTGCGCTGCTGACCGTATTTGCTGTTATTGCCTATGCCGTGGCCGGCATGACGCGCGCCCCAGGCCCGCTGCGGCCGCGCACGCTTGCTGCCGCAAGCTTGGCACTGGCACTGCACACGCTGTGCCTTGTGGCCAGCACCTGGGTTGATGGCGGGCTGCAATTGTCGTTGGGCGCAGCGTGGTCGCTAGTCGCCTGGCAATCGGCCTTGTTGCTCGTGCTCATCGGCTGGCGCGAGCCGCTCGCCCCACTGGCACCGGCGGTTCTCGGCTTTGCCGCTTTGGGTGCCATCTTGGGGGTGCTGCCGCTGGGCGACAGCCGCGCCGTGGCAATCGGCCACCCGGGTGTCGTACTGCATGTGCTGAGTTCAGTACTGGCCTATGGCCTACTCACGCTGGCAATGCTGCAAGCCGTGGCCTTGGGCATCCAGGAACACCGTTTGCGCAATGGCGCCGATGTCGATCAACTGCCGCCACTGCGCACCATGGAACGGCTGCTGTTCATGCTGATTGCCGTCGGCTTTGTGTTGTTGTCACTCAGCCTGGGTAGCGGCCTGCTAGCCACCGACGACCTGTTTGCCCAGCATCTGGCGCACAAAACCGTGTTTACGCTCGCCGCGTGGCTGGTCTTTGCCGCGCTGCTGCTCGGCCGCTGGTGGCGCGGTTGGCGCGGACGCGCCGCCGTAGGCTGGACACTAGGCGGCTATGCCAGCCTGGCGCTGGCCTACTTCGGTGCCAAGTGGGTACTGGAAATGCTGCTCGGCCAGTCCTGGAGTTGACCGGCAGTTTTTGCGCTGCCGCTTGACACAACCCCACGCCGCGGCAATTCTTGCGGCTTCACCCCCAACTGGTTAGCAGGCCCCGCCGTCCTTGGACGACATTCCTTTATCGCTGTTGTTTGGCACCCTCGTCGTGCTGATCGCCCTATCAGCCTTCTTTTCGAGTTCGGAAACCGCGTTGATGACCATCAACCGGTATCGCCTGCGGCACATGGCCAATTCCGGACACCGCGCCGCCCGCCTGGCCAGCACTTTGCTGGAGCGCCCTGACCGCCTGATTGGCGTCATCCTGCTGGGTAACAACTTCGTCAACATCATGGCGTCGTCGATCGCGACGATTATCGGCCTGCGGCTGTTCGGCGAGGCCGGCTTGGCGCTGGCCATGGGCGTGCTGACACTGGTGATTCTGATTTTTGCCGAGGTCACGCCAAAAACCATGGCTGCGCTACACCCGGAGCGCATCGCGTTCCCGGCATCGTATGTGTACTGGGTGCTGTTGCGGGTGTTGTATCCGTTCGTGTGGATGGTCAACCTGCTCAGCAACGGTGTGCTGCGGCTGCTGGGCGTGACACCGGAAGACGCCGCCGAGCACAGCCTGTCCAGCGAGGAACTGCGCACCGTCGTGGCCGAAACCGGCGCCATGATCCCGCAACGCCACCAACGCATGTTGTTGTCGATCCTCGACCTCGAAAAAGCCACGGTGGAAGACATCATGGTGCCGCGCAACGAGATCGTCGGCATCGATCTGGAAGACCGCGAAGATACGATCCTGCACGCCCTGCGCAACAGCCAACACACGCGCCTGCCGGTGTTCGAAGGCGCTATCGACGAGTTGCACGGCATCGTCCACTTGCGGCGGCTGATCGACCTGACCGCCGAGCACGCGCCGCTGGACAAAGACAAGCTGCGCGAGCTCGCGCGCGAGCCCTATTTCATCCCCGAGGGCACGCCACTGAATCAGCAGTTGCTGAATTTCCAGAATCAAAAGCGGCGCATCGGCTTTGTTGTGGATGAATACGGCGACATCCAGGGCCTGGTGACACTGGAAGACATCCTCGAGGAAATTGTTGGCGAGTTCACCACCGACCCCGCCACACGTATGCGCAATGTGTTCCTGGATGCCGACGGCAGCTATCTGGTCGATGGCACCGCAAACGTGCGCACGCTCAACCGCACCATGGGCTGGAAGTTGCCCACCAACGGCCCGCGCACGCTCAATGGCTTGATCCTGGAAGCGCTGGAGTACATCCCCACGCCGGGCACGGAGTTACAACTCAATCAGTACGCGCTGGAAGTCACCAAAACGCAGGCCAATGCAGTTAAGACTGTCCGTGTTCGGCCGCCCCGAAAGATCGCCAAAGCTAGCTGAGCGCGTCGAGCACGTCGGCCATGCGCTGCACGCCGACTACCTGCATATCACCAATCTTCTTGCCCTTGCGCGGCGCATTGGCTGCCGGGACGATGGCGCGCTTGAAGCCATGCTTGGCGGCCTCGGCCAGGCGCTCTTCGCCGCCAGGTACTGGGCGTATCTCGCCGCTCAGGCCAACCTCGCCAAAAATTACCGTGTCTTGTGGCAGCGGCTTGTCACGCAAACTGGACAGTGCAGCAGCAAGCACGGCCAGGTCGGCGGCCGTCTCGGTCACGCGCACGCCGCCAACAATATTCACGAATACGTCCTGATCGGCTGTCACCACACCGGCATGGCGGTGCAGCACGGCCAGCAGCATGGCAATCCGGTTGCCATCGACACCCACAGCAACACGGCGCGGATTGCCCAGGTGCGACAGATCAACCAGCGCCTGGCATTCCACCAACAGCGGCCGCGTGCCTTCACGCATCACTGTCACTGCACTGCCCGGCACTGGCGCACCGCCGCGGGCCAGGAAGATTGCCGACGGGTTGCCCACCGGCTTCAAGCCCGCGTCGGTCATGGCAAAAATGCCTAGCTCGTTGACCGCGCCAAAACGGTTCTTGACCGCGCGAATCATGCGATAGCGGCCATCACTGCCCGCCGCGTCGCCCTCGAAATACAGCACGGTATCGACCATGTGCTCCAGCACTCGCGGGCCGGCAATGGCGCCCTCTTTTGTGACATGGCCGACCAGCACCACGGCGGTATTGGTGGCTTTGGCAAAACGCACCAGTTGCGCGGCTGTCTCGCGCACTTGCGACACCGACCCCGGCGCCGAATCCAGCGCCTCGGCGTAAATCGTCTGGATGGAATCGACCACCAACACGCCGGGTTTGCCTGCGGTCGCCGCCTGCACGATGGCCTCGATGTTGGTTTCGGCCAGCAAGTCGATGCTTGCGCCAGCTAGCCCCAAGCGCTGCGCTCGCAGCTGCACTTGCGCCGGCGATTCTTCGCCGGTGACATACAGGCCCGGCAAATCAGGTGTCAGGGCTGCGAGCAGTTGCAACAACAACGTCGATTTGCCAATGCCAGGGTCGCCGCCCAGCAAGATCACTGCGCCGGGCACCAGGCCGCCACCCAATACCCGGTCCAGTTCATCCAGTCCGCTGGGTTTGCGGGCCGTTGTTTCGGCTGCGACTGAACCCAAGCTTTGCACTTCGGCGCGCTGGCCTGTGTAGCCGCCACCGCGCCCACCCTTGGTGTTCCGGCTTTTGGCCGATGGCGCCTCGCGCAAACTGTTCCATGCGCCACAGCCGGCACATTGGCCGGCCCATTTGCTGGCTTCATGGCCGCAGTCGGAACAAAAGTATGCCGTTTGGGTTTTGGCCACGGTTAACAAATGACGGTGGTAAAAGGCGTTACACTGCCAACAAACCCATTGCGGGGTTAGGCAATGGTTGCGGCTGCGCCGCATGATGACATAACGCTGCACTCGGGGAGATCACAGCGTGAAAAAGAGCTTTGTTGGCACCGACTGGTTTTTCGGGCTGCTATTCAGTCTGATTTTTCTGCTTTTGGCTTACGTGGTTTTTGCCGCGCCGTTCCAGGGGCTGGAGCGTTGGGGTTACGACCTCGGCGTGCGCGCCACCGACAAAGCGCCCAGCCAGCGCGTTGCCGTGGTTGCCATTGACGACCAGAGCATCAACAACCTTGGGCGCTGGCCGTGGCCGCGCACCTTGCAGGCGCAGATGATCGACATGCTCGCCGACGGCGGCGCCAAGGCCATCGGCAGCACCATCTTTTACTCCGAGCCGCAGCTTGATCCCGGCCTTAGCTACATCGACGCGCTCACCGATCAGTTCCTCGCCTCGTCGTTGGTCAGCGATGTGCCTATCGAAACCGAAACACTGGGCGAACTCATTGCCGAACTGCGCCCCGAAGGCCCCAATGCCGATTTGATCGAGGGCTTGAAGGCGCTGTTTGCCAACTCGGCCCTGAACAACAACCTCAACGCCGAACTCGAAGCGCTGGCCGGGCAATTCGTCGCCGCGCAGGACGACCTGAACGCCGACGCCAAACTCGCAGGCGCAATGCGCCGGGCGAAGAATGTGGTGCAAGGCATGATCTTTGTGCAAGGCCAACCGCAGGGGCGCCCGGACCAGCCGCTGCCGAATTATGTGCAGGCCAATGCGCTGACCAACGTGGTGCCGTCGGCGCTGGGCTATACGCCTATCCCGACGCTGGTTGGCCTGCCGCCGATTGAATCCGTCGGCCAGGCGGCTGCGTCGCTGGGCTATCTGGCAACGACGCTGGATGTGGATGGTGCGCAGCGCTTCGAACCGCTGGTGCTCAAGCATTTCGACGCCTACTACCCGTCGCTAGCCTTGATGCTGGTAGCCGAAGCGCTGAACTTGGAGCCTGCCGACATCACCTTGCGGCTCGGCGACGGCGTCACCTTGGGCGGCCTCGACATCACGACGACGCCCGAGTCGCTGATGTACAACTATTTCTATCAGGATCAAAACGGCGCCGATCCGTTCCCGGTCGATTCGTTCTTCGACGTGCTGGTGGGCAATATCCCGGCCGGCAAGTACAAGGACAAGATTGTGCTCATCGGCGCCAGCGCGGCCGGTGTAGGCGATTCGGTTGCAACGCCGGTGGCTGCCGCTATGCCCCCCGTTGAGGTGCTGGCACACACCGTGTCGAGCATTTTGGAAGAACACTTCTTCGTCAAACCCGCATGGGCCATGTATGTGCAACTGGGCGTGCTGCTGCTGATCGCACTTTGGCTGATCGTGCTGCTGCCACGCATCCGTGCCGGGCTGGCGGCGATCATTACCCTGGTCATGCTCATCGCCCTGTTCGCGGTCGAGATCGGCATGATGAGCAGCGCCGCTACCTGGCTGCCGCTGATGATTCCGGCGGCGTTCCTGGTGGTTGGCCACGTGGTGATGACCATTAAGCGCTTCCGTGTCACCGAGCGGCTGAAGATCAGCTCGGACACCCAGTCGGCCGAGTCGAACAAGATGCTGGGCTTGGCCTTCCAGGGCCAGGGCCAGCTCGACATGGCCTTCGACAAGTTCCGCAAGTGCCCGGTCGATGACGGCATCATGGAGGTGCTGTACAACCTGGCGCGCGACTATGAAGGCAAACGCCAGTTCGCCAAAAGCTCGACGGTGTACGAGTACATGGCCAAGCACGACCCCAAATACCGCGACCTGGCGCAAAAGCTCCAGCGCAGCAAGAAGCTGGAAGACACGGTCATGCTCGGCGGTGGTGGTGGTGGAGGTGGCGGTGCCACGCTCATCCTCGATGGCGACGACACCCAAAAGCCCATGCTTGGCCGCTACGAGGTCGAGAAAGAACTCGGCAAGGGCGCAATGGGCACGGTTTATCTGGGCAAAGACCCCAAGATTGGCCGCGTCGTTGCGATCAAGACCATGGCGCTGCAGCAGGAATTCGAGCCCGACGAGCTGGAAGAGGTCAAGGAGCGGTTTTTCCGCGAGGCGCAAACGGCCGGCCGCCTGAGCCACCCGAACATCGTGCAGATCTTCGACGCGGGCGAAGAGCACGACCTGGCCTACATCGCCATGGAGTTCATCAAGGGCCACGACCTCACCAAGCACATCAAGCCCGGCAGCCTGATGCCCATGAACGAAGTGGCCAAGGTGATTGCCGACGCCGCCGACGCGCTGGACTACGCCCACGCACAGAATATCGTCCACCGTGACATCAAGCCCGCCAATATGATGTGGCTGCCCGACGACAAGATCGTCAAGCTGATGGACTTCGGCATCGCGCGCATTACCGATGCCAGCAAAACCAAGACCGGCATGGTGCTAGGCACCCCCAGGTCTGTACTTCATTCAAATTTTCGCGACCCCGAGATGTAGACGAATCCCGTATTCAGTCTTCTCCCTGAAACCACCTACACCTTAATACCCATTTCTCCAAATCCATCT
>JAAFAL010000148.1 GCA_018222345.1 bacterium
GACGTCGCGGGCGTGGAAGCCCTCGGTCTTACCCTGCCCGCGCACTAGCCCCCGCAAACGCATCGTCATAGGCTGGTCGTAATCGCCCTGCGCGTCCTGGGCCAGCAGCGGCAAGCTGTACTTCTGCTTGTCGTTGGTCGCCGCGCCGATCAATTTTCCGATGCGCCGATACCCAAATCCGTCGCCGCCCAATGTCATCGCCTTGACAGGGCTGCTTTCCACGTCTACTGCCGCCCACGGGTCGCCCAAGTTGCCGGCTGCCGCGCTTGCATCCACTCGGATTTTTTTGCTGCTGCCAGCGTGCGCGATGAGAGTGCCGCTCAGGCACGACAACCGCACGCGCCGGGCAACCTCCACGAAGAGGATGTGTAGGCGATCGGTCGTGAGACTACTGCTGCCATCCCACGGCAGCAGCCAGAGCAGCGCAATCGCACCCCGGCCACCGAACAGCTGCTGCTTATGCATCGACGGCAACGTCTTGAGCAGCAGCTGCGCGTTGCGCCTGAACGCACCGCAAATGCCGCCACCGAAAGGCACCAGATCAATCAGACTGCGGTTGCTAAAGCCGCCGTTCATTCGTGAAATGCCGAAGTTACCGGCACCCAGGAACCCGCTTTGTGTCTGCAGCAGGATAAGCGCGTAAAACCACGCCTCCGGATCATCTGGCTTTGTAATGCCGGCCTTCACATCGTGCTGGCGCGCGGTGATCAGTACGTCCAGGTCGTGTGGCACGTGAACCGTTTTCTTGAGCGGCGGCGCGTCTGCCGGCTGCGGTGGTTGCAAAAAGGCGGGTTGCTCTTGGTCGTCCACCACCAGGCACCAGGGCTCGTCATTGGACGAGCTCGGGGTTAGGCCACGCACAGCGGCCTCCCATTTGTCGGTGTCGGTTGGCAGCGCGCTCAGCCCAGCGCGCTCGCAGGCGAGTACTGCGATGCGCGTCAAAAACTCTTCGACAACGGGGCGCTGGTGGGCACGCACGGCGATCAGGTCCACAAGCTCGTCGCGCGCGAGCAGCCCGAGCAGTTCGGGCAGGGTGAACGCGTGTTTCGTCCCGTCACCGACCGTTGCACGGATCAGCTTGTCTGTAAGCAGGTTGTAGTTTGCGTTCATAGCGTTGCTGACGGCTTGGAGATGATTGGAGCGGTCGTCGGGGTGTACCCCGCGCTGGCGGGGAGACCGAGCAGCTATCGATCAATCGCACTGACTCGTACGGCTCATCCCCGCCGACCGCGAAGCAAGCGTAAACCAATAGCAGAGCTTTTTCACTAACTATGAATCAGTACGATTATGAATCCTTCCAGTAATCAACTGATGGCATCCAAGCCAAGCCTGCTGTAGCGATAGGCTTTCTGGGCAAACGTGAAGGTAGTCGTCCCTGCCTCGGTTTGCACTGCACCAGCCAGCTCCTCGTGCCGTTCGACATTACCCAGCATCCACTGAGGAATTTGCAGCTCGCGCAGAGTTTGCCCAAACGGCGACTGCACCGTAGGCTCGACGCGCACCAGGCGTCCGGGGTCGCCCAGGCGCGTGGCGGCCTTTTCGTTGTTGCCCCAGGTGTCGAATGGTGCTGTCCAATCCAAAGCCCGCCCGTCTCCTTCGTTGCGCTGGGCGAGTTCAGCGCCTCGCCAAGCGTTGGCGTGGTCAAGCCAGGGGCCGCCGAGGCTTTCAGCTAGCTGTTCGAGGGTTTCAGGGTTCGTGGCTGCTTCCACCAAGCGGCGGTTGTCTGCCGGGATCCGCCAGCTGTCTTCCGCGCTCTCGATCAGGCGTAGTGTGGCCTCGATCATCAACACATTGCTATACACGATGCCGCCGATGCCGTGGCGCGCTGGGTGGTGTTCTCGAGTGTAGGACGTGAGGTCTCGCTGTTCCGGGATGAGCACGGTCGCGCTTGGCCACTGGAACTCGGCGGGCCGCACCCGATAGCGATGCCGGTGCAAGCGGCCAATGCGCTGCAGCAGTACGTCAACGGGGCAAAGGTCGGTGAAGAGCTCATCGGCGTCGATGTCCAGGCTTTGTTCGAGTGTCTGCGTGCCCACCAAAACGCGCGCACCTGCCGAGCTGGCCTTACCGAAAGCCTCGCCGACAGCCTGATCCATCTGCTTGCGGTCCACGGCAGCGTAGCGGCCATGGTGCGTGCAGACCGTGGCCTTGCAGCGAAATAGCGCGGGATGGTCAAGCCTGAGCTCGGCTTCGATGGCGTGTTGTACGGCGATTGCACCGGCCACGGTGTTGCGAATGACCAGCACGCGCGCCCCGGCGCGTACGCTGCGCGCCACGCTGGCGGCGATGGCCTGAGCGTCTGACATCGCCGGTAGGGTGCGCAGACGAACGTCCTTTTGCCTGGCATCTGGCCTCGAAGTGTCTAGCAGGCTGCTATTGCTATTACTGACGCATGGAAACGGGACGGCCAGGTAGTCACTGGTGGTCTGCGGCTTGTCAGCGCGTTGTCGCTGCGCATCCACATCCAGTGGCGTTAGCAACCGGTCGCGCGCCGCGCCGCCCAGCGTGGCGGAGAGCAACAGCGCATGACCGCCTGCCCGCTGATGCCGCGCAAGCAGGTGCTCAATCAACTGAAGCATGTAGGCATCTGACGCATGGACTTCGTCAATGACCAACAGGCTGCGCAGCGCACACATGCCGCGCAGGTGGGCGTGCCGGCTTTTGAGCGCACCCAGCAGGGCCTGATCAACCGTACCGACGGCCACTGCCGCAGCCAGATAGCGTTTGCTGTTCTCCGCAGCCCAGTGGCGGTGGGCAGATTGCTCTGCTTCTTGATCCGGCCAGAGCACCTCGAATCCAGGTAGCCGCGTGCCGCTGAGCCCGTCCGAAACCAGATAACCCGGCACGGCGAGCACGCTGTTGGGGCGGACCGCCTCGTCGGGGAACAGTGCGCGTAGAAACTGTTCCACCCGCTTGTGCAGGGCGACCGCGGCGACGCGGGTCGGCAGTAGAAGAGCCAGCGAATCCACCTTGCCGGCCTCGAGCAGAGCCTTAAAACGCCACAAAGCGGCTTCGGTCTTGCCCGCGCCGGTCTCGTCTTCAACGATGACGATCTGTCCGAGCTGCGGGCTGGCCATGGCTGCCTGCGTGGCCGTGGGTTCAAAGCGCTGCGCGCCGTCGTAGAAGACCTCGCCAAAAGCTGGCGGGCTGGCGCGCAGCGCATCGCCAGCGTCCGCAATGTCCAATCGCATATGGCGCAGCACGCATCTGGCGCGGCTCAGGGCAGCTGGCCAGCGCCCGTTGCCCGGCGCAAGGTCGTAAGGGAAGTAGTCGGCGGCTGGGTTCGATGCGATCCAATCGGCCAAGCTAATGAGCCCTGCAAAGGCGTGAATAAGACTGTTGTGCGGGTCGTCGGCCTCATCCCCGAACTCCGGGGCCGGCAGCGGCGTGCAAGGCGCAAATGCGGGAGTAAACAGGCCGCGCGCAGCATCACCGAGGGTGCGGAGCTGGGCGATCGGGTCGTAGCTAGGCTGCGCGCATCTCCGCCACGTCCACGCTGCCTTCGCTTGCCCGCTGTAGCTGCCCGGCCTAATCGGCTCACCGTGGTGAGAAATAGCCGCCCACAGATATAACTCGCCGTTCCATTGCTCACAAATCTCTTCAAGGGGGAGCGCCTCCGAGGCGGCACCAATCAGGGCCTCGCTCTCCAGATCCAGCGTGATCGCGGTATGGCCGCACTGGCGCAAGTTCCCCTTGGCTTGTTGCACTAGCTGCTTGCGCACACTGATGTCTCGAGCACCCAAGGGGTCGCCGCTCGGCTCGTCGAACTGCTTGAGCCAGAACCCCAGGCTGCATTTGCCAATGTCATGAAAAAAGGCAATGGCTGTCAGGCGCCAACAATCTGTCTCGGTGAGCGGTCGTCCAGCCAGCTGGCTTAATCGCGCTCGCCAGGTGGGCAGCTGCAGCAGGCAGTGAGTCACCGCGGCGACATCAATGCAATGGTCAATAAGAGATAGCCACCTGAGCTGATTGCCGCTGCGGTGAAGCTTTCCCCAAGCAACATCAATGTTGACGTCGACTTCCATGACCGCAGCTTATTACAGGAGCGCGAGCATTTCCCAATTCTTTCCGCAATCACCAAAAAGGCGAGCAACAAACCCACCTAAGCCATTGAAAAGATTGGTGGCGCCAGGCTCCACACTAGCGCTATAGATCGTTGTTTTTTTATACCTAATACTTATTTTCTTGTAGCGATCTTACCGCCTTGCATACCGCCATAATTCAACAGTGGGCCTGAAATGGCTTCATGGGTCTTGGCGTTGTAGGCAAGCTCGCCAGCCCGGTCAGAACGAGAAAGCCTCGATTCTCGCGGGCTCTTGATTCCAACGGTGGCGGCACAGCCCGCCCGACCCTGTCACAGCCTATTCGGTAACGTGCGATTTCACGAACTTGCTCCAATCGCTAATCTGTTTCGCGTTCTTGGGTGCGTCAAGCAGCGCGGTCTGCAATTCGGCCTCGTTGCCCGTCACAGTCACGCTGCGCAGCACGTCCTTCGGCATCGACCCCACCCGGTCTTGATAAGCCCTCACTGATTCTGGAAACGTCATTGTGTACCTCCTCGCATATTGCATGCGCCTTCGGCAGTTCGCGACGCCCCAACTCTTCGTTGCATTGGAACAGAACACCTTGCCGCGCGAATAACGCAACCCAACGCGGCTCGCACGTGTCTAGGAAAACCGCAGCGATTCAAAGGAACAGAACTCGAACTGGCAAACACAATTGTTAGATCACACGAATATAGCGCTGACTTTCGGGATACTCCGATATAAGGCAACATGAATCCAACATCTACAAATCTTTAAACGAGTTCATGCGCATAGCTGCCTCTTTAACAATAGCTACACTATGTACCGGTCTGCTTACTGGTTGCGAAGATTCCTGCACTATCAATCCAAATTGTCCTGATATTGAGTCATCAAGGCCATCGAACATCTCAGATCGACCACCAGCTGGTTCCGACCCATTTCCTATAGGTGGTTTCTACGAGGGAACGCGTAACGGCCAAACAGCAATCGCGATGGCGGGGTCAACAAGCAGAATCTTAGTCTACTCTGCAGACGCGGGTTTACGTGATCAGGTATTTACTAGCGGTAACAATCCGTTCTCTGACAGCGCGTTTGCGAGACCGCAAACAGGATTGACTCTAGAAAACGGCCAATCTATTGACAGTGGCAATGCATCGGGCATGCAAAATAGTTCCGGATCGCTATTAATAACCATTGAATACGATGACATTTCCGATGCAGATATTGCGCTCTCACGGGATGACTCAAGATCTAATTTCGATGCTGCCGAACGCCTTCTAGGTAGGTGGGACGGATTAACCAGTACCGGATTAGCGTTAGATTTCACTATCAGTCAGTTCGGTCAATCAGATCGAAATGTAGTCGGAAGCGACAATGTTGGCTGTACATATAGCAACGCAAATGTTTTCGACGATGGGCCGAACATATTCTCGATCTTTGTAGATAGAGACTGTCCGTCGCAAAACGTCAATCGGTTAGTTTGGCTGTTATCAGTGGATATTGGCAGTAGCCGCGGCGGCGATAGATTAACGCTAATTTCCGACGTTGACAGCAGCCGCTATATCTCTGAATTGCGGCGTCAGTAAGCCCCGCTAAAGGTAACGTGGCCCGCCTACATTGACGTTAATTCCTTTTACGGTCGACGACTTTTTTCGCCAAGCACCCAGTATTCCTGGGGAACCTTACGGTGGCAGCGCTTATCGAGCGTCTTTTCCAAGACGTTTAACTGCCTCCGAAGTCGGCCAGATTCTGAACCACTAACACCCGCCCGCTTCCGCGCTTGGATATTGAACTTCCGCTGCTGCGTATTCCTGCACTGGGCCGCTTGGGCATTAGTCCAGCTGCGTGTTCCCCGGTCGCGCGCAACAAAAGGCTTGTGCGATGTTCTCGCCTTCGGCTTTGGCGTGTGAGTGAACGGCTTCGAGCTCGGCAAGTCTTTGTGCGTCCGGATGTGCTTGGACGCCTCTCCAGAATCGCACGGCACATCCTGAATCGACTTCGAACCATCGGCAGCCGTACAAACATAAGTGCTCTGAAATTCTGCCGCGCCAACTGTTGAAGCGGAGAACGCCAGGAAGAGAAAAGCCACCAAGGGTGTTCCACACACCCTTTGCCGTGCTAATGTTAAATGCATGGATACCAAAGCCAAAACACCCCTCTCAACTGCGGAGAAAATGGCCCTAATCGACCCCGCAGTCAAAGAGTATAAAGGACAGTTTCCTGAGCTAGAACGAGCCATTGGCGTGCTGTTCACAGGCGAGCTAGTTGGCTGGAAAGTCCTTTACCTGATCCACGATAAGAAAACGATCAGGAAGTACGAGAAAGCTCTTGGCGTGAACTTCCGCGAGATTTTCCCTGCCGAAGGCAAGTACTCGCACAAGTCCATTGCCTACGAGATGGTCAAGAAAGTGAGTAACTTTTGGAAGGCGGCAAAGGGCGAAATCAAAGGCATCAAGTCACCGGATTTCGAGTAACAGACCGCCTGACAGATCACTGAATCAACAAAGGGTGCTTGACGCGCCCTTTTTTGTTTGTGTAGAGTCTCCGAAACGGGTGCCTGTAGCACCCCTCGGAGACCTCAAGTGCAAGACTCAGTCCTAACTCAAGAAGAGCTACAAGCCCTTACGGGCCTCGTGAAGCCAAGTGCGCAATGCAAGTGGCTAGACCGATCCGGAATCGGCTACTTC
>JAAFAL010000149.1 GCA_018222345.1 bacterium
CCCCCCCGCTTTGAGCAAACCCAGGGGCGCACAACCGCGCGCGCCACCACCACCCAACACCAAACCCAGCCCATGGCCGGTTAGCAACCTGGCCACACGGCCAAAATCTGCGGCATCGCGGCCCATCACTTGTTGATGACCACAGGCACCGCACAGGTCCACCCACTCGGCTGGCTCGGCGCGGCGGCGCGCACCAGCCACATGCACCACCAGCAATTCCACCGGCACGTTGAGGTCTAGCGCGCGCAGCAGTTTGATCATCGGTGTTTCGCGGTGCGACGCCGCGCCATCGACAACGACCAGCACGCGGTCGGCTTGCCGCAGCGCACGCCGCGTCCACGGTGTGTCGGTGTCGTCGCTGGTGTAAACCAGCGTGCGGTAGCGCGCTTCCATGCCACCCAGCCAGGTGGTTACGCGCCCAGAGTCAACTTCGGCTTCAAACTTTGCGCGTGCGGCGCCGGCACCCAGCGCGCCGTCAACACGCTCGGCATCAATGCGCACACTAGGGCCGTAGGCACTCAAGGCCGCGCTCAGCGCATCACCGATGCCTTGCATGTCCAGCCCCGGATGGCCCGGCACCAAGGCAATGGTATTAAGGCTGCGCGCATCGGGTGGCTCACTGCGGGCAGACACCGACAGCAACATCTGCTTGACCAAATGCCGCGACACCTCCACTGCGTCGTGCGGGTGTTGCTCAGAGATGCGATCAAAATGGGCTTTGGAAACAACCACCAGCAGGCTGTCGCGCAATGCCACCACACCGGTCGTGCGGCCCTCGCCGCTAAGCAGCGACACGCCGCCGACAACTTCGCCACGGCCCAGCTCGCGCAACCTGCGTGCCTCGCCATCGGTGCCGGGCACCGTTAGCGCCAAGCGGCCGCTGGCGATGACATACAAACCGTGAGAGCGGTCGCCCTGCTCGAACAACACTTCGCCGCTGCGCACCAGCTGTTCGCGCGCGGCTTCGGCAATCAACGACAACGCCTTGGCACTCAAGCCAGCAAACGCCGGGCTGGTTGCCAGAACGGCGCGCAGGTCCATAGAGTCTAGTCTTGTGCGTCCATGCGCTGGGCGGCGACTTTGCGGGTGAGCTTGTTCAGCAGCCCCGGCGCCACGCGCTTGAGCGACACGGCCAGGGTTTCCTTGCCACCAACCAGAATCTCCTCGTCGCCCTGCTCGATCGCGCGCAATGTGCGCGCTGCCACCTGCTCGGCCGGCACGCCGGCTGCTTGGTCATCGTCCATGGTGGCGTGAGCGCTGCCATCGGCCTTCAAGGCAGCGTAGGAAATGTCGGTTTTGACAAACCCCGGGCACACAACCAGCACCCGCACGCCGCGGTCATGCACCTCAGCGCGTAGTGCGTCGCAATAGCCCACCAAGGCATGCTTGGCGCCGCAATAGCCGGTGCGCAGCGGTGCGCCAACTTTGCCAGCGACGCTGCTCATGGCGACGATCTGCCCCTGTCCGCGCTCCAGCATGCCAGGCAACACGGCGCGAGTGAGCGCCACGGCGCCAAAATAATTGACTTCCATCAAGCTGCGATACACCGCCATGTCGGTTTTGGCGGCAGATGATCGCTGGGTGACGCCGGCGTTATTCACCAGCACATCGATCGGGCCAATCAGCGACTCGGCTTTGGCTAGCGCGGCATCAACGGCGGCCGGGTCAGTCACATCCAGTGGCAGCACCTGCACATCAGGCGCTGCGGCGCAGCGCTCAGCCACCCGCGCCAAGGCATCAGCACGGCGGGCGCTGAGCAAAAGCCGGCACCCCGCGTCGGCGAACGCAATGGCAAGCGCCTCGCCGATGCCGGCCGAGGCGCCAGTAATCCAGACCGCTTTGCCGGCGACTTGCACGGCCAGCTACGCGGCCTGCTCCATGTCGGCGCTGTATTGCCCCAACGCCGCTGCCTTGTTGCACTTGGCGCGGTGGGCAAAAGCGGCGCGGCCAGCATCCAGGTTGGCATCGACGCCGCCCCAGGCCTGCAGCGCGGCAGCTTGCAGCGCCCGGCCGTAGGAAAACGACAGCTTCCAAGGCAAGGGGCCCAACTTGTTCATCGCATCCAAATGCGCCGTGGCAACGTCGTCGCTCTGCCCGCCCGACAAGAACACGATGCCCGGCACGGCCCCAGGCACGCAGCGCTTGAGTGTGCGCACCGTGGCCTCGGCCACCGTTTGGATGTCAGCCTGCACGCTGCAGCCCTTGCCCGAGATCACCATGTTCGGCTTGAGCAACATGCCCTCGAGCAGCACGCCCTGGTGGCTCAAGCGCGCAAACACCTGGTTCAACACATTGGTGGTGACCTCTTCGCAACGTTCAATCGTGTTGTCGCCATCCATCAACACTTCGGGCTCGACGATCGGCACAATGTCGGCCTCCTGGCACAGCGCCGCATAGCGCGCCAGTGCGTGCGCATTGGCGCCGATGCAGTAGTCGCTTGGGATGCCATCACCAATAGTGATCACCGCGCGCCACTTGGCAAAGCGCGCGCCGGCTTTGCGGTACTCGGCCAGGCGCTCACGCAAGCCGTCCAGGCCTTCGGTGACGGTCTCGCCCGGTGCCCCGGCCAGCGGCTTGGCGCCTTTATCGACCTTGATCCCGGGAATCACGCCCTTGCCCGACAGCAGCTCCGGAAACGGCTTGCCGCCCACGCTGCTCTGAAACAAGGTCTCTTCAAACAAAATGACACTGGAAATCGCGTCTTCCATGCCCGGTGTGGTGAACAACATGTCGCGGTAAGTGCGGCGGTTGTCTTCGGTTGATTCGGTGTTAATCGAGTCCAAGCGCTTCTTGATCGTACCGGTGCTCTCGTCGGCAGCCAGAACGCCCTTGCCGTCGGCAACCATGGCTTGCGCAGTGGCTTTCAAAACCTCTGGATTCATTGCGATTCCCCTGAATATTCGTGTGTTCGTCGTTGGGTAGAAGTGGCGTGCGCGCAACCGCACAGCGCCGCAAAATAATCCGGTGATTATAGCGTGAAAATCAGTGTTCAGTGCCCTGCTCATGCGCCTGCTCGGCCAAGTACTGGTGCACCAGCTTGACCGCCATCGAGCCTTCACCCACCGCCGATGCAACGCGCTTGATCGACTGTGCGCGAATGTCACCTACAGCAAAAACCCCGGGGCAATTGCTCTCAAGGTAAAGCGGCGGGCGTTGTGCATGCGGCCATGGGAAACCGCCGTCCAGGACTGCCTGCCCAGCCGGCACGAAGCCGTGGTCATCGGTGGCAACAACATCGGACAGCCACGCGCTGTGCGGCGCCGCACCGATGAACACGAACAGCCCGCCGACAGCCAACACAGTGTCTGCATCATCGGTCTTGTTGCGCAGCGTCACCTGCTGCAAGCGCTGCGCGCCGCTCACTGCCGCCACTTCGGTATGGGTGTGCAGTGTGATCGCTGGCGACGCGAGAATGCGCTCGACTAGATAACTGGACATCTTTGCCCGCAGGTCACCGCCACGGATAAGCAGGTGCACATGCGCCGCGCGCGTGGCCAAAAACAGCGCCGCCTGCCCGGCCGAATTGCCACCGCCGACCACCACCACCTCGGTTTGCTCGCACAAACGGGCTTCGGTTTCGGTCGCGGCGTAGTAAACACCAGCGCCCTCAAAGGCCTCGATGTTGTCCAGCGCCAGCTTGCGATACGCGGCGCCCGTCGCGATCACCACCGAGCGTGCGCGCACGGTTGCGCCCGAACTCAAGCCCAAGGCAAAACAACCGTGACCATTGCGAGCAAAGCTGGTGACCTCGCAGGGCAAGGCCAGCGTGGCACCGAACTTGAGCGCCTGCACCATGGCGCGGGTGGCTAGCTCTTGCCCGGACAAGCCCGCCGGGAAGCCAAGAAAATTCTCGATACGCGATGACATACCCGCTTGCCCGCCCAGCGCAGTGGCCTCGATCAACACCGTGTTGAGCCCCTCGCTTTCGCCATACACCGCCGCCGCCAAGCCGGCAGGTCCGGCGCCTACTACCGCAAGGTCAAAATCATTGTCGGTGTCGAAATCCGTTGTCAGGCCGATCAACTCGGCGAGTTCGCCGGTGCTCGGGCGTTGCAGTACCTGCTCGCCACGCCAGATGACGAACGGACCGTCGTCGGCCTGCAGGCCGTAGCGCTCCAGCACCGCCTGGCAATCGTCGGGCTCGTCTTCCAGTTCGAGATAACGATGCGGCACACGATTGCGCACCAGGAACTCGCGCAGCTTGAGTGTGCGCCCGGAATACTTGGAGCCAATCAGCCGCAACACGCGCCAGCGTTTGGCGCCCAGTTCAATCACGATAGAGCGCCGTGCTGCGAGCATGCGAATCATCACATCCGACACCTCGGTTTCGGCGGCCAACAGTTCGCGCAAGCGATCGCGCCTAATGCGCAACACCCGGCCGGGCTGACTGGCTATAAGCTGAAAGCCCACGGTTTGACCGGTGAGCAGGCTCAACTCGCCAATCGCGCGATGCGGCGTATCAAAGCGCGCGAGTATCTCGTCAAAACCTTCCATCCGCTCGACCAGCACCGTCTCGCCAGCAAGCATGATGAACAAATCGGGCTTGGTGTTTTCGCAAAACAGCACATCGCCCAGCGCCATTTCGACCTCGTCACCATAGGCGCGCAGGCGCTCGACTTGGGCGTCAGTAAACGTGGGGTTGCCCTCGCGGTACAACGCGTCTGACACCTGCGGCATGGCCATGTCCAAGCGATATGGGCCCCGTATCATACCGATGCCATGGCCTATACCCGCTACAACAACATTGCACACTTGGCCGCAGCGCTTGCGACGGCACTGCTGCTCGGTGGTTGTGCGGGCGTGCCGGTACCCGATGGTGGCGATCTGATCGACCGCATGCGCGTTGACGGCGGCGGCCTGTTGCTCGAATCAGAATTTGGCGCCACGCCGCTCAGCGCTCCCGCTCAACAGCAACTGCGCTTGGGCGTGATCCGCGAACAAGACAACCGCAACCGCTTTGCCAACCATCAAGGCGGTAGTGGCCTGGATCGCCGGCGCCCGCCGATGCGGCGGACGCCGATTGGCATCACCATTGATGAGGGCGACTAACCCGCGCGTGCACGTGCGCCAACGTGATTGTTACCCTGACGTCATGAGTTGGGGCTGTAGCTCAGTTGGGAGAGCGCGTCGTTCGCAATGACGAGGTCAGGGGTTCGATTCCCCTCAGCTCCACCAGGTTTTTCGCACCATCAAAAACACAAAAGCCCGCTTAAGCGGGCTTGTGCCTGAATGGCGGAGAGACAGGGATTCGAACCCTGGAAGGACTTGCATCCTTGCCGGTTTTCAAGACCGGTGCATTCAACCGCTCTGCCATCTCTCCGGTAGTGCGGACTTTAACTGCGCTGGCGTCGCACCTCGATGTGCTCCTGCTCTCGCAACGCTCCCCGGCTGAGCGTCTTGCCCAGCATTCGAGAGCGGCGCAAGTTTAACGCAGCAATTCGCTGACGTCTCAGTCACCGATCAAACTCAGCGATATTTTTCGTTGATGCGGTTTGTGCCGATGCTCATAAACGAACACACCCTGCCAAGTGCCCAGCACCAAGCGCTTATCTGCAATCGGGATGGCCAAACTCGTCGCCGTCAGCACACTGCGCACATGGGCTGGCATGTCATCTGGCCCTTCGGCGCGATGAACGAAGCGCGGGTCGCCATCCGGCACCAAGTCAGCCAGGAAGGTTTCCAGATCAACCAGCACATCGGGGTCGGCGTTCTCACAAACGATTAGCGATGCGCTGGTGTGGCGGATCCAGGCAGTACACAAACCGTCCGTGATGCCCGAACCCTTGACCGCCTCCACGATTTGATCGGTGACTTCGTGCAGGCCGCGCCCGCACGTGCGGATTTCGACTTGATCGCTCTGTGCAGTCATGGCCTGATGCTAACGCGCTTGCGGCGCATTGCTAAACTCGGCGCACCACCACAATGGCGCAACCATGAAACGACGTGATCTGATCCGCGCTGGCCTTGGCGCCGCCGCCCTGCCGGCGCTGGCGGCCTGCGGGCAAAAAGCCTGTGATACCGATGCAAGCAGCGCGCCGTCGGCCCAACCCATCACCTGGAAGATGGTCACCACCTGGCCACGCGACTTCCCTGCGCTGGGCACTGGTGCTAACCACTTGGCCGAGCAAATCACCCAGATGTCCGGTGGGCGCCTCAAGGTCAAGGTTTATGGCGCTGGCGAACTGGTGCCCGCATTTGAAACATTCGATGCGGTCTCAGCCGGCACAGCGCAAATGGGCCACGGCTCGGCCTATTACTGGAAAGGCAAGGTGCCCGCGGCGCAGTTCTTCTCCACCGTGCCGTTTGGGTTGACCGCGCAGGAAATCAGCGGCTGGGTGCAATTTGGCGGCGGCATGGAACTGTGGGCCGAACTCTACAAACCTTTTGGCGTCATCCCGTTCGATGCCGGCAACACAACGGTGCAAATGGCCGGCTGGTTCCAGCGCGAGATCAACTCGGTGGCCGATCTCAAGGGCTTGAAAATGCGCATTCCCGGCCTCGGCGGCGAGGTGCTGCGGCGGCTCGGCGTGACGGTGCAAAACATCCCCGGTGGTGAGCTATTTCTGGCGCTGTCAGAAGGCACCATCGACGCAACCGAGTGGGTCGGACCATACAACGATTTGGCCTTCGTCCTGCACCGTGCCGCCAAGTCTTGCTACTACCC
>JAAFAL010000150.1 GCA_018222345.1 bacterium
GTCTATGACTTTGCGAGCGGTGTGGATTTGCTCACGTTGGGCTGCGAAGGCATGGCAGATGGCTGCATCGAACACGACATCATTTCGCTGATCGACCGCTTCGGATGGCGCATGGCCAATACCGATGGCGTGCAGTCCACGCTGTCGCTGCCCAAGCTGCAACGGCAAGTATTCAACAGTTATGTGGAGAGCAACCCCAAGCTCAACGCGCTGCCGCGAGACAGCGCTGCACTGGTCGTTACGGTTCAGCCGTTCCCCAGTTCAACCGGCTTGTTGAACAAGGATTGCAGCGCCATTCCCGTGTTGGTTTTCACGCAAGACCACAAGGCTGAAACCATCGACCACATCATCGAGAGCATCGAAGCATTCATGGCGGAGCTGCCGCCTGATGCGCCGGTCAAATTCAAGTTGGCTACAGGCAATGTCGGCGTCATGGCTGCCGTCAATGACGTGATCGAGGACACCGAGGCCACGGTGCTGATTTGGTTGTTCCTCGGAATCGGTCTCTGTGTGTTTCTGTCCTTCCGCAGCTTGGCCGGCCTGGTCTGTGTACTCGTGCCATTGGCTTTGGTCCACGTGGTGTCCTACGCGGTCATGGTCTGGCTCGAGATCGGCGTGAAGTTTTCTAATCTCGCCGTGGCGGCGTTCGCCGCGGGCATTGGTGTGGACTACGGCATCTACATCTACAGCATTCTGGAAGAGAACGTGATCGAGAAGGGCATGCGGCTGCGCGAAGCCTATGCCGACACGCTCCACCAGACCGGCAAGGCCGTGATTTTCACTGCCGCCACGCTCGCCGCGACTGTGTGCACGTGGATGTTCTCGGAACTCCAGTTTCAAGTCGATATGGGCATCTTGCTCACGATGATGTTCATCGCCAACGCATTTGCAGCGGCGCTGCTGTTGCCCGCGTTTGCGGCATTTTTGCTGCGCCCGAAGGCCCGCTCGGCTGACGTGGATGCGGCAGCTGTAGCGGCGACCCAATGAGCAGTAACCATCAGTGCCTAATGCGCCTCGAGGCGCGCAAAACGAATCCACTAGAACGATGAGGAGAAAAGCATGACCATGATCCACAAATACACCGTGGCCTGCGTGGCAGGCGCAGTTCTGGCTGCCGCTGGCATGCCTGCCAGCGCAGGCGTATCAGCCGAAGAGGCCGCAAAGCTTGGCAAAGAGTTGACGCCGGTGGGCGCCGTTCGGGCAGGCAACGAGGCCGGCACGATTCCGGAATGGACTCCGGCTGAGCAGGCCGGAGAGCTCAAGGGCTGGTTTCCGCAAGACCCGTCCATCGCCGATGAAAAGCCGATGTTCACGATTACTGCGGCCAACCTCTCGGAACATGCCAACAAACTTTCGGAAGGGCACAAGGAACTGCTGAGGCGCTTCCCCGACAGCTACAAGATGATGGTTTATCCATCGCACCGAAAGGTCAATTTTCCGGACGAGATCAAGGAGGCGACGATCAAGAACGCGACCCGGGCCTCGCTGGAAGGCGTGGACAACCCCAAGGGAGCCTATCTCGGATTTCCGTTTCCGATTCCACAGACGGGTGCAGAGCCCGCATGGAATCATCGGGTGAAATGGCGTGGCAATGTCATCAAGCGCTTCAACAACCAGATGATCGTCCAGCAGGACGGGTCGTTCGGCTTGACCAAGATTGTCGAGGACGTCTTGTTCTACTACGCCAACACCGACATGGACAGTCCACCTGAGCTCAAGCCGGGTACGGATTTTCTGCGCTACCTGTCCGAGACCCTGTCGCCGCCACGGATCGCCGGCACCTACATCCTGGTGCATGAAAAAGCCGGCTTCGGCACGGAAGGGCGTTCGGCCTGGCTGTATGCACCCGCACTGAAGCGGATCCGTCGGGCGCCGGCAGTGTGCTGTGACAACCCCTACGAGGGCACCGATGGTCACCAGTTTTACGACCAGGTTGATATGTACAACGGTGTGCTCGAACGCTTCACCTGGAAGCTCAAGGGCAAGGCGGAAATGTACGTCCCCTACAACAGCTACAAGATTGCCACGCCCCCCACCACGTACGACGACATCGCGTCGCCCAACCACATCAACCCCGAACTGCCGCGTTACGAGTTGCATCGCGTCTGGGTGGTCGAGGCCAACAACAAGGAAGACCAGCGCCACACCTTCAGCAAACGCGTCATGTACTTCGACGAAGACAGCTGGAATTTGGTGGCGATCGACAACTATGACCACGAGGGCAAGTTGACGCAGTTCCAGGAAGGACACCTGGTGCCGTATTTCAACAATCTGTCGGCCACCACGCACGTAGAGACCATCTACCACCTCAATTCAGGGCGTTACTTCGTGACAGCAATGATCAATGAGGACGAGCCCTATGACGGCACTGTGCGGCTCACGGACAACACCTTCGAGCCGCGAACGATTCAGCGCAAGGCATCGAAGTAGCAGCGCCAGATGGCGAGGTCGGTGCCTGAGCCCAGGCACCGGCCATTGCCCGACAAAACTAGACCGATATCCGTGCATTTCGGGGAGGAGAGCAACCCATGAATATTCCGAGTCGCATCCGCGCAACAGCCTGCATGGTGGTTGGCCTGATTGGCTGGTCAAGCAATGCAGCGGCAATCGAGTTCGACTTCGATCTGCTTGGCGAGAATTTCTACGGCGTACTGAACAACACCGTTACTTTCGGCGCTGCCTGGCGCATCGAGGAGCGAGATGACTTTCTGGTCGGCAAGTCAGCACTGAATCCGGACCTGTGCACAGGGCAGTTTCAGAGCTGTCAGGGCTTGCACCGGACGCAGAATTTTCCGTCGGAACGACTGGCAAACGCGCCTGGCATGGCATCGCTGAACTTCGATGACGGCAACCTCAACTACGACAAGGGCGATATCACACAGGCGCCACTGAAGTTGTCTCAGGACGTCAAGATCGAATTTGGCGGCGGACAGTACGGCTTCTTCTTTCGTGGCATCGGCATATACGACTACGTCAATTACGAGGACTTCGAAGAGACGCGCGCCAACCTGATTACAGCAGAGAATGTCGATCGTGTCGGTATTACCGATCAGCCGACCACTGGCAATCGGTACGCCGTGCAAACCTTCGGTCCGGGTGAGCCAACCACCCTGATTCGTGACAAGGCAGAGGCCAAGGAAATCGGGCTGCGCTATGACCTGCTGGACGCCAATTTCTTTGCCTTCCCGGTCATCGGAGATCGTGAGTACGTGTTTCGCGTGGGCAAGCAGACCGTGAACTGGGGGCAGAGCACAGTCGCCGTCATCAACAGTGTCAATCAGGCGCAGCCAGTCAACGCCAACAGCCTGTACCGGCTGGGATTCGGCCTGCTTGAGGAGCTGTTCGTGCCGGTGGGCATGGTTCGCGGCGCGACGAATTTCGGCGACCTCGGGGTCGAGGTGTACTACCAGTATGAATGGGAGCCCATCGAGATTCCGACGCCAGGCAGCTACATGTCATTTGTCGACATCGGGACCGACAATTTGCGAGACACCGTGCACATCTCGTTCGGTGGGTCTGCGGACGACCCGGACAACGTCGGTACGCTGCTCAACAGTCCATTGGCACAAATCACGCCAACCACGCTCAACATCGACCGCCGCCCGGATGTGGATGCGCGAGACAGCGGCCAGTACGGCATTGCGTTGAAGTACTACGCCGAAGGGTTCAACAACGGGACCGAGTTCGGTGCCTACTTCATGAACTATCACTCCAAGCTGCCCTACGTGAGCTTCTATGCCACCGATGCATCCTGTGCGCGGGCCGAGGGCAACGCGGCTGGTGCCAATGCCACCAACACCACGGAATTTCTGGATCTCTGTCCCAACCTGCCGGTGGCCTTCGAGCCAGGGCGCACGCAATTGCTGACGGACGCTGGCACCTTGCTCGCGCAACGGCCGGGCGTTGCTGCCGACTTGGGTGGGGACCTCCTCGGGCTGGCATTGGGCCTGAACGGTGATCCCTCGCAACCGTTCTCGGATGCGCTTCCCCTGGATTCATCGGCAGCCCAGGTCGAGTACCCGGAAGACATTCGGATGTTCGGCCTTGATTTCACGACGACGTTTGGTGAGTACTCGTTCCAGGGCGAAGTGTCGTATCGCCCGAACGTGCCGTTGCAGGTGGCTCTGGTCGACTTGGCGTTCGCGGCCTTCGGGCCGACCCTGACGCGATGCCACGACGAAAGCGTGGGTTGCGCCGGCGCGCAGGCCGGGCTGGGCTTTGATGAGGCGGGGAACTACGTTGTGTATGACGGCAATGACCATGTCGATGCCCAAGGCAACAACCCGTACCCCGACACCGTAAACTTGTTGGTCGGTGCCGCGCCCGGTTCTGCGCGGTCTTTCCCCAACTTCATTACCACGTTTCGAGGTGGAACCGTTGGCGAGAATGCGCCAAACAGCTACATCCAGGGCTGGATCCCCGGCAAGGTGGCGCAATACAACCTCGGCGCGACGCGTGTGCTGGGTGCATCGGAGAACTGGGTCTTTGCAGACCAGGTGATTCTGCTGTACGAGTTGGCCGCCACGCATGTGTTGAACATGCCCGACTTCGACCAACTGCAGATCGAAGGCCCGTTAACCGCGACCACGCATGCCAGTGCGGGTGCGAACGGCAGTGGGGCCGACGGATCGCGGCTGGCCTGTGCTGGCAACCCCAGTTGCAGTGTCGGCCCGGATGGCTTGCGCTTCAATCCCTTTCAGGCGCCGCGCAATGCCTTCGCCGACGCATTCTCGTGGGGATATCGCGTGGTGGGGCGGCTTCGCTACGAAAGCTTGGTCCCCGGTGTGGCATTGCAACCATTGTTCATCTGGCAGCACGACATCCAAGGCAACGCTCCCGGGCCGGCCGGCAATTTTGTCCAAGGACGCAAGACTTTCAACCTGCTGCTCGAGGCCACATACCGCCGACGCTACTCAGCGACGATTGCCTACAACGCATTCTTCGGTGCCGGCGAAAACAACCTGTACCAGGACCGTGACAATCTCGGCTTGTTCCTCAAGTACCAGTTCTGATCTGTCGGCCATGATTCGAGGAGAATTCACATTGAAAACAGCCCCACAAACGTCCCTTGGGTGGCTCGCGCTGCAATGTCGAGCCGGTCTGATCGGGGCGGCCGTGATCGGCTCGGCCACCCATGCCAGTGTGCCGGAGGGAACCGCACCAGCTGAAACCGCAGTCAATTCCGTCAGCACGTTGTTGACGGATATCGTGAAAACCGGCGACCAGTACGTGGCTGTCGGCTGGCGCGGCCACATCCTGCGCTCGGACAATGCACGTGACTGGCATCAAGCGAAGGTCCCTGTGAACGTGTTGCTCACCGCGGTGGAATTCGTGGACCCGCTTCGGGGCTGGGTTGTCGGGCACGATGGGGTCATCCTGCACACGACCGACGGGGGCGAGCAATGGGTCGTCCAGCAATTCAACCCGGGCGCATCAGCACTGCTCGACGTGATGTTTTTCGACGCATCCAATGGCATCGCCGTTGGAACCTACGGTGCGATGTTCAGTACCAGCGACGGAGGCGTGACCTGGATCAGGTCCGAGAACGCACTGACCGACGAAGGCTTTCACTTCAACGACCTGACGCGCTTGGGGAATGGAGCCGTTCTGGTGGTTGGAGAATTCGGGACTTTGGCTATTTCCACAGACGCCGCGGCCACGTGGTCTGCCTTGGATTCTCCTTATGACAGCTCCTTGTTTGCAGCGGCCCCGCTGGGTGACCGCGGTGCCGTGATCGGCGGACTGCGCGGTAATCTCTTCGTCACGCGCGATGTCACAAGCGGGGAGTGGGCGCGCATCGACAATGCCGCCAAGCAGTCCATATTCGGTCTCACCCCGCTGGGCGATCAGCGATACGCCGTTGCGGCACTCAATGGCACGCTACAAGTGCTCGATGGCCGCACACTCAAACAGTTGACGCTGGACAAGGCCAAGGCGGGCATTCCACCTGCCGAGCCCTCAGGCCCACCTTATGTATTAGTGCTGACCGACGATGTAGATCGAGAATTGGGGGCTTTTGTACGAGCCATTCCGCTCGGGAGTGGGCTGTTGACAGTTGGTGACGCGGGTGTCCGCTACTGGCGATGAAAATTCGCTGAACCATTCACGCGGTTTGCGAAGCGAGAACGCACGGATCTAGGAGAGAACCAATGGGAAAAATCACTTATATCGAGCACGACAACACCGAACACGAGGTGGAACTCGTGGTTGGTTCGACGCTGATGGATACAGCCGTCAACAACGCGGTGCCCGGCATTGACGGCGACTGCGGTGGGGCATGCGCATGTGGAACCTGCCACCTCATCGTGTCGGACGAGTGGCTTGGCCGACTCGGCGAGCCTGGCAGCGATGAACTGCAACTACTCGACATGACGCCGGAGCGTTGCAAAACATCTCGCTTGGGGTGCCAGGTTGAAGTGACAGAGGCGATGGACGGCCTGATCGTTCGACTGCCCGAATTCCAGATGTAGCCAGTGGAGGCACAATCATGAACATCCATACACGCACAATGAATACGGTCGCCCGTGTGGTGCCGATGCACCTGCAGATCAAGGGTGCGCATCTGTTCTACAAGGCTAGGACCAAGGTGTTCAACACGCCCGAGTTTC
>JAAFAL010000218.1 GCA_018222345.1 bacterium
GCGAAATGTCCATGCCATAAAGCGTGTAGGTGTTGTTGCTCACTGTGCGGGCCGGTTTATGTGATGGACGCAGCATGCACCAAAGCCACGGCTGATGCACACTGCCAGCACGAACAACAGCAAGTCGAAAAAAGATGGATGCAACCATTGGCCCGCGCGGCAGTCTGCGCTTGTTGTCGCGGCGCGAAATCGACGCCTTGTCATCGACCGAGCAGGGCGGCTTGCACGACATGTTTCGCGCCTGCGCGCTGGCCGTGCTGAACATCGGCCAAGAGACCGATGACGCCCATGAAGTGTTTGCCAAGAACCCGGACTTCGACGCGCGCGTGGTCGAAGAGCCCCGGGGTATCCGGCTGGAATTGACGGGCGCGCCGGATGCGGCGTTTGTTGACGGCGAAATCATCGAAGGCATCCGCGAGCATTTGTTCGCTGTGCTGCGTGACTTGGTGGCGGCGCGCCACGCACAGCGCGAGACAGAACTGGGCACCACGGATTTGGTGTTCGAGTTGCTGCGCAACGCCGAGGCCATTCGCGCCGGCGAGCGCGACCCGCTGGTGGTGTGCTGGGGTGGCCATGCCATTGCCCGTGTCGAATACGACTACACCAAGGAAGTCGGCCATGCGCTGGGCTTGCGCGGGCTGGATATTTGCACCGGCTGCGGCCCTGGCGCCATGAAAGGCCCCATGAAAGGCGCCGCCGTAGGCCATGCCAAGCAGCGCCGCCAGCATGGGCGCTATTTGGGCGTGACCGAGCCGGGCATCATCGCCGCCGAGCCGCCCAACCCCATCGTCAACCAACTGGTGGTGCTGCCGGATATCGAAAAGCGCCTGGAAGCCTTTGTGCGGCTTGGGCACGCAGTGGTGATCTTCCCCGGCGGCGTCGGCACGGCCGAAGAAATTTTGCACCTGCTGGGCATCTTGTTGCATCCGGACAATGCAGACATTCCGTTGCCGATGATCATCACCGGCCCTGAATCATCAGCCGACTATTTGCGCCAGATTGATGCCTTCATTGGTGCCACGCTGGGTCGTGAGGCGCAATCGCGTTATCGGATGATTGTCGATGACCCCGCCGCCGTGGCGCGTGCCTGCGCCGAGGGTGCGCAGCAAGTGTTTGACTGGCGCGAGCAGGCGCGTGATGCCTGGGGCTTTAATTGGAAGCTGAAGATTGCCGCTGGCTTCCAGCAACCATTTGCCGCCACGCACGAAGCGATGGCGAGCTTGAACTTGAGCCGCGACCAGCCAGCGGACGAACTCGCCGCCAACCTGCGCCGCGCGTTTTCCGGCATCGTTTCAGGCAACGTCAAACCCGATGGCATCCGTGCGGTGGCCGAGCATGGCCCGTTTGAATTACGCGGCGATGCCAGCCTGATGCGCGAGCTGGACGGCCTGCTGCAGACCTTCGTGGCGCAACAGCGGATGCGGCTGCCTGGTGCCGAGTATGTGCCGTGCTATCGGGTCGTAGCCTAAGCGCCACTCACCCCCAACCCCTCTCCCCCCAGGAGAGGGGAGAAACGACCCTTCTCCCATTGGGAGAAGGTGCCGCGCAGCGGCGGATGAGGGTGAGATGCGCTGATGCAAGGACGAGCACTGCTTGTCAGCGCAGCGCACGCACGGCAGGAGGC
>JAAFAL010000151.1 GCA_018222345.1 bacterium
CAATGTTGTCGATGAACTGGACGTGCCGGGCATTGGAACGCTCAAGGCCACGATGATTACTGCGGGCATCCCGACAATCTTCGTCAACGCCGCCGACATCGGTTACACCGGCACCGAACTGCAAGGCGACATCAATGAAGATGCCGAGGCGCTGACCCGGTTCGAGACCATCCGCGCCCATGGCGCTGTGAAGATGGGCCTGATCGCGGATGTGAGCGAAGCTGCAAACCGCGGGCACACGCCCAAGGTGGCGTTCGTGGCGCCGCCGGCTGACTACATCGCGTCCAGCGGCAAAAACATTGCCGCCAGCGACATCGACTTGCTGGTGCGGGCCGTATCCATGGGCAAGCTGCATCACGCCATGATGGGCACAGCCGCTGTAGCCATTGCAGTGGCTAGTGCCATCCCCGGCACTGTCGTCAATCAGGCTGCTGGCGGTGGTGATCGTGAGGCGGTCAACTTTGGCCACCCCTCGGGCACGCTGCGCGTTGGGGCTGCGGCCGAGCAGGTCGATGGCCGCTGGGTTGCGAAAAAAGCCATCATGAGCCGCAGTGCACGCGTGCTAATGAGCGGCGCGGTGCATGTGCCCGGCGATGTATTGGCCGACTAGCGCCAGCGCGCAAAGCCTTATACTGCAATACATAAAGCCGGCCTAAATCGGCAAAAAATAACGACTCGAAACAACCGCGGGAGACACCCACAATGGTCAGCGCAACCCAAAAATCATTCATTGCCCGCCTCACCGAACCCTATGTGCACGGGGTGTCGATGAAGGGCCTCAAGGCCGCCACGGCCGTACTGCCATTTAACTGGCCCAAGACCTTCCAGGGCGAATCGCCGTCGGTCGAGATGTGCAAATACATTGTCGATAAACGCTGGCACAAGTCGCTGCTGTTCATCTCCAGCAAGACCCCGGTGCGCACTGGGCTGATCCAACCGATGGTCGATGTGCTGGAGGCCGGTGGCATCAAGGTGACGGTGTATGACGACGTCAAACCCGACCCGACGGTAGAGCAAATCGAGGCCACCGTCGAAGTGCTCAACGCCAACAATTGCGACGGTGTAATTGCGCTGGGTGGTGGTTCGGTGATCGACGCCGCCAAGGCCGTGGCAGCCCGCGGCAAGAACCCCAAACGCAGCATCATGGACATGACCGGCATGTTCCGCGTGATGCGCGGCATGTTGCCGCTCTACGCCGTGCCCACGACTGCCGGCACGGGCTCCGAAGTGACTATTGCCGCGGTAGTGACCGATACCAAGGGCCAGCGCAAACTGCCCATGCTCGACCCCCGCTTGATGCCGCGCCTGGCTGCGCTGGACGGTGGCCTGATGTTGGGTGTGCCAAAACACGTGACGGCCGCCACGGGCATGGACGCCCTCACCCACGCGGTCGAGGCCTACATCAGCGGGAATGCCATGGATCGCACAGATGTGCTGGCCTTGGAAGCCGTCAAGCTGATCATGGCGAACCTGGAGACGGCAGTCGAAGACGGCAAGAACCTCGAGGCTCGCCAAGCCATGGCCCGTGCCTCGCACTTGGCCGGCAAAGCCTTTACCCAGGCCGGCGTGGGCTATGTGCACGCCATTGCTCACAACTTTGGCGCGCTGTATCACGTGCCACACGGCCGCGCGAACGCCATCGTGATGCCCTATGTGCTGGATTATTCCAAACCCGAATGCGCCAAGCGCCTGGCGCGGCTGGCACGCGAGGCCGGCATTGGCGACGAGGTGATGAGCGCCGAGGAACGCGCTGAGCTATTCATCGCTCGCATCCGCGCAATGAACAAGAAATTCGGCATCCCCGACTACGTGGAAGAACTGAAAGCCGAAGACATCCCGCGCATTGCCAAGGCGGCCCGCGCCGAGGCGCGATTCACCTATGCCGTGCCGCGCTACATGCGCCGCCACACTATGGAGTGGATGGTGTCTCAAATGCTGCCGGATGCGCCTAACACGCCGCAGCCTGATGAGCCGGATACAGTAGAAGCTGCGTAGTTCATTGGGCCGTCGATTGCCCTCACCCCCAACCCCTCTCCCCCAAGGAGAGGGGAGTTGAATGCCTTCTCCCTCAGGGAGAAGGTGGCGCGAAGCGCCGGATGAGGGTGAGCCGCGCTTATGCAAAGGCGAGCATTGCTTGCCTGCACGGCTCACGCCCGCCATGGATGGCGGGCCGGACGGCGGTCGGGGCTTGGAGGGCAGGAAGCCCGACAAGTACTGAGCTGTCAAAGTACTACCAGCCGAAACACCCCCCTCACCCCAACCCTCTCCCCGCGGGAGAGGGGGTTACTACCTGTCTCCCAGAGGATTACGACTCGGACACAGCACTAGCTGCTCAGCCACTCCAACAAGCGCTGGTTCAGCCGCTCAGGCTGCTCCAGCGGAATCCAGTGACCGCAATCCCAGCGCTCGTAGGTCCAACCAGCGTCAGTGCGCTTGCCAGAGTTCTGCATCTGGTCTTCGGTGAGTAGCGGATCGCCGCTGGCCCAGATGCCCAGCATGGGCACGCCCGCCGGGCCGTGGCTGGCGAACAACACACTGAGCAGGTTGGCGCGGTAAAGCCGGATGGCTGCGCGCATCCGCCCTGGCCGTAGCACGCGCTCCATGGCGTGATCCATCTGCGGATGGGTGCCAAAAACGCGGCGCAGGCCAAGCAGCCCCTTGCCTCGCAGCAGCCATGTACTCAGCCCCGGAATGCAGAAATAAAGCGTGTACCAACCTTTGAGTTTTTGCGCGATACCGGCGCGTGCGTAACTGGTCGGATGACCGACGGTCATGGCCAGCGCACGCTTCAGGCGCGTCGGCTGGCTGATTGCCAGGAACCACGTCATCACTGCGCCCCAATCGTGGCCCACGACATCCGCCTGCTCGATACCCAAATGGTCGAGCAATGCCACTTGGTCAGCAGCAACACGTGTCCAATGGTGTGCCCGTTGGCTGGTCGGAATGTCAGACTCGCCGTAGCCGCGCATGTCCGGCGCCAACACGCGGTAGCCGGCGGCGTGCAAGGCATCAATCTGCCGCTGCCACATGGATGCCTCGTCGGGAAAGCCATGCAACAGCAACACAACCTGGCGCTGGGTGTCGCCCGGCGCGGAATCCAGATAAGACAGCGTCAGGCCATCGTTGCGAAAACTGTCACGCATGCGGCCTACGTTAAAGCGTGATGCGATCGGGCGCTAGCGCTACACTGGCAGCGGTAACAAGAACGCGCAGCCGCACGACAAACCACAGCGCGTCACCAGCGGATCGAGACAAACCAGAACAACCATGCCTCTCATCGGAAACCGAAGTGGGTCGTACAAGCCTTGGTGCTGGCCGGCCTTGGCCGCCGCCCTGTGCGCTGCGGCGTTGATCGCGCATCCGCCACCTGCGCAGGCGCAAGACGATGGCGAACTCGAAACCATCCCGGTGCCATCGGAAAACGCGCCAAAAGAACCCGCCGGCAGCAGCCCGCCGGACGACGATGTGCAGACCTTTGACGCCATTGTCATCTCGGCGACACCCACCGCAGACACGCTGAGCCAAACACCCATCTCGGTGAGCGTGACAACAGACACCGAGCTGCGCGAAACCGACATCACCGACCTCGAATCGCTGGCCGACCGACTGCCCAATGCACAGTTGGCGCTCACTCCAACCAACACATTCTTGTTCGTGCGCGGCTTGGGCACCGGCAGTGTGCGTAGCGCCGAGCAATCGGTAGGTTTTTTTGTTGACGGCGTTTACCTGGGCCGGCCGCAGGTGGCGCTGTTCGACTTTCTCGACCTCGACCAAGTCGAACTGCTGCGTGGCCCGCAAGGCGCCATCCTGGGCAAGAACACTGTGGCGGGGGCGGTGAATGTGCGTACTGCCAGTGCGACGCCCTACCTGGAGGGCTACGCTGAGTTTCTCGGTGGTAGCGACGACCGCCGCCGTGGCCGCGCGGCGCTGTCGGGACCGATCACCGACACCCTGGCCGGGCGGATTGCCTACTCCGAAACCCGAGAAGACGGCCACCTGTTCAACACCACACAAAACCGCGTCGATCTGGCCCGCCCGGGCCAAGGCGGGCGCGGCAAGCTGCAGTGGACACCGAACAACCTGATCTACACCGAACTGACGGTGCAGACGGCCGAGATCAACCAGGACGGCGACAGCTTCGAATTGAGCCAAGCCAGCGAGCAGACCCTGCAACTGTTTCGCCAGTTCGATCCCGAAACCTCGGCCGACATCACCGACGCCACGACCCACACCAACCACCGCCCCTCGGGGGCGCGCATCGAGGGCAGCGACATCATCGGGCGGGTTGAATTGACACCGGACATTGGCACCTTCCGCTTGCTGGCCAGCACCTCCGAGCAAGACGTTGTTGCCGACCTCGACTTGGACATCAGCCCGGTGCCGCTGCTCAACCTGCCGTCTGTCGAAACCTATCGGCAGCGCAGTGTCGAGTTGCGCTTTGACCGTGAAACCGGCTGGGGCGATTACAGCGTGGGCGTGTTCGGCTTTCGGTCCGACCTCGACCTCGCGGTGGATATCGTCGTGTTCAATGAGGGCGGCGCAGCCTTTGCAGCGCCGGTGCTGAACAACATGATTCCCGGCGCTGGCGATGCTGCTGTCGCTGGCCTGGGTGCCTTGGGGCCAGCACTTGGTGTTGCCGGGCTGGGCGACATTGCCAATTTGGAACGCGGCGCCAGCCTGCACCACCTGATTCAGCGCCAAACCACTTACTCGGTATTCGGATCAACCCGCTGGTACTTGGGCGATATCTGGACGCTGCGGCTGGATGCGCGCTGGACCCGCGAAACCAAGGCCGGCAATCAAGTGCTGGAACATGTCGGCGCCACCGGCCAGGCGCTGGGCGAAGTGCTGGAGGAAGAGGAATACACCCTCAACGGCGAGCGCAGCGAAACCGACTTGTCGCCGCGGGTGTCGCTGCTGGCCGAAATCACGCCCGCCATCAGCAGTTACCTGACGCTGGCGCGCGGCTTCAAGTCCGGCGGCTTCAACAACTTGGCCGCAGTGCCAGAACGCGCTGAATTTCAGGAAGAAAACTCCGAGACCATCGAAGCGGGCCTACGGCTGCAAACCGGCTTTGGCGTGTCAGGCTCGCTGGGCCTGTTTCACACCGAGTTCGACAACCTGCAGGTGGCGGCCCTGGACGGCACCGAGTTTTTTGTCGGTAACGCCGCCAAGGCCACAACACAAGGCGCCGAATTGTCGGCGCGCTGGGATTCCAGCTTTGGTGCCTACGTGGCCGCCGACCTGGGCTACCTGCGCGCCCGCTATGACAACTACGAGGGCGCCCCGGCCCGCGCCGACCAAACCAGTGGGCCCGGCGAGCCGCCGCCCAGCCAAGACTTGAGCGGCCGCACCTTGCAACGCGCTCCGCGCTGGTCGGGCAGCCTGCAGTTAGGTGCGGTGTCGGCACTGCCGTGGCTAGACTGGCCAGTAGGCATCGGCGCCGTTGCCGAGGGCGCCAGCCACCAGTTTCTGAACATTGACCTCGACCCTATCGACAGCCAACCCGGCTACGTGCGCTACAACGCCTTTGCCGGCATCTCGGGGCCGCAAAAGCGGTTCTCAGTCAAACTGGTAGGCCGCAACCTCACCGACCGAATCGTCCGCCGCGAGGCCGCCGATGTTGCCGTGGTTGGCGCGCACCAAGTTGGCCTGTACCCACCGCGCAGTGTTGCGCTGGAAGCCGGCTACCGGTTTTGACCCCGTGAGCCACGCGGCCCAGGACATCTGGATCGACACCGACATCGTCTTCAACCGCGTGGCGGAAGACGTCGATGACGGCCTAGCGCTGATGATGGCGCTGGACTGCCGCCATGCGCGCATCCACGGCATCAGCCTTAACCGACGCATTGACAATGGCTTTGCAGTAACGCAGCGGCTGCTGCGCCATTACGCGCGCTACGACATCCCGGTTTACAAAGGCACCGACGACATTTTTGCCAGTTACGGCGTTGAGACCGAGGCCGTGCGCAAACTGGCCGAAGCGCTGGACCAGCGTCCCCTGCGCATCGTCGCCATCGGCGCAGCAACGAACTTGGCCAACCTGCTGCACTTCTACCCAAACGCGGCAAAAAATATCATCGACATCGTGTTCTGCGCTGGCCGCCAGCGCGGCGTGAGTTTTTACGCCGGCCGCAGCCGCCGCGCCCTGCCCGATGCGAATTTCGACAACGACACTGCCTCGTTCGAGCGCGTGCTCGAGTCCGACATTCCCATTGCGCTGTCAGGCTTCGAAGCGTCTGCAGGGACGTGGATCACGCCCAAAGACATTGCCCGCATCCGCCGCAATGGGCGGCCCGGTGACCGCTGGGTGGCCAAGCGCCTGCAGCGCTGGTACTGGTTGTGGCGCGCCACGAGTCGCGCACCTGGATTCCTCCCTTTTGATGCCTGCACCATTGGCCAAGTGCGGTAC
>JAAFAL010000152.1 GCA_018222345.1 bacterium
GGTGCCGACTTGGAAGACCTGCTGCGGAGCGCACCGGACAGACAGGGCGTGATGCCGAACATCGACGTTGCTGCAGATGTTCGCGTCGAGCAGGTCAGCGGCTTGCCTGTGCTGTCGGTCATCCCAGACCGCACGGCGCTGGCCCGTTATGGCCTCAATGTGCAAGCCGTCCAGGACCTGGTCGCGACATCTGTAGGCGGGACTGCTGCAGGCTTGATCTTCGACGGTGACCGCCGGTTCGAGTTGATCGTGAGGTTGCCCGAGCGCCTTCGGCAAGACCCGGCAACGCTGGAACGCCTGCCGCTGATGCTCCCAGGTGAAGCGCATGGCGAGAGTGGCGCACGCTACCTGCCGCTCGGCGAAGTCGCCGACATCAAGCTCGCCCCCGCTCCCGCACAGATCAGCCGGGAGGACGGCAAGCGTCGGGTCGTGGTCACAGCCAACGTGCGTGGGCGCGACCTCGGTTCGTTCGTGGCCGAAGCGCAGCAGCGCATCAATGACCAGGTCGATCTGCCTGCCGGGTACTGGCTGGACTACGGTGGCACGTTTGAGCAACTGCAATCCGCGAGCAAGCGGCTCAGCCTTGTTGTGCCGGTCACACTCATGCTGATTCTGGGTCTGTTGCTGATGGCCTTCGGGTCGCTGAAGGACGCGCTCATCATCTTCACCGGTGTGCCGCTGGCGCTCACTGGTGGGGTGGGGCTGCTTTGGCTGCGTGACATGCCGTTGTCCATTTCTGCTGGTGTTGGTTTTATCGCGTTATCCGGTGTGGCGGTGCTTAATGGCTTGGTGATGCTGTCGTTCATTCGTGAACTTCGGGCTGATGGCAAGCCCTTGCAGCAGGCCATCATCGAAGGCGCATTGGTTCGTCTGCGCCCGGTCTTGATGACCGCTCTGGTGGCTAGCCTGGGCTTTGTACCGATGGCGCTGAACACCGGCACGGGTGCCGAAGTGCAGCGGCCGCTGGCCACAGTGGTGATTGGCGGTATCGTGTCCTCAACCTTGCTGACGCTATTGCTCCTGCCGGCCTTGTATCGGATCGTGCATGGGCGGGAAGATGACAGCGAGCTGTCGGCAAACACCAAGGAAAGTGAAGCATGAGCGACTGCGGCTGTGAGTTCGAGGCCAGCAATCAGGCGCAGCGGCGTGTGCTGATCGCTCTGATGGCCATCAACGGGGTGATGTTTGTCGCCGAGTTCGGATTGGGTTGGCTGAGTCAATCCACCGGATTGATCGCCGACTCGCTCGACATGCTCGCTGATGCGTCGGTGTATGCCATCAGCCTGTATGCGGTTGGACGCGCGGCAACGGCCAAAACGACGGCAGCACGACTGTCGGGCTGGCTGCAGATCAGTCTGGCTTGCCTGGTGTTGATCGATGTCGCCCGACGATCTGTACTCGGAAGTGACCCGCAAAGTGGCTGGATGATCGGCGTGGCGCTGGTCGCACTCGCAGCGAATGTCGTCTGCCTGTGGTTGCTTCGTAAACACCGAGATGGCGAGGTCCACATGCGTGCTGCCTGGATTTTCTCGGCCAACGATGTCATTGCCAATATGGGCGTAATCGCGGCGGGTATTCTGGTGATGGTGTCGGCATCGCGCTGGCCAGACCTAGTCATCGGCTTGATCGTTGCCGGCATTGTTCTGCGCGGCGGCATTCGGATCCTCCGTGAGTCCAAGCAGCAGCCTGTGACGCAAGGCGCCAATACGGCCGGTGAGGTTTGATGCTGGCGGAAAGCGCTAAGTTGTTCGGCCTGTTCGTCGCCACGGCGCTCGCCGAAATCGTCGGCTGCTACTTGCCGTACTTGTGGCTGCGGCGCGACGGCAGCGCGTGGTTGCTGTTGCCGGCTGCTGCCAGTCTGGCGCTTTTCGTGTGGCTGCTCAGCCTGCATCCAGAGGCCGCGGGTCGTGTGTATGCAGCATATGGCGGTGTCTATGTCAGCGTGGCGCTGGCTTGGTTGTGGCTGGTGGATGCAGTGCGCCCGACGTATAGCGATTTGCTTGGCGTCGGGCTTTGCCTTACCGGCATGGTTGTCATCATGCTTGGTGCACGGCATGGATGACCGAAAATGTGGCCGAACAACATTGAACAGAGTTAGCGGTTTGAAATAAGTGCAAACCACAATCACACATAGTTACTGCACCAAGACGATGCTGCCGGCTTTCACTTGGAGGCAAAGCTCTGTTGACTTTGTACCAAGCTACAGCGTTAGTCTTTTCGTTTATTGACTGGACGCAGGTCTACTGATCGATGAGCTTTTCCAAGGAAATTCGACCGGCCGTCAGTCGAGAACTGGAGCTGGCGAAAAAAGACGAAATTCGCGGATGTCCGGGGCGCGGATTCGAGCACCTCGAAAGAGCGCATGTGCTGGGACAGTCCAGCACGCGTGAGCACGTCCGTGTTCACTGGGCCATGTTCATTTGGGGTCTGCGACAGAAGAATTGGCGAGAAGTCGTCGGGCAATGCATTCGTATTGTTGGGGCAGCAACCAAGACTGCCGTGGGGCTGGTGCCTCATGGAAATACGGGTGGGAGCGACGTTCGTCCTTGGCAACGCATAGCGATCGCCGACGACTTGCGAGTTGAAATCGAGCGTGCACAGAACAGCGCGGGGCCATTTTGAGTCACGCCCACCATGATCACAGCCATGCTGCGTCCAGCACCAAGACGCTGCTAATGGCTCTGGTTATCACAACTGGCTTTGCGGTCGTAGAGGCGATTGCCGGTTGGCTGGCAAACTCGCTCGCGCTGATCGGCGATGCCGGGCACATGCTGACGGACAGCCTGTCGTTGGCAGTCGGCGCACTCGCGGCTTGGGCGGCCAAGCGGCCGCCCACAGCGCGCCTGAGTTACGGATGGCAGCGCACCGAGGTATTGGGCGCGCTGTTCAATGTCATCTTCATGTACGCCATCGTTGCGGTGATTGTCTACGCTGCGATCAGGCGCTTGATAGACACGCCGGACGTCGACGGCGGCTCCGTATTGCTGGTTGGCACACTTGGGTTGCTGGTGAACATTGGCGTTGCCTGGCTGCTGTCCCGCGGCGAGCAGACGCTGAACACTCGCGGAGCCATGTTGCACGTGATGGGCGATCTGCTGGGTTCGGTTGCGGCAGTGGGCTCTGGAATCGTGGTGCTGGCGACGGGTTGGATGCCAATCGATCCGATCCTGTCAGTAGTGATCTGTGTCTTGATCCTCGTGTCATCCACCAAGCTGTTAATCGAGACGCTTCGGGTCGTGATGGCCGGCGTGCCACCGGGATTGGATCTGGACGAGATCAAGCGCGCGATTCAAGACAGCCATCCGTCGATTTCAGGCGTGCACCACTTGCATGTGTGGGAGGTGTCATCGCACAGCCGTGCGCTGTCCGCGCATGTGGAGATGCAGGCATTGGATAATTGGCAGCCTGCGTTGGAGGCTGCGGCCATGCGATTGCAGGCAGAGTACGGCATTAATCACCCGACCTTGCAGCCAGAACTCGAATGCGCGGACCATGATCACTCCCGAGCCAAAAGGCTAGGTCAGTGATTTGCGGTCAGCAGGCTTTGATTCGAATGGCGCTTGGTCGATTTGAGCCTGCTGGATTGCTTACAAAGCCTCGCGGGGTCGGCAAGTGCGCGGATTCATGCGTTTTGGTTCGTGCAGGCTGGACTCCAGTGAGTGCCTGGTCCTCCTGATGAATGCCGCCAGATGCCCGTGGCCGCAAACGGACGCCTTGCAGGGTATCTGTGAGGCAGACCTGTGTGCTTGGCTAGTTGAGCCGGGCAATACGCTGACCAATCTCGCCTTTTTGTTCGTAGGCTTATGGATACTGAGGTCTAAACGAAACGGCAGTCTGGCTCACTGGTTTGGCTGGCTGGCCATCATCATCGCGGCCGGGTCGACCGCTTATCATGCAACCGGGCTGGGCTGGGCGCGTTATCTTGACTACCTCAGTGTTTACTTCATTACTGGGGTGATGACGGCCTTGAATCTGCGTCGATGGCTAAAACCACGCCATTGGATACTCGTCCTCACCGCAGTGTTGTTGCCAACGGCGCTACTCAGTGCGGCGTACATGGCCCCGAAGTACGCCATCTGGGTTTATGTGCTCGGCGCACCGTGCTGCCTCATCGAATTGCGGCTGGCGTTTCGCGACTGGCAACACACGCGGTATCAATACTACGTGCTCGCATGGGGCGCGGCGGGGCTGGGCGTGCTGGCCTGGAGCCTAGACCCTGTCCCTGTGTTGTGTCGCCCGAACTGGCATGGCTTGAGCGGGCATTCCGCATGGCATGTGCTTGCAGCGCTGTCGCTGCTGCTTACTTACAAGTTCTATCGCCAGTTCGTCGATGGCTCGCGTGGTAAACCGCATGGTGAGGCGTGAATTGGCACGCGCATTACCGCATTCGCCAGTTCTGGATGCCTTCATCAGATGTATTTCCACGGCGAAATCAGTGCTGTCCATGTTCGGCAAATACGGTTCGCGAATCAGCAGAGAACGCCATAACGCGGTATGGATCAACGCGAGTTCCCATCTCCATGCCCGGGGATCCAATCGGCATATTAGGAACCGCTAGTCCTTGGACATCGGGTCGCTCCACCAGCAGGCGTTGGATATCGCTTGCCGGCACATGACCTTCGATGATGTAACCGTCAACCTTCGCGGTGTGACACGAGCGTAGATCGTTCGGAACTCCGAGAGAGCCTTTGAGTGGGTTCATTTGTGGTTCATCTACAACCGCCACTTCGAATCCGTTCTCGATCAAATGATCTACCCATGCTTCGCAACAACCGCAGGTCGGGGATTTGTATACGGTGACTTTGGCCAAGCTTGGCATGGGCTGGACAGGGTCCGTTTGCTTGGAACAAGCGGCTAGTAGCCCAACAAGCAAAAAGCAGATAGTCCGCCAGATCGAAGTTTTCCTAGTCGTCATGCCTGATCTTCCTCCAATGCGGCGCTTCGGTCGCAATTCTCATAATCAACAATGGCCTCAATGATGGGGCACCCGTCGATACCACCTTTTCCATCACATTCATTGACGGCATCAGTCAACGCCTTACCTATTGCCATCAATGCGCCGATGCGCTTCTCGACATCCACTAGATGTGATGCTGCTATCGATTTTATTTCTGCACGGTTGTCCGCATCCTGAACCTTGAGAAGACTCCTGATTTGGGACAACGAGAACCCCAATGCCTTGGCATTACGTACAAAAACGAGCCGGCTGATTACTTCGTCATCAAACAGTCGGTAGTTTCCCGAGCCTTTCCGGTGCGGAGTTACAAGGCCGACGCGCTCGTAGTATCTAATGGTCTCGACCGGGATTCCGGTTTCGGATGCAGCTTGTCCAATCTGCAGGCCTTCCATCAGTGTTCACCATTGGCTTTTCCAGATGACCAATGCACGTGCGCTATGCGCCACTGTTCAGCGTCCAGATGCATAACAAGCGTCTCGGTGCTGATCACATCGATGGCCCGATCACCCAGCTGCGCGGTCAATCTGGATCGAGTTGCAACCCACGCACGGTCACCCTCAATATCTGAGATTCGAGATAGCGGCACTCGCTTGGCTTGTTGCAAAAATGCCATGTCACTGGGCATGTGGTGACCGGCGTACTCGTCCATTGAGCTCTCAACGCCGCCCGATTCAAAGATCAGAACCTGGTCTGCAAGCACCCTGCGCACGGCAGCCTCATCGCCATCTGCCAATGCGTCGTAGAACTGGTTTGCCAGTGCTTCGGCGTCATTCCGTGCAAGTGGCTTCGTCGGTTCAGCATGCGAGTGATCATGGTCGGAATGGTCGTCCTTCGGCGTTTTGCGGGCAGGCGGAGGCGGCCCATGATCATGCGCATGACCGTCGTCTGCGTCGCTGTGCGGGTGATCGCCATCGGCACCACCCGTTGCATCGGCTGCCGAACCATCATCTGAACTGTCGTCACCCGGACCATGTCGGTGGTCATGCCCGTCATCGCCATCCAAGGCTATGCCTGCTCTGGTCACCAGCCGGCGGTATGTGTTCGCGTCTGCGCCTTTCATTGCTTGCAGGAATCCGACCAGCCCCCAAAGTTCTGAAGATTCATGAGTCGGGCCGAATGCCGGCATGCCGGTCATCCGCACGCCGTTGTCGATCACCCAGAACTGCTCTGCAGGCGTGCTGTGATCCGCAATGTCCAGCAGGGCGGGCGGCTGGGGGTTCAGCCCAGTAGCTACCGGTGTATTTCCCAAGCCGGGCGGGGTGTGGCAAGTGCTGCACATGGCATCGAAGTTTCGGGCACCGATAAGCACCGAAGCATCGGACGCGTAGTCCGCTGGAACATCCACGTCGCGGGCGCGGCGTTGCACGGATTGGTGA
>JAAFAL010000153.1 GCA_018222345.1 bacterium
CGAGGTGTCTAAGAGACATGCTCCGTTGACTGCGCCGTCCATCCTGTCGTCCGACCTCGCCCGCCTGTGCGACTATGTGTCCGCCGTGCTGGATGCCGTCGCAGATGTCGGTAACTTCGAGTTGATGGACACCAATGACGTGCCCAACAGGAACTTCGGTCCGGCCATCTGCAAGGCGCTGCGCAACTACGGTGTGACGGCCACGATTGATGCGCACCTGATGGTGTCGCCGGTGGATAGCCTGATTGGCGACTTTGCCGAGGCCGGCGCCGACTGGATCAGCTTCCACCCCGAGGCCAGTCACCATGTCGATCGCAGCCTGCAACTCATCCGCAGCGCAGGCTGCAAGGCTGGGCTGGTGCTCAACCCGGCCACACCGGTTGCCGTGCTGGACTACGTGATGGATCGGCTGGATTTTGTGCTGGTGATGTCGGTGAACCCCGGCTTTGGTGGGCAGAGTTTTATCCCGTCTGCTTTAGACAAACTCGCCACTATCCGCAGCAAGATTGATGACAGTGGCCTAGATATCCGGCTGGAGATCGACGGCGGTGTGAAAGTCGAAAACATCGGCGAGATTGCCGCTGCGGGCGCCGACACATTTGTGGCTGGCTCGGCCATTTTTGGCAAGGGCGACTACACCGACACAATTGCTGCGATGCGCGAGCAGATTGCGGCCGCCTGATATGCAAGCGCGCCGCCGCACGCCCCATGTGCGCGAAATCCTGGCCGACCTCGACACGCCACTGTCGGCCTACCTGAAACTGGCCGATGCGCCGCGCAGTTTTTTGCTCGAATCGGTACAGGGCGGCGAACAATGGGGGCGCTACTCCATCATCGGCCTGCCCTGCGCTGAGCAAATTGCCGTGCGCGGAAACACTATCGAGCGCAGCATCGACGGCACGGTGGTCGAAACCGTCGAGGCCGACGACCCGCTGGCCTGGATCGACCAGTTCGCCCAAGCGTATGACGTGCCCGATCTGCCCGGCCTACCCCGCCTGACCAGTGGCCTGGTGGGCTACTTTGGCTACGACATCGTGCAGTGGGTGGAGCCGCGCGCCGTTGCTCACAGCCAAGCCAGCAACAAGCCCGACCCCATCGGCAACCCGGACGTGCTGCTGCTGGTGGCCGAGCAATTGGCCGTGTTCGACAACCTGGCCGGCAAAATCTATCTGATCGTACATGCCGACCCGCACATTGAAGGCAGTGATGCCAAAGCCGAGGCAAGCTTGGACGCGTTGGTGGCCCAACTGCGCGAGCCACTAGCCACACCGCAAACCGCGACCGGTGCTGCCGCCATTGAGGAATCGGAATTCGTCTCGGGCATGACCCAGGCCGGTTACGAAGCCGCGGTGGAACGCATCAAGCAATACACCTTGGCGGGCGACGTCATGCAGGTGGTACCCAGCCAACGTTTAACGGTGGATTTTGATGGCGAACCCATCAACGTCTATCGCGCGTTGCGCAGCCTGAACCCGTCGCCCTACCTTTACTTTTTCCGTTTTGACGACCACCACATCGTCGGCTCCTCACCCGAGATTCTGGTGCGGGTAGAAGACGACACCGTGACTGTGCGCCCCATCGCCGGCACCCGCCCGCGCGGCGCAACGCCGGAAGAAGACAAAGCGCTGGAAGACGACCTGCTGGCCGATCCCAAGGAACTGGCCGAGCACTTGATGCTCATCGACCTTGGCCGCAATGACGTGGGCCGCGTAGCCGAGACTGGCAGCGTGACGCTGGACGACAAAATGATCATCGAGCGCTACAGCCACGTCATGCACATTGTCAGCAATGTGACGGGCAAGTTGCGCGAGGGCTTATCGGCCATCGACGCACTCAAGGCGACCTTTCCCGCCGGCACACTATCAGGCGCGCCCAAGGTGCGTGCCATGGAGATCATTGACGAACTTGAACCCGTGCGCCGCGGGGTTTATGGCGGCGCAGTAGGTTATCTGGCCTTCTCGGGCGACATGGACACCGCTATCGCCATCCGCACGGCCGTTATAAAGAACGGCCAACTGCACGTGCAGGCCGGCGGTGGCGTGGTGGCCGACAGCGTGCCCACCACCGAGTGGGAAGAGACCATGAACAAGGCGCGGGCGGTGTTGCGGGCGGTGAAGATGGCCAGCGGGGGCTTGTAGGCGGCGCCTGTCGTTAAAACTGCAACTGCGTAAACACGCGCAAATCGATCCCTGCTGCATCCAAGCCCGAGCCGTGGGCGCGATACTGCCGATCAGTCAGGTTGCGCAGGCCGATGCCAAATTCAACGGCTGGTTGGGTGGTCAGGCCGCGCCAGCCGACATCCAGGTTGAGGGTTGCCCAGCCCGGCGTGCCATTGGGGTTGATGCGCGCGTCGGCCACATCGCGGTCGCTCAGGCGGTCTTGGCCGTCGGCAAAACCCACGAACGGCGACACACGCCACTGTGCTGCGGGGCGCCATTCCACGCCAACGCGCCCGTTGAGCGGTGGCACACGGTCTGCGGGGTCAACCTCACCGTTGGTAAAGGTCTCTTGCCCCCACACAATGTTCAGCGACGCGAACACCGTCAAAGCTGGCAGCGCCGTCCAGCGTAAGCCGGCCTCGATGCCGCGCAGGTCAACCCGGTTGGCGTTTTGGCTTTGCACAATCATTTCGCCATCCGCCGTGGTCTCGCCGGTGGGCACCGATGTGATCTTGTCGTCGAAGCGCGAGCCAAATGCAAACAACTCGGCGCGTAAGCTGCGCGTGCTCACACGCACACCCACATCGGCCGTCAGCACCGACTCCGGTCCGAGGTTCGGGTTGGCAACATTGAAGCGGTTGCCAGGCCGGGGGCCCAGCGTCGCCAAGTCAAAGATATTTGGCGGCCTGAACCCGCGGCCGATATTGCTAAGCAAACTGACCCCCGAACCCAGCCGGTACAGCACATTGACATTGCCGGTCAGGTCGTCGGGCGACAGGCTGGCGGCCACGCCGCGGTCGGCGGCCGGCAGGTCGATATCGAACACGCTGTAGCGCAGCCCCGTGTTCACGCTCAGCCGCTGGTTGATATCCAGTTCGGCGTTCACAAAGGCCGCATAGCTGTTCATGGTGCTGCCGTCAGGAAAGCGGCTGGCGCCGGCAGTTTCCGCGCCAGTGTCGCGGCTCACGTTCACGCGGCGGCTATCAACGGTGTCGAAGTAAGCCTCGAGCCCGTAGCTCAGATACAGGCCTTGCGAGATGGTCGTGCCGGCCTGTGCAATCGCACCAATCAGGTCACTGCGGTTGTCTTCGAAGCGGATGCTGTCGCTGCCCAGACTCACCCGGCGGCGGTCGTCATTGATTTGCTGGTAGCCCAGTTGCAGCCGCAGGTTTTCCAGCGGGCCGGCCGCTGCATCACGCTGGTAACGCCAATGCACAAACAGGCGGTCGTTGGGCTCGAAGCGAAACACCTCGGAATCCGGCTCGGCCTGGCCAAACCCGGCCACCAAGTCATCCACCCGCGGCGTGCTGGGTTGCTCCAAGTAGTGCGCTGCAAACTGGTGCTCGCCGTTGCCAGTTGCCGCCACAAGCTTGGCGTCGGCAGCGCGGGCAATGTAGGCCGTCGGCCCCAGCAGCTCGCCGCCCGCGCCACGGCGGTTGCCAATGTCCTGGTAGGTGATCCCAACCGTGGCTGCTAATGCATCGCCCTGCCCGCTCCAACGCAAACTGCCGGCGGTCGAGCCGTCGGCCGTGGCGCCTTGGCCAATCACGCGAAAACGGTGGCGGCTGCCTTGCGCCAGCGTGCGCGGGTCGGGCGTCAAAACTTGCACCACGCCGCCCAAGGCATCGGCGCCGTACAGCGTCGGCGCGGGGCCGCGCAACACTTCAATCTGCTCAATGTTCAGCGGATCGACAAGCGCCAAATACTGGTTGGGCGCATTGCGGAAAAACGCGTTGTTGAGCCGAAAACCATCAACCAGATGCAGCACCTCGGAGCCCTTCAAGCCACGCACAATGGGGATGCCCTGCCCCGGCGTAGTCTGCTGCACAAACACGCCCGGCTCGCCAACCAAAGCGTCGGTGATGACCGCAGGCACAGTACTTTGTATTTGCTCGCGGCCAACTACCGTGATCCCAGCCGCCGCGTCAGACACGGCGCGCTCGTCACGGTTGCCTGTGACTTGCATGATTTCGAGGTCAAGGATGTCGGGCTCATCGTCCAAAGCCGTGGCAGCGAAACAAGGCATCGCGACGATGGCTGTGGCGACGATTAACCCGCGCCAATGCTCGTAGCACTGAATCAATTCCTTTCCTCAAATCTTAGTGCGTGTGTATTGGCGTGCGGGTGATCAAGCGCAAAGCAGACTAGCGTCGAGAAACCTGCTACTACAACCGACATTCAGTGTCCCATACACCCGCATGACAGGTGCCAACACATTAAAAAGCCCCGCCGAAGCGGGGCTCGTAATTGGCTAATGCCAGTTGTGCGCCTAACGCACCCGGCGGCGAATACCAGCCAGCGCTAAGGGCACCATTAGCAACCAGCCCAAGCCGCCTGAGCCCCCGCCAGCGGCAACTGGCGCTGCTGCAGGCGTTTCGGCCACGTCAGATGGATCGCTATCGGTCACCGGGTCGGTTGATGCACCACTGGTACGCACCAATTGCGACTTCGCGGTTGACATTTGCGTTGCACCTTCGTCGTCAGTGAACTCGACCGTTACCGTTGGCTCGTACACACCGTCCGAGACGTACGTGTGCTGGATAAGCGCATTGGTAGTGGTTACCACGGTGCCATCGTCGAAGTCATAGGTGTAACCGGTAATGGAAAAGCCTTCGGCAGTCGTGGTCAACGACGCATCAAAGAGCACTTCCAGCGGCACGACTGGGTTGTCCCTGTCATAGCTCGCTGTCAGACGTGCCGCATTGACGGCCGCTTGGTTCTGAGCATCGATGCTGATAAACGTTGTTACGACATTTGACGTGGATGACGAATTTCCATTGCCGTCACGCGCAACAACGTGCGGCTCAAACGTGCCTGCAGCGCCATATTCGTGCGTAATGACCCCATCGCCATCATCATCAAAGGTTGCCGCGTCGACATCTCCAGTCGTGTTGTCAAAGAAGAAGAACGTGAATTCAGCATCTTCCAACGCATGGTGGTTTGCCGAATCTTCACAGTTAGCCGAACATTTGTACGACGCAGACGCATCAAACAGTACGGTGTGGCCGTCTTCGCCAAGGTTGTGCGTCAGGACCGCAAACACGAACCCATCGGCTCCTGTCGCATTGTTACAAGTGTCGGTGTCGTCGTTCGGGCAAGGGTCGCTATTGTCGCCCACGCCGTCCAGATCGCTGTCTTGCGTTTCGGTCGGATCGTTCGGGAACGCATCTTGGACGTCGGGCGTGCCATCTCCATCCGTATCAACGAGCACGCAACCAGCGTCAGCACAAGTTACAAATACTTCGGTTGTAAATGGCTGATTCGCTGCGCCAAGTTGCTCCTGAATCTGGATCAGATACAGACCTTGAGGTGGCGTATCAATCATCACCACCAACTCGCCGTCACTGATCGGCTCATTGCCAAACTCTGCAGCAACCGGGTCTGAGCCCTCGAGCGCAACTAGGTTGCCGTCGGGGCCAAAGATGCGCATCGAATGCTGCGTACCCGGCGTGGCCGACAGGATGAACTCCATGCTGTCGTACTCGAAGGCACCGGGTAGTTGATAGCGGTATTCGGTCGTCGCAAAACCATCCGACCCACTGCCTCCACCAAGGCCAGCAACCGGTGTGATCACCGTGGCACCCGGCGCCTCGTAGGTGGCCACGAGATTGCGACCTGCTGACGGTGCGGCGTCTGAACTCGGGCCAGTCTCACACGCGTCGCCTACACCATCTTCACCGGTATCACGTTGATCCGGATTGAACGTGGTTGGACAGTTGTCGTCTGCATTATCGACACCGTCATCGTCCAGATCGGTATTCGGCGCACAATCGTTCATCGGGTCTTCCGGGCACTCATCTTCGCTGTTGGTCGTGCCGTCACCGTCGAAATCACCATTGGGGTCGTAGCTGTTACCGCCGGGGTCGTTGGATTCCGGATATGCCGGGGCCAGACCTGAGTCACAGTAGACAAACGGGTCGTTTTCCAGCGGCTCGGCGCGATCGCCAAGACCGACAGCAGGAACGAGCGGTGACAGTTGGTCCCAATACACTGTGCGCTCTTTCTCAAAAGTGGCCTGGAACTGGCAGTAGTCTCTGGCCTTGTCGTGCGGCGATGCTGGCATACCCAGGTGCTGTCTCGTAGTCAAATCTTCGAGCCAACGCGACGTAGAGGAATCTCGAATCCCCTCAACCCAT
>JAAFAL010000154.1 GCA_018222345.1 bacterium
CGACCATGGATCTCTCTATGAATATCGCTATCATCTCGAGAAACCGAAATCTCTACTCCACTCGCCGCCTTGTTGAATCGGTCTAGGCACTCGGCCACACCATGCGGGTCATCGATCCGCTGCGTTGTTACATGCGCATCGCCTCGCACAACCCCGAGGTGCATTACAAAGGCAAACTCATTACCGGCATCGATGCCGTCATCCCGCGCATCGGCGCATCGGTGACGTTTTACGGCACGGCAGTGCTGCGCCAGTTCGAGGTCATCGGCGCCTACCCGGTGAATGAATCGGTGGCTATTACGCGCAGCCGCGACAAGTTGCGCGCGCACCAATTGCTGGCGCGTAAGGGCATTGGCATGCCCGTGACCGGCTTCGCCCACAACCCCGACGACACCACCGACTTGATGAATGTCGTCGGTGGCGCGCCGATGGTCATAAAGCTGCTGGAAGGCACCCAAGGCGTGGGCGTGGTGCTGGCCGAGACCGACAAAGCGGCCAGTTCGGTCATCGAGGCCTTTCGCGGTCTCAATGCGCACTTCTTGGTGCAGGAATTCATCAAGGAGGCCGGTGGTGCCGACATCCGCTGCCTGGTGGTTGGCGACAAAGTCGTCGCCGCCATGAAGCGCCAGGGCAAAGAAGGCGAGTTCCGCTCCAACCTGCACCGCGGTGGCAGCGCCGAGTCGATCAGGATTACGCCCGAAGAGCGCAGCACCGCCGTGCGCGCGGCGTCGATCATGGGCTTGAACGTGGCCGGCGTTGACATCCTGCGGTCCAACCACGGCCCGGTGGTGATGGAAGTGAATTCTTCGCCTGGGCTGGAAGGCATCGAAACGCATACCGGCAAAGATGTTGCCGACTTGGTCATGCAGTTCATTGAAAAGAGAGCCGAGCGCGGCAAGACGCGGACGAGAGGGGCTGGGTAAGCCGCGCTGATGCAAAGGCGAGCACTGCTCGCCTGCGCGGCGAACGCCCGCCATGGATGGCGGGCCGGACGGCGGTAGGGGCTTGGAGGGCAGGAAGCCCGACAAGTGGCAAAGTCAGTCACCCCAAACACATCAGTCAAAACAAAGAGCTCGAATAATCGTGGCTGAACAACAAACACTCAGTGTCGGCGGCGTAGAAATCGCCCCCGGCACCCAGCACAGCATCGACCTGCCCATCGCCGAGCTTTACACCGGCGCGCCGGTGACGATGCCGGTGCGGGTGCTGCGCGGCAAACGCGATGGCCCGGTGTTGTTTGTGTCGGCGGCGATTCACGGCGACGAACTCAATGGCGTCGAAATCATTCGCCGCGTGCTGCGCATGCCGGGCTTGAAGCGCTTGCGTGGCACCGTGATTGCCGTGCCCATCGTCAATGTGCACGGCTTTTTGCGCCAATCACGCTACATGCCCGACCGGCGAGACTTGAACCGCTCGTTCCCTGGCAGCGAGACCGGCTCGGTGGCCGCACGCACCGCCCATGTGTTCTTGAAAGAGATTGTTGAAAAGGCCGATTTCGGCATCGACTTGCATACCGGCGCGATTCATCGGCCGAATTTGCCGCAAATCCGCGCCAACCTGAAAGACAAACCAACGCTGGAGCTGGCCGAAGCCTTCGCCGCCCCGCTGGTGCTCGACTCGCCGCCTGCCGACGGCACGCTGCGTGACTTGGCGACCAGCAATGGCGTACCTGTGCTGCTGTACGAATCGGGCGAGGCGTTGCGGTTTGATGAAGTCGCCATCCGCATTGGTGTGGCAGGCGTCACGCGCGTGCTGCGCCACCTCGGTATGTTGCCGGCGACCGGCAAAGCGGCGGCCAAACCGACGCTGCAGGCCGCATCGAGCCAGTGGCTGCGTGCGCCGCAGTCGGGCATTTTGCGCTCGCTGGTCAAGTTGGGCGCGATGGTCGAGGCGGGCCAAGCTGTGGCCATGGTTGCCGACCCCTTTGGTGATGGCGAGGTAGCCATTGGCGCGCCGACACGCGGGGTTGTCATTGGGCGGCTCAATTTGCCCGTTGTTCACGAAGGTGATGCCGTCTGCCATTTGGCCAAACTGCCGGGCGATGCATCGGCAATGGCCGAGCAAATTGTTGACTACAGGTCTGACTACGACGGCGAGCCGCCGGCGATGAATCCCGAGCCGCCAATCGCCTGAATCGCGGCGCCGCACTGGGCCAAGCCAGCCGCCACGCTTGTCGGCTTGTCGTTGACAAATCCTTAACCTTTCGGCAGGGTGACGGCCAATCTAAATTGCCGTGCACAACGGGAATGTGCGACACGGCATCGGGCTAGGATGACCCACACCGATTACGAAGCGCAGCTTGCGCGGGGCTACCGCAAGCTGCGTTTTAATCAACCCATGGAGGCGGAGTTCCGCCTGCATTACCGTCAAGTGATGCGCGACTACCTACGGGTCGCAGCGTTGGGCCTCGCTGCGATGGTGGCTTTAGCCGCGGCAGCGAACCACCTGTTTTTCGCGCCGCCGGCGCCGTTGAGCTGGCAGTTCGATCTGCTGATGGTCGGGCTACTGGTGCCGGCCATGCTGACGCTGTTCTGGCTACTGGGAAAACGCGGCTGGGAGCGGATGATGTATCCGCTGAGCATGTCGATTGCCGTGCTCGGCACTGGTTTTTTTGCGCTGCTTGAACTGCGCTACGCAGAAGCCGGGGTTTACTACCCGTTCGAGTCCTTCCTGTTTGTCATTGCGTATATCTTTTTGCTTTCCGGTTTGCGCTTTCCGGTCGCGCTATGTCTCAGCGTCCCGGTGCTTGGAGTGAGTCTTGCTGTTGATGTGATCGCCAGCGAGAACGTGGCGGCACTGGGCGAAACCGGCTACAACATGTTGGCGGTGATAGTGATCACCGGCTGCGGCGGCTACCTGCAGGAACTCACTGCACGCACCAACTTTTTGAATAACCGCGTCGCAGCGCACCACGTGCGCCATGACCCGCTGACCGGCCTGAACAATCGCCGTGGTTTCGACGGCCTGTTCGACAAGGCGTGGCGGCAAGCGCTGCGTGAAAAACAAGCGATGGCGCTAATCGTGCTCGACATTGACCACTTCAAGCGTTTCAACGACCGCTTCGGCCATCCCGCAGGCGACCAATGCCTAGCAAACGTGTCGCGCGCACTTGAGCGTGCGGGTGGCTCGCGGGCGCTGGATTTCTGCGCGCGTACCGGCGGTGAGGAGTTCGTTGTTGTGCTCTACAAGCTGACTGCGCAAGACGCACGAGAGATTGCCGATCGCATCCGCCACGAGATCAAGCACAGCCCGTTGAACGGCGGACGCGCCGATGGCCAGCATGTGACCGTGAGCGTTGGTCTTGTCAGTTTCGAGCCACACACTGGCGTGCAAGCGCAGGCGGTGATGCAGCGCGCGGATCAGTTGCTATACCTTGCTAAACAGGCTGGGCGCGATTGTGTTCGCGCCGAGGATCTGACGGCCGAGTCAGCGGCTTTCGCCGCGCGGCCGGTCGAGCACGCTGGGCAGGGCGACAGTCAGCTTGGCAGTCACGCAACTGAGCAGGGTTTGGAAGCCTAACCACGAATCGGTGGTGATATACTGGCGCGCCGCTGGGCATTGGTCGCAATAAGCCGTGCCCGAGCAGCCGCGCCGACGGGGTGAGCGCGGCACGACCAATTAAATTTGCCAACGCACGGCCACCCATCCGGATGCTGCCATCGTGACACGACATTTCAAGCTGAAAAAAGGCCTGGACCTGCCAATTAATGGTGCGCCAGATCAAACCATCCAGCCGGGCGGCCCGGTGGAACGGGTGGCGCTGCTAGGCAGCGACTTTGTGGGCATGAAGCCCACCATGCTGGTGGCCGAGGGCGACACTGTCGCCTTGGGCGAGCCACTGTTCGAAGACAAGAAAAACCCCGGCGTGATGTTCACCAGCCCGGGTTCCGGCACCGTCGAAGCGATCAACCGCGGCAAGAAGCGCGTGTTGCAAACCGTTGTCATCAAGCTCGACGGTGACAAGGCGGTCAAGTTCGACACCATTGCCCCGGACGCGGTCGCTAGTGCCAAGCCGGAGCAGGTGCGCGAGACACTGATCAAGTCCGGCTTGTGGACTGCGCTGCGCACGCGGCCCTACAGCAAGTCACCGGCGGTCGAGGCGACACCTTCAGCAATTTTTGTGACGGCGATCGATACCAACCCGCTGGCCGCCGATCCGGCTGTCATCATCGCCGAGCAACCCGAGGCTTTCGCCCACGGTATTGCGCTGTTATCCAAGCTGGCCGACGGCGCTCTGGTGCACGTGTGCAAAGCGCCCGACGCCAATCTGCCGCATAGCGACAACGAGTTGGTCCAGACCTCGACCTTCGAAGGCCCGCATCCGGCTGGCTTGGTGGGTACGCATATTCACCTGATCGACCCCGTCGGTGTGGGCAAAAGTGCCTGGCATATTGGTTACCAGGACGTCATTGCGATTGGCAAATTGTTTGCCGATGGCGTGTTGTGGACTGACCGCGTGGTGGCCATCGCCGGCCCCAGCGTCAAGCAGCCACGGTTGGTGCGTACCCGCCAGGGCGCCTGCATCAACGCCATGCTGGACACTGAGGCGCTGGAAGAAAGCTGCGCGCGGCCGATCTCGGGTTCGCTGTGGTCGGGCCGCCGGGTGCATGGCTGGGCCAGTTATCTGGGCCGTTTCCACACCCAATTGACAGTGATCCCGGAAGCCACCGAGCGCCAGTTCATGGGCTGGGTACGGCCGGGCGGCGACAAGTTCTCGGTGCTCAACGTGTTTTTCTCGGCGTTGCAGCGGGCGAGTAGGCGCTTTGCGTTCAACACCGCTGAAAACGGTAGCCCGCGCGCCATGGTGCCGCTGGGCAACTACGAAAAGGTGATGCCGCTGGATATCCTCGCTACGCAATTGCTTCGGGCGATTCTGGTGCGCGATACCGACAGTGCGCAGGAGCTGGGCGTGCTGGAACTCGACGAAGAAGATTTGGCGCTGTGCAGTTTTGTCTGCGTCGGTAAGTACAACTTCGGGCCGCACCTGCGTGCGAGCTTGGAACAGATTGAAGTGGAGGGCTGATCGTGGCGTCCAAGACACGCGAGTTTTTAGATCGCATCCACCCCTTGTTCGCCAAGGGTGGCAAGTTCGAGAAGTATTACGCCATCTACGAGATGGTCGATACCTTCCTGTATGCACCGGGTGACACGACCAAGATTGCACCCCACGTGCGTGACGGCATCGACCTCAAGCGGGTGATGATTTATGTGTGGCTGGCGGTGCTGCCATGTGCCGCGTTTGGCATGTGGAATATTGGCTTCCAGGCCAACACAGCCATGGCCGCTATGGGCATCGAAAGCACACCCGGTTGGCGCGGGGCGGTCATCGAAATCCTGGCAGGGCACAACGCTAGCAGCCTTTGGGACAACTTTTGGTACGGGTTCTGGTACTTCATCCCGATTTATTTCGTCACCTTTTTGGCCGGCGGTATTTGCGAGGTTATCTTCGCCGCGATCCGCAACCATGAGGTCAACGAAGGCTTTTTTGTCACCTCGATTCTCTACGCCTTGATCCTGCCGCCCACGACGCCCTTGTGGATGGTGGCGCTGGGCATCATCTTCGGCGTGGTGATCGGTAAGGAAGTGTTTGGCGGCACCGGCAAGAACTTCCTTAACCCTGCGCTGACCGGCCGCGCGTTTTTATTCTTTTCCTACCCGGCAGCAATGTCGGGCGACACAGTTTGGACCGCGGTTGACGGCTTCTCGGGCGCATCGCCCTTGAGCCTGGCCGCGGTGGGTGGCGTGGAAGCCATTCAAAGCGCCGGCATAGGCTGGATGGACACCTTCTTTGGCACCATTCAGGGCAGCGTGGGCTCGACCAGTGCTTTGCTGTGTATTGCTGGCGGCCTGTTCTTGATGATTACTGGCGTCGCCAACTGGCGCATCGTTGCCGGTGTCATGGTGGGCATGATTGCCACGGCGCTGCTATTCAACGGCATCGGTAGTGACGACAACCCGTTTTTTGCAGTGCCGTGGTATTGGCACCTGACGATTGGCGGCTTTGCCTTCGGCATGATGTTTATGGCCACCGACCCGGTGTCGGCGGCGCATACCAACATGGGGCGGTGGATATTCGGCGCTTTGATCGGCTTTATGACCGTGCTCATTCGCGTGGTGAACCCGGCCTTCCCCGAGGGCATCATGCTGGCCATCCTGTTTGCCAACATCTTCGCACCCATTATTGATTGGGGCGTGGTGCAGGCCAACGTCAAGCGGCGCAAGCTGCGCACCGCTGTACCGGAGGCCGTGTAATGGCTGGCAAAGGCAAAGACAGTGTATTTGGCACCATCGGCGTGGCGCTTGCGATG
>JAAFAL010000155.1 GCA_018222345.1 bacterium
CTGCCTGCATGTTGTGGGTGGCCAGCGCATCGGCCCAGGCCTGCACAACATCCAATTGGCCAATGGCCGCTGCGGCCTGCAACATATCTAGCGCAGTTGGGCGTTGCGTCAGGCCCAGGCGCACCAGCCCAGCCGCCACAGCGCCAGATGACACCAGCACCGGCTGGATGCCACTGCCCCGCAGGTCAGCCAATTGTGCCGCCCAGTCCTGAATGCGCGCAGTCGCCAGGCCACAGCCCTGATCGGTCAGCAGTGCACTGCCAATCTTGACGACCCAACGCTGAGGCTGGCTCATGTCACCCAGTCCTCGTCATCGTCGGCTTCCTCGACGCCGGCGTCAGAGTCATCGGAGGGCGACTCGGCCAAATGCGCGCTGATGGCGTGTACCAGGTCGTCCAGCCCGTCCTTGCGCTCGCTGGACACGGCAAACGCCGGGCCAGTCCATTCAAGTTGAGCGACCAGCGCATCAAGTGTTTCCTGCACCTCATCGGCGGGCAGCAAATCGGCCTTGGTGAGCACCAGCCAGCGTGGCTTGCCGGCGACGCTGTCGCCAAAGCGGTCGATTTCCTGGGTGATCTGCGCAAACGCCTCGTCGGGCGGCGTGCTGGCGGCATGTTCGGGCTCGACCAGGTGCAGCAGCAGGCGCGTGCGCATCAAATGCCGCAAGAACTGCGTGCCAAGGCCGACGCCATCGGCAGCGCCTTCGATCAGGCCGGGCACATCGACCATTACAAAGCTGTCGGCAGGGCCGACGCGCACCACGCCCAAGTTGGGGTGCAGAGTCGTGAACGGGTAGTCGGCCACCTTGGGTTTGGCGGCCGAAACGGCGCGGATAAGGCTGGATTTTCCAGCATTCGGCAAACCAACCAGCCCGACATCAGCGATCAGCCGCAATTCGAGGTCCAGTTCGCGATGTTCACCCGGCTTGCCCGGTGTGCATTGGCGCGGCGCGCGGTTGGTACTGCTCTTGAAGCGGGCATTGCCAATGCCGTGCCAGCCGCCGTGGGCCAACATGATGGTCTGGCCGATTTCGCGCAGGTCGCCGATCACCTCACCGGTGTCGGCATCGCGGATCACCGTGCCAACCGGCATGTCGATGATGCAATCCGCGCCTCGCGCGCCGGTGCAGTTCGAGCCGCGGCCGGTCTCGCCATGTTTGGCGCGGTATAGCCGTTCGAAGCGAAACTCGGCCAGCGTGTTCAGCGACTCGTCACCGCGTGCGTACACATGCCCACCATCGCCGCCATCGCCGCCGTTGGGGCCGCCGAACTCGACAAACTTCTCGCGGCGGAAGCTGACAATGCCATTGCCACCGTTGCCGGCTTCTACGCGGATATTGGCTTCGTCAACAAACTTCATGGGTCAATCCTAAGGCACTCAGGCACAAAAAAGCCCCGCGGTGCGGGGCTTTTTGGCGAGCCGCAGCGCTTATGCGCTGGCCGGCTCGATGCGAACAAACTTGCGCTTGTCAGCACCTTTGGTTTCGAACACCACGTGGCCGTCAACCTTGGCGAACACGGTGTAGTCCTTGCCAAGTCCGGCGTTCTCGCCGGCGCGGAAGCGCGAACCGCGCTGGCGCACGATGATGCTGCCGGCGGTGACCATTTCGCCACCATAGCGCTTGACGCCAAGGCGTTTGGATTCTGAATCGCGACCGTTGCGGGTACTACCGCCTGCCTTTTTATGTGCCATGAGTCAGCTCCTTATGCGCCGGCAATGCCGGTAATCTTGAGTTCGGTGTAGTTTTGGCGGTGGCCAATGGTGCGGCGATAGCCTTGGCGGCGCTTGAACTTGATCACGCGGATCTTGTCGCCACGGCCGTTGCCCTGGATCTCGGCAGTTACGCTGCCACCATCCACATATGGGGCGCCAACTTTCACGGCATCGCCTTCGCCAACCATCATTACCTGGTCGAACGTCAGGCTGTCACCAGCCTCGCCTTCCAGCGTTTCGACGCGGATCACGTCGCCTTCGGCAACGCGATACTGCTTGCCACCCGTTTTGAATACGGCGTACATCAGCAAACTCCGTAGTTTGTGCTGTTGAGCCAACCACAGGAACGTGGTCAGCCAATAAATTCGAGGGCGCGGATTCTACGCATTGCGGAAACTTTGGTCAATGCTTTGGGCGATGCGGACCCGCGGTGTCTTGACACTCTACGGCAAGGCGGCGAGCATCGCCGCATTCCGCAAAATCGACCCCGCCACTTCATTGATGGCGCATTGCCGCATGGACGCTAATACCCTGCTCGCCCCCATCGCCGACGACATGCGCGCCATCGACGCATTAATCCGCGAAGAGTTGAACTCGGACGTCGTGCTGATCAATCAGCTCGGCGAGCACATTATCGGCGCTGGCGGCAAACGCTTGCGGCCTGCGCTGGTGGCATTGGCCGCCAAGGCCTTGGCATGCGAAAGCCCGCACATTGTGACTGGTGCGGCGATCATCGAATTCATCCACACCGCCACCCTGCTCCACGACGATGTCGTCGATGAGTCGGCCCTGCGCCGTGGCCGCGAAACCGCCAATGCGCTGTGGGGCAATGCCGCCAGTGTTTTGACCGGCGACTTCCTCTACTCGCGCGCGTTCCAGATGATGGTGCGGCTCGACAGCATGCCGGTGATGCAATTGCTGGCCGAGACCACCAATGCCATCGCCGAGGGCGAAGTGCTGCAGTTGATGAATATCGGCGACCCCGAGGTCACCGAAGCGCGCTACATGGATGTCATCGACCGCAAAACCGCGCGCCTGTTTGGCGCAGCGACGCAAATGGCAGCAATTATTGCCGGCGCCGAAGACAAAACCGCGCAGGCTCTACATGACTACGGCCGCGCGCTGGGCGTGGCGTTCCAGCTCATTGACGATGCGCTGGATTACAGCGGATCAGCGACCGAACTGGGCAAAAACGTGGGCGATGACCTGGCTGAGGGCAAGCCCACGCTGCCATTGATTCAGGTGCTCAAGCACGGAACGGGCGCCGCCCAGCAGCGCGTTCGAAACGCCATTGAAAACAGCTCGGCCGAGGAACTGAGCGCGATCGTCGAAGATGTACAGGATTGTGGCGCGCTGGACTACACCGTGGCCCAGGCCCACGCGGCTCGCGATCGTGCGATCGCGGCGCTGGATGCCCTGCCCGCTGGCCCCGCACGCGATCACCTCGCCGCGCTGGCGGCGTTCTCGGTGTCACGCAGCGCCTGAGTCGCGGAATCGGGCCGCGATCTTGGCCCCTCGATGCTGGTGGCGCAGCACCGAACACCCGTAGAACTCTGATAAAGCGCTGATTGAAAAGCGAATAATGGTCGGGGTGACAGGATTTGAACCTACGACCCCTGCCTCCCGAAGACAGTGCTCTACCAGGCTGAGCTACACCCCGACATTCGCTTCAATGCGCTTTGGTCATCTGACCGGCGGCGGACTATACGCATGCGCGCGTGCACTGGCAATGTGCGACGCAGCACGCGTCCGGTGTGTGCCTGATCACTGCGCGCTTTGAGGCTCACTTCGGCCACCGGCCGCGAACTTTCGGCAGACGTTCAGATTGCGCAGTTCGGTGAGATCGTCACCGACTTGTCACACACCCTGCCCCTCAAATCGAATAACGCCGTCGAACGACCATCAACGACAACATCACCAGCAGGGCGCCCTGGCCAAATGCACCGGAGCCGCCGCCCCCGCCACCACCCGCAGGTGGCGCCGTTGTGCCGCCACCGCCAGTCGAACCGCCACCTGTGTCTCCACCGCCAGTGCCGCCGCCACCAGTGTCTCCGCCGCCGCTACTGCCATTCCCGGGGCAAACGGTGCCACTCGTCAGCACCCAGCCAAGGTCTTGCAGCGCGCAGGTCGCTAGTCCGATGCCGTCACTAACCACATCAATATCGCCGGTGTCGGCCGGCTCCATCAGGGCATTGGGATCGAGATCGACATCCCAATGCGAAATGGATGAACCCGGTTGCACTTCGACAGGCGCAAACAACTGCACAAAGCCCTGATTGCTGCCGGCGTTGAGTGTCGGGGCACCATTCGACGTGGTGCTGGCACCTTCGAACACGACATTGCCATCATTGGTGGCCGATTCTTGGCGCTCTTCGTCGGTCAGTTGGTCCCAGGTTTGGCCCAGCGTCAAATCGCGAATCAGCCGCGAATAAACATCCGGCGTGTTGCCAATAAACTCACCGTTGCTGACATTGGCAAACGAAGCAAAGCCTAAACCGTGGATTAGTTCATGGACGACCGTACCTAAAAAGTCGATGTCGTCGTCCGGCGGGTTGCTGTCCACGCCGTAGTACCAATCGACACCCGTCAGACACAGCACGTCTTCATCGATGTCGCTGTTGAACTGGGCAGAGATGTCAGCGTTGTCGGTTGCGAGGTCGCGTCCGGCCAACGCATTGGCCAGTGCGATCGCATAAAACGTGTTGGCCTCGGCGCCGGCCGGTGGGTCATTTTCGAAATCGACCAGATCATTCGCGCCAGCCTGCCCCAGTGTCGCACTGTCAGGGCCACAATCGAGCTCATCAAACGTCGCGTTTACCAGAACATCCACGGTGCTGACGAGCTTGTCGCCAAGCAGATCAGCGGCAAAATTGAACGCAAAAAGCCGTTGCTCGCCTAGTGTCGTGCCCGGGTTGTTGCCTACCGGGTCTCGGGGCGTGTCGTCATTAAAACCCTCACCCGGGCCATCGCCATTGATGACGACAAAATTTGCCGCTTGCGCGGACAACGACAATGCAACCGCGATGACGGCGATCAGAGCACGCACGCAGACAGTCATTCCTGACCCCCTTGATCGTGCTCGATGTGCAGCGCGCTGCCGCCATCGCTGCGCTCAGCGCGCAGCGCCGAGCGATGCTGCTCACCCAGCCGATAAATCCGTATCCCATCAGCGGTGCGCATTGGCGCCGCAGTGGCTTCGACCGTTCGCTTGTTGGGCAGGTTGGCCTGTTGTTTCAGCTCGTCAGTGGTCGGTGCCCGGCGCTCGCCGGTCTCGGGGTCGATGAATATTTTGCGGTCAGATGCCTGCCCATCGGCTTGGGCAGTCGTGGCCAGCAACAGTAGGACGGGGGCTAGCAAGCGGCGCATACGCGGCTCCGTGGGCGGTTTATGTGCGTCTGGGTATCAGACAGGACTTCGGAGTGAGCGTTCCTGTTGGATGCGCCAGCTTATGGCGTGCGCAGTACCATCAGGCGAATCTCGCTCATGTCTTCGATGGCGAATTTCAGGCCCTCGCGGCCCAGCCCGCTGTCCTTGACGCCGCCGTAAGGCATTTGGTCGGTGCGCCAACTTGGCACGTCGCCGATGACCACGCCGCCGACGTCGAGCACATCCCAGGCGCGGTGGGCGCGGTAGATGTCGCGGGTAAAAACACCGGCCTGCAGGCCGAAGCGGCTGTTATTGACCGACGCCAGCGCGTCATCAAAGTCATCAAACTTTGACAGCACACACGCGGGGCCGAAGGCTTCGTCCTGGATCAGCGCGCAGTCCTGCGGCACGTCTTCCATCACCGTGGCCTGCAGCATGGCACCGTCGCGCTCGCCGCCGCACAGCACTTTGCCACCCTTGTCTTTTGCCTCATTAATCCAGCCATGCAAGCGCTCCGCTTCACCTTGCGAAATCATCGGGCCAACAAAGGTGTCCTCGTCTTGCGGTGCGCCGGCCTTGAGCTTTTGTGTCTCAGCAACGAACTGGGTTTTGAACGCGTCATACACACTGGCCTGTACCAGAATGCGCTGCACGCCAATGCAGCTCTGGCCCGACTGGTAGAACGCACCGATGAGCATGCGCTGCACACAGTCATCCATGTCATCCCAGGTTTCATCGACAATGCAGGCGGCATTGCCGCCCAGTTCCATAACCACCTTTTTCTTGCCGGCGCGTGCCTTGAGCTTCCAACCGACGACGTCACTGCCGGTAAAGCTCAGCAACTTCAGGCGGTCGTCTTCGACCAGCGCATCGGAGGCCTTGCGCGTGAGCGGCAAAATCGAAAACGCGCCTTCGGGCAGGTCGGTTTCTGCCAGCACCTCGCCCATGAGCAAGGCGCCAATCGGCGTACGCGAGGCGGGCTTGAGCACAAACGGGCAACCAACCGCCAAGGCCGGCGCCACCTTGTGCGCGGCCAGATTGAGCGGGAAGTTGAATGGCGAAATGAACGCACAGGGCCCGATGGGCACACGCTTGTACATGCCGCTGTACTGCGCGCTGCGCTCGGCATTGGCCAGCGGCATCA
>JAAFAL010000156.1 GCA_018222345.1 bacterium
GTCCTATAATACGCGCCCCCACCGGCCAGCATGCTGGCCGAGCACCAATACTCCATACGTTTCAAGGATTTACTGTGAATCAGTCGATTATAGGCGCGGCAATCTGCGCCCTGATCATCAGCGTGGCCACCCCCGCTGCCGCTGCCGATGAGTGGAAAGGCAAAGTTGAGCTAGGCGCACTGCGCACCAGTGGCAACAGCGAGTCCGAGAGCCTGAACGCCGGTTTTGCGCTGAATCACAAGCGCGGTAACTGGGCGAACAAACTGACTGCGGCGGCGTTCAGCGCCTCGCAAGAAGATGACGACACCGGTGAGGAGCAGCAAACCGCCGAGCGTTACACCGCCAGCTTCAAATCGACCTACGACTTTTCCGAGTTCAACTACGTGTTCGGCACCGTGACTTGGGAAAAAGACCTATTTGGTGGCGTTCGCGAACGCACGACTGAAACCGTCGGCTATGGTCGCCGCCTGATCGCCACGGACGCGCACAAGCTGGATGCCGAGATTGGTGCTGGTGCGCGCCAGCAGCAGTCGCAAAAGCCTGACCTCGTGCGCGAAAACGACGCCATTGTGCGCGGCGCGCTGAATTACCTTTGGAATATCTCGAAAACCAGCCAGTTCAGCCAGACGCTGCTGGCCGAGTCCGGCGACAGCAACACCTACAGCGAGTCTGTGACGGCGCTGAAGTTGTCGATTGTCGGCCCCACGTTCGTCAACATCAGCTACACAATCAAGAACAACAGCGACGTCCCAGCCGGCCGGGAAAAAACTGATACCTTCCTGGCCTTGAACGTGTCATACGAGTTCGGTAACCAGTAGTGGCGGATGCGAAACAGGCCGGCAACGCCGGTTTCTACCAGCGGCACATCTTCTTTTGCTGCAATCAACGCACCGACGGCCGCGCCAGTTGCGAGGACTGCGGGGCGGATGCGCTACGTGCGCACTGCAAAGATGCCATCAAAGCCCGCGGCCTGAATGGCGCCGGGCAAGTGCGGGTCAACAAGGCCGGCTGCCTGGACCGCTGTGACCTGGGTCCGGTGGCTGTGGTCTATCCCGAGGGCGTTTGGTACAGCTTTGTCGATGAACAGGACATCGACGAGATTGTCGAGTCGCACCTTGTTGGCGGTGTGCCGGTCGAGCGCTTGCGCATCTAGCGGCCCATGCATTAGAATCTCGCGCCCTTTGGCCGGGGTTTGCCGGCTGATAACCCTTATTTTGCGGATTCTGCGATGAAAACTTTCTCTGCCAAACCGGCCGAGGTGAAGCGCGACTGGCTGTTGGTTGACGCCAGCGACAAGACGCTGGGCCGTTTGGCCAGCGAAATTGCGACGCGCCTGCGCGGCAAACACAAGCCAATTTACACGCCGCACGTTGATACGGGCGACTACATTGTTGTGGTCAACGCCGACAAAGTGCGCACCACCGGCAACAAAGAACTGGCCAAAACCTATTACCGCCACAGCGGTTACCCGGGCGGCCTCAAGGAAACCACGCTGGGCAAGTTGCGCGAAACGCACCCCGAGCGCATCCTCGAAACTGCCGTCAAAGGCATGCTGCCCAAAAACTCGCTGGGCCGCGCCATGATCAAGAAGCTGAAAATCTACAGCGGCGACGAGCATCCGCACACGTCGCAGCAACCCACTCCCGTGGAACTGGTTTAACAATGTCCGAGACACAAAACTACGGCACCGGCCGTCGCAAAACCGCAACCGCGCGCGTGTTCATCAAGCCCGGCAGTGGTCAGTTCATCGTCAATGGCAAAGCTGTTGACGACTACTTCGGCCGCGAAACCTCGCAAATGGTTGTGCGCCAGCCGCTGGAACTGACCGAATCCACCGAGCGTTTCGACATTAAAGTCACCGTTGCTGGCGGCGGCCCTGGCGGCCAAGCTGGTGCGGTGCGTCACGGCATCACTCGTGCGCTGATCGACTACGACGAAGGGCTGCGTGCGCCACTGCGTGCTGCTGGTTTGGTTACGCGTGATGACCGGCAGGTCGAGCGTAAGAAAGTTGGCCTGCATAAGGCCCGCAAGCGCCCGCAATACTCCAAACGCTGATTTGGGCGGATCTTTTTCCGCAGTGCTACTTTGCGGTCTGGTCTGCGGTGCTCACAACCTGATGGTTGCTCCGCTCCTCGGCCAGCCCGCGCCTTGATCCGCGAAAAAATCTCGCGCCCAAATCTATGTGGTTGGCGTTGCGCGACTGGCCACTCGCGCGCCCTGATTCGCACGAAAAACCCTCGCTCAAATCATGTTCTCAGTGGTTTGCGCCAACCGCCTGACTGTGAACGAACAAAAGCCCGCGAATGCGGGCTTTCCCGTTTTTAGCTTGTTTGAGGCTTTAGCCCGGATGTTTCACGTGATGCCCGGCAGCTGGCGCAGGATCGGGCGTTCTGGGCGTGGCTCTGGAGCGACCCAGAAAGATCGTTCTTGGGTAGCAATAGCTACGTTTTGGAGTGAAGAGCAAGCTCAGGGCGGTCGAGACAAGCCAGATGCTGTGCAAGCGATGCGTCGGTACAAACTGGTTTTTCAAAGAAACACAGATTGTTAAATATAATCATGTGCTTACAGGTTCTAACAAGCGATCACGTGAAATATTCGGGTTAGATCGGCGTCAGGACGTTAAACAGTGCGGGCTCGAAGGGCGAAGGCCAAGCAAAGCCTTCGCAACCACCGACCCGCGATTTTCAAACTTTTCTTGAGGGGAATGCGGGGTTCATGTTCTGTTGAAAAAGCATGACTTACAGAGTGCTCGCTGCATTTCTAAGTCTTCAACAGTCCGCAAAATTCCCGCATCAATTTCAGCGGATTCGATCCTAAGCAGGACCTTCAGTGTCAAACGGATGGCTGTCAAAAAAGTCATTTCTGAGCCGGTCGATTTGGTGCATCCGCTCGTGTAGTACCGTCACGATACCAATGTCACCGTCGGACAAGTATCGCCAATAAACGAAGTGATGTTTGTACCGAAAGAAGAATCCTTGAACACCCAGTTCGGCGGGAACTGGGCAAGACGCGACACCGTGAGTCGCAACCTGATCGAACGCGTCAAACAAGCCCGTGATGTAGCGTTCTGCCTGAGCCTCTCCCCAGCGCTCAGACGTATAACGGAAAATTTCATCTAGCCGCCAAGAGGCAGCTTGCTGAATGCGAACCTGGGGCACGACCCAAACGCCCTAAATCAGGTGCGGTTGCGCGATATGACTTCGGCTGCGGTCAGCGGCTTGTAAGAAGACTCTGGAGCCGAGTAGGCCTGTGTCAGCTCTGCCCTGAGCCGTTCAAAGGCTTCTTGTTCAACCCGTTGTTGATCCCGTCGGATCAGGTCACGCATGTACTCGCTGACATTCTCGTAGCTGCCACTCTTGCCAACGTTGTTCGCCACGAATTCGCTGAGCCTCTCATTTAGGCGCACTGTCATAGTTGTTTGGGCCATGGAATGTGCTTAGCATTTGCTTGTATTCAATATACGGACAAGTGAATACACTCGCAAGTGAAAAAACGGATGGCTGGCCCTAGGTGGAAACTGGCCTTCGCAACCACCCGGTGGTGAAGATCGTCACGCAACTCGGCGTGGTCGAAAGCACTAAAGCCAAAGCCAAAGCCAAAGCCAAGGAAATGGTGGCCGAGGGCGGAATCGACAATCGTGCAGGAGCACGATTGAACGAGCGCAGCGAGCCCGAAGGGTGAAGGCCAAGGATGGCCTTCATAACCACCCGGTGGTGAAGATCGTCACGCAACTCGGCGCGATCGACAGCACTAAAAGCCTATGCCAAGGAAATGGTGGCCGAGGGCGGAATCGAACCACCGACACGCGGATTTTCAATCCGCTGCTCTACCAACTGAGCTACTCGGCCTTTCGGCCTGTCACCGTGCGCGGGGTGTTGTTGTCGGCATTGCGCCGTGCCCCGCGAAGCGCGGTATTAGACCCGCGCAAGCGGCGAAAATCAAGTGCGGCTTAACCAGCGGTTTCGTCGCTGTCGCCGCTGGGTGGCACGTAGCCGGTTTCGGCGAGGTCGCCACCAAAAAAATACTTCTCCATCTCGCTGGCCAGGAACTCCCGCGCCTTGGGGTCGGCCAATGGCAGGCGGTATTCGTTGATGAGCATGGTTTGGTGGTTAAGCCATTGCTGCCATGCGGCTTGCGAGACGTTGTCGAAGATACGCTGGCCCAGTTCTCCGGGCCAAGGCGGTGCAGGCAGGCCGGGGGCTTGTGTGCCCAATTTTACGCAGTCAACGGTGCGGGTCATGCGGTGCTCTTTTGGTGCATTTGCTCGGTTGCCAATTGATCCAGCAAGCGATTGATGGGGGCCGGCAGTGCGGGGTTGGGTTGACCAATAGCCTGCCAGTGTGTGCTGGCATCATCTTGGACACCTGTCGGCGTGACTTCAAGCCGCACAGGCTGCAGGCGCCAGCGAAAATGCGTCAGTTCGTGCGTGATGGCTTGCAAGCTTTCCGGCTGCCCCTGTAACTGCAGGCCGAGTTTGGCTACCGCGCCAGCAATGTCGGTATCGGCATCTATGATGGGCGGTGCCCACAAACCGCCCCAGATGCCCGTGGCGGGGCGCCGCTGCAACAGCACATGATTGTTGTTGATTGCGACGATGACTTGGCTGCGTCGCTCGCGCCGGGCCTGCTGCGGTTTTGGGGCGGGAATCCTGTGTTGGTTGCCCGCCGACTTTGCAACGCAATCGGTGGCGACCGGGCACTGGCTACATGCCGGTTGGCGGCGGCTACACAGCGTGGCGCCAAGGTCCATTAGGCCTTGCGTATATGCCGCTGCGTTGTCGTGTGGCAACCGCGCCTCAGCCTCGTTCCATAACTCCCGCAGCACGGCGCTGCGCCCCGGCCAGCCTTCGATTCCGGCGTGGCGGGCCAATACGCGTTTGACGTTGCCATCGAGGATCGCGGCCACTTGCCCAAAACCTAGCGACAGGATCGCGCCGGCGGTCGAGCGGCCTATACCCGGTAGTGCTTCCAGCGCGGCTCGATCTGCCGGTAGCTTGCTGGCGTGTTCGCTGGCGACAATTGTTGCCGCGCGGTGCAGGTTGCGCGCACGGGCGTAGTAACCCAGCCCGGCCCAGTGCTCCAGCACGGTGTCTAGCGGCGCTTGCGCCAGGGACGGCACGTCGGGAAAGCGTGCCATCCAGCGGTTGAAATAATCGATGACGACGCTGACCTGCGTTTGCTGCAGCATGATCTCGGAGACCCACGTGCGGTAGGGGCTCGGCGCTAGCTGCCACGGCAGGCTGTGGCGGCCGTGGACGCGCTGCCAGTCAACAATGCGTTGGGCGAAGCTTGGCTGGCTCATGGCCGGTCGCGGGCTACCGATTCAATGCCTAGCGAGGTTTGCACGGCCTCTTCGCGTAGCTTTTTTTTGATCGCCCACGGGCCAATGAGTGGCGGCACCCAAAAGTCGGGTTCGATGGTGGCGCTAAAGTCCAGGCAGGCGCTGGCGTCGTCGGCGCACGGGGTGATCAACCATTGCGCCGTGCCGAAACGCAGGTTGCTGAGTTCCGGCAACACAACTGCGACGAGCTGACCGCCGGCGGCCTTGTTCGGCGTGGCATGCATGTCTTGCACCTGCTCGAGCACGCGGCAGAAAAACAGCACGCAAACTTTGACGGCTGTTTCAACGCGCTGGCCGCCGCCCGTTGCGCCGTCCAGCAGGGTCACCGATTCGATGGCCGGGTTGATATCGCCCAGGCGCGCGTAGTCGTGCATGACGTTAAAAGCGCGCTGCGGCGTGGTGTCTAGCGCAACCGCAAGGTGCACGCTGTAGCGGCCAGCGGCGCGCTCGACGGTGAGTGTGCTGATCTCGGCGGCTGGGCAGGCCGCAGCGGCGAGGAGGCCCAAGCCACCAAACACGGCAGCCAGCGCCTGCGCGCTAGCCGCCATCCGTGCCGTCGTCGGCTTGTTGGTCGCCGTTGTCGGCGGGCTGTTCGCTGGCCTTGCCACCACCAAACAGGCCGCGCAATGCCTCGCCCGCCTTGTCGCGCAGCCAGCCCGATTTTTGGCGATGTGATCGGCCCGCTTAGCTTGATGGGCTTGCTCTTATACACATCT
>JAAFAL010000157.1 GCA_018222345.1 bacterium
TGGCCGGCCATTCCATCGGCGCCACCACCAGCATCATGGCCGCGGCCCGGCGGCCAGAGATGGTGCGGGGCCTGATTCTGGCGGAACCCGTGATCATGGATCGCTGGCAGGGCTGGCAGTTATGGTTGGCGAAGTTGCTTCGCCAGTCGTACCGCTTCTCACTCGCCGCCGGCGCGGCACGCCGGCGCCGGGAGTTCGACTCGCATGCCGCAGCCCTTGACAACTTCCGTGGCCGCGGTGGCTTCAAAACCTGGCCCGAGGCCTGGCTTGCAGCCTATGTCCAGCATGGCCTCGTGCAGAGTGGAAACCGTGTTCGCCTGGCCTGCCCGCCCGAATGGGAGAGCGCCACCTTTGCCCATACCGAACATAATCCCTGGCCCGGCATCCGTCGGCTGCAGTGCCCGGTGATCGTGTTGGCTGCTGATCGCGCATCAACCTTCTCGCACCGGGCGCGGCAACGCCTGCGCACCGTGCTACCGATGGCTGAGGTGAGTGCCCTCTCCGGAACGACCCATTTCCTGCCCATGGAGCAACCGAACGCGGTCAGCAACGCAGCAAGGCATGCGACCTCACCCAAATCCCATCGTATGTAATCCCCGATGCAATCATTGCTATGGGCAGCATCCGTATTCGACTACTTTGACACAGCGGAGCTCGTCTCGATCACCAAGCCTTGGCTATTGGAGGATTGAATCGCCACTGCCGTCGGTATGACGAGAGTAGTGCGTACTTCTCCTCAGACTGTGAATTTTGGCAGGCGCGATACATTGGTTTCATGGCGGTTGAAGCTGCAGTACCTCTGACCACTGTTGGGTTCCTGGGTGACGCAACGAGCTTTTCGAACGGCAGGTGAAACAAATCGTCAGACTGGCCGAAAATGGCACTAGGCCGCCCTTCGCCTGGAATGCGAGGATGCCCCCGATCTACCGTCGACCCGGGGCATTGGGGTGCGAGCGACTCAAATAGCAGATCTGCATGGGTAAACCGGTCGGGTCTACTGCCGGGCGCTCAGGAAGGGTTGTCAAAGGCGTGCGGCTGGCAGCCGTGATGGCCATGACGATTGCGTCCAGGATGTCGTCGCGGGCCACGTCCTTTCGCAAGTAGCGAGCTAGCGCCTCGTCGATGCACTGCTCGGCTGGCGGCCACACCTCCATCAACACTCGCCTTCGGTCCGCGAACCCTTGCTTGGACTTCTTGCGGGCCTGCATCGGCTCGCCGGTCAAGCTGTAGAACGACACTTCCGGGTGGCCCTCTGTTACGTGCGTGCGGAGTGCTGGATGCTTCTGCAAGCAGTGATCCACCTCTCGAATTTTGGGCAAGATGCCGAACGCTTGCCTGGAGAGGGCTTTGCCTTTCACAGATCGACTCACCCGCTTGGCGCCCTGGTAATCGACACAGTCGAGCACCGAGCGCGCGGGCGCTGAGAAAACGGTTGAGGCGCGAGATTTGAGCAGCTTGCGCGCCGCAGTATCGCACCCCCTGCCATCCGGGCTATCCGTCAGGCCGATCGGGATGTCGACAAAGATAGGTGCTTCAGCGGGCACCAAGTTGCACAGTTCCAGGAAGTTCGGTGCGACCCCGAACTCGTAGTCTTCTGCGTCCACTCGAACCCAGAACCAACCAGCTCGGCAGCCATCGACGCCGATTCCGGTCTGAAAACGATCTGGGCCCGCCATCCGGGGAGTATGCGTTGTTTCCGTATATGCCGCGTCACTCGGACGGTCGGGGAGGTGCCAGGATCAACGCTGATTCGTAGCAACACTGCGGACGATACGTAATGCTACGAAACGGCAGTTTCTATCGGGTTAAAGTGCAAATGGATAGGGCCCAACTCATTGTTTTTGAAAGCGTGAAGGTGTGCCATAAATGTTGTGCCACAAGTTATGGCACAACGTTTATGGCGCGGATTTCAGGCTGCCGACTGCAAGGCGTTAATCGAATAACGCCAGCAGGTCTCGGTAGTCGCCCCTGTCCGCAGCGCGCAGCGCTGCAATGTAAGCGCTACGGTGCTCGGACTGAGATTCCAGGTTATCTGCACCCTGCAGCCAATCGATGGGGGCGGCACCGAGGCAGACGCGGCACAGTGCGTCGGTCATCAACCGAGCGTGGCGGCCGTTGCCGTTTGGAAAGAGGTGGATCTCCACCAGGCGGTGATGAAAACGCAGGGCGATCTCCGTGGGCGGGTACGTGGCGTGTTCGACCCAGTAACGCGTGTCATCAATCAGATTGCGCAGTTCTACTGAGATGCCGAGCGGGTCGATACCGATGTTCTTTTCCGTCTGCCGGAATGTGCCCGCCCACGCCCAGACCTGTCCGAAAAGTTGCTGGTGAAATCGACGCATGAACGCTTCACTTAGAACTTCGGGCGTTTTCTGTCGCTTGAGCCATCGAAGCCCGTCCTGGATGTTCGCCTGCTCATAGCGATCCAATTCAGCGCGCGTTTCTATCGATTTGATCTTGAGCCCGTCTTGCTCATCGGGATCCAGTGGTGTCGCGCCGACAGGATCAGTCATCCCAAAAATCCCTCGGGATACGGTGCACCAAATCATCTTTGAGGCGCTTCAGCTCGGCCGCCTCAGCCGATCTGGTCAAAGATTGCGCTTCAAGCGCCATGTGAGGTGCAACTTCGGCAAGGGCGCTGCGGGCTTTGCGCTCCGCCTGCTGGTCGATCAAGTCATCAACAGATTCGGCAGTCTTCGGAACCAGTGCGTAGACAAGGCGGCAATTCATCGCGTCAGCGGCCGCCTGCAGTGACTTCAACGTGATGCTGTTGCTGATTTCAGATGCCTCGAGACGAACGCTCGCCGCCCGGGACAAACTCATGCGCCGCGCCAGCGCATCGCCGCTCATCCCTAATGCGGTCCGGAGGGTTCGGATCCAGCCGATTTTGGGCACGCGGATTTGGGCACCCGTAGATTGCTGAGCGCGGAGCACACGGGCCCTTGCTTCGTCGCGTTCTACAGTTTTCAGAGAGCTGCTCATTTGCGTTGATATACCACAGCAAATATAAGCAAATAATTCGTTATAAGGGTGCATTAGTCAAGTATTGACTCGCTAAAGAGCAGCATTTCTACTTCGTCAGCAGCAGTTTTCACACCGCAAGATTGCAACAAAACGATCGCAGGGTGCGGTTGTTTCCGGCGAACCCGCAGCCTCCATCGGGCTTGCCGACAATAGAAAAAGCCCGCAGAAAATAGTCGCCTGCGGGCTTTCCCATTCCTTTGGCCGGAAGCCGACCCTAAGCCTTGTATGCCCTAGTCAATACGGTGCCCTTGTAAATATAACTGTGTCCTAGTCGTCCATTGTCAATTCGAGCTGCTCCTGAACGCGCCTACCGAGCCGGCCCACCAGTTCGACAACCTGCTGGTGCGCCAAATCAGCACGCTCAGTCTGTTTGGTGACCGACTGCTCCAAAATGGCGATACGAGCGTCCGCGGCCGCGACCTGGCTTTCAGCCTGCCGCAGGTCAGCCAGGAGCTGTTCAGCAGTTGCCGCGGATTTCGCCAGGGCGTCCACCTTCTCGGCGATGACTAGCCGGTCCTCCTCAGCATCGGCCTCCATCTTTTGGGTCACAATGCGCAGCTCATCGACTCTCTTGCTCGAGCTGCTCTCGTAGTGATCGCGCATGGTTCCTGCCATCCGGCCGATCATCCGCTTGATCGATACTTGCTGAGCTTCGGGCAGCGCGTCGAAGTCTTTTGATGCAACTTCTGAACTTCGCCGCCAGGCATCCACTAGCGGCCCGAGGGTGGTTTCTGATGCAGTGGTTTGTAGGTGCTCGCGCACCGCGCGCCGGGTCACATTGACCTCGGCCACTTCCAGCGCATCGCAGGCAGCGCTGACGTCGTCTTGAGTGATGCTCGCCTTTCTAGGCATGTCGGTTCCTCCGAGTGGTGACAGCGGGGAATTCCGCTGCCTACCTCATCAAAGGCACGCGACCGGACAAACGCTCCTGAGGGTCTTTACTCCCCCGAAAATTCTCGCCCCAGCTTCGTCTTCACGAAGTCTTCTAGGGCGATCCGAATCACCTCAGATCGGCTGGGCATCGAGTGGCCAGGCTCTTTCATCTTCATCCGCAGCTCGTCAATCGCGTCGGCGAGCTCGGGTACGACCCGGACATTGATCTGTTGGCGCTTGTCACCTGGCATAAGCGCAAGCCTAGCTTTTGCCGCGTGTCTTTGTCTACACAATAAAACTGCATACAGTTGTATAATGTATACATGTTTACTGCGAGCAGGGCGGCAAAGGAATGATCAATCCGGGATCACAAACGAATCTCCCCAAGTGGGGTGAGCACGCCAAGGAGTGGATGGACGAGCTAAGCGTGACGTGGCGCCCGAGCTACGAGCGCAGCGTTCGACTGACGGTTGGGCAACATTTGATGCCTGCATTCGGTAGCTGCCATCTGGCTGAGGTCGATCGCCGAGCCGGGATGCAATTCAGGGCGGGGCTCTCCAAAAGAGACGACCTCAGCGCAGCTCGGGTCAATCGCATCTTTGGCCTGTTGCGCACCATCACGCATGAGGCGGCAGAGCGGTACCAATTGCATCGTCCGTTTGAACACGTTCGCGCGCTGCCCGAGCAACGCCCCAGAATTGAGGCGCTGACGAAGGCTGAGGTCGACCAGTTCTTGCTAGCAGTACGACCCGACTACCAGGCGTATTACCTGCTGCGCTTCTCGTCCGGCATGCGCACCGCCGAGGTTGACGCACTCGCCGCTCGGCACATCAACATGTCAAAGGGAGCAGTGAGCGTAGAGCAGGCCGTGGTTGATGGCGCTTTAGGGCCGCTCAAGAATGAGTACGCCGAGCGCGAAGTGCAGATCCCACGCAGGACGGCAGTCGAACTCGGGCGATTGATCGCAGGCAAGCAACCCGATGACCTGTTATTTGCCACCCGAACCGGTCGCCCTCGAGATGCGCGTACCGTAAGCAAGCGCGTGTGGAAGCCGACTTTGGAACGAGCCGGCCTCCCTATCGTTACCGCGTACAGCACCCGCCATACCGCTGCCAGCTTGTGGTTGGCCGCCGGAGAGTCGCCGCTGTGGGTGGCGCGCCAGCTCGGTCATTCTGATCCCGAGACACTGTATCGGCGCTATGCGCGTCACATCCCCGGGATGCTTTCTCAACAAGGTCAGAAAGCAAATTCCGTGTGGGAACGTGCGGCATGAGCGACCCCGTGCCCTACGGCTTTGACCCGGGAAACCCCATCCCAGAAACCGTCATGGCGTGGCTGGACGACGGCCACCCGCGAGCGGGTTCCGACAGCTACAGAACGGTCGTGATTGGCGGCCAACGCGAGGTCGTTGAATTTCTCAAGCCGCCACCATTCCGCCGGGGCACTCCCATGCATGCCACGCTTGATCGATCGGGGCCGGCCAACGCGACCGTTCTGGATTGGCAGGAGGTACACCACCACGACATCGGCCTTGGTGACATCCCAGCGCACTGGGTTAGCAGACAGGGCAGGTCGGCCGCACTTCAAATTGAGCGATTGGTTGCGGGCATCGAAGACCTGGCGATTGCCGACCTTGCGCGGGCGGTCCTCACCTGCCCCACCGTGGCAATGCGCTTCTTCCGGGCACCCGCCTCTCGAGCCCACCATCATGCTTATCCCGGAGGCTTGGCGGACCACTGTGCCGAGACGGCCACTCTGGCAGACAGATTCCTGATCAGCGGCAGCGCTGATGCCCTCTACGAACGCGACCTCACCATCGCAGGCGCGCTGTTGCACGATGTCGGCAAGTGCCTGCCCGGGACAGGGTACGAAGCGCACGAGCGCCGAGGACTCGCCCTGATCCACAGTGTCGCGCGATTACTGCCAGACCAGGGCTGCACGCAGCACTCCGATCTGCTCGAAGTCTTGGAGCCCCGCAAAAACACCGCAGCGGCGGAAAGCGCTGTGCGCCGCGCCATCAGGCACGCCGACCAGGCAAGTGCAGGCCTACAAGCTGAAGCCCTAGCGTTTGGAGATCAACACTCCCGCGGGACCGCGACGCTGCATACCCATAACGGGGACGTGGTGTACCGCCGCTATGCCGATCGCGTCAGGCTGCCTGCATAATCAGTGGTGTGAAACGGTCCAAGCGGCTACGCCCGGAATC
>JAAFAL010000158.1 GCA_018222345.1 bacterium
TGAGATTGCCGCGGCCCTTCGGGCCTCGCAATGACAGTCCCCTAAGTTAGGGGACTGCGAGCGCAGCGAGTAGGGGTGTGGGAGCAAGACCAGTAACGGTCTGCGCAGCAGACCGCCGAGCGGCTTGCCCGCGAGGATTGCCGCGCGGCTGCGCCGCTCGCAATGACAGTTGGTGTGGCGCAGTCTGTCTCGCGCCTGTTACTGCCGCTTCGACGCAAAACGCTTGAGCCCTGACGGGTTGAATTTCTTCACTGGCTGATCCCACTCATAGTCGAAGAAGTCGTCTTCTTCGTTGGTGAGGTTCAGCGCCACGTAGCGCCGGCCTTGCAGGTCGTAATGCGTTTGCACGCCGGCCTGCGGGATGGGCACGGTGGCGAAGGTCGTCATGTGCGCCTCGGCGCCGCGCCAGAAGTCGCCGCGCTCGTCGTAGATGTCCTGCACCAGGATGATCCAACTGTCCTCGTCGATGTAGAACACGCGCTTGTGGTAGATGTGCGCCATGCCCTCGCGCACGGTGGCCTCGACAATCCATACCCGGTGCAGCTCATAACGCGTGAGTTCCTGGTTGATGTGGCCTTCTTGGATGATGTCGTCGTATTCCAGGTCGTCGTCGTACAGGGCGTAACTGTTGTACGGCACCAGCATCGGCTTTTTGCCAATCAGTTTGAGGTTGTAGCGGTCGCTGGGGCCGTTGAACATGTCGAACTGGTCGTGGGTCATCAGGCCGTCGAAGGCAGGGTTGTCGTAGCCGATGTCGCTGACGCGCCGGACCCGGCCCTGGCCGAGGTTGAACAGCCACACGCCGGTGGTTTCCTTCACCCGGTCGATGGGCACATGCAGCAAATATGCATCGCCAGCCAAGCTGGGCGGTGCGGTGATTTTGGTCATCACATAAAGAAATTGGTTGTCCAGTTCCTCCACGGTCATGCCTTCGCGGCCATACAGGTTGACTGCCTCGAAGTAGTTGCGTTGGACGACATAATCGCCGCCCTTGGCGGTGCGGGCGTGGTTGAAGTGGCCACGCACACCCGAGGTGCGAAAGCGCATGATGTGGTTCCACAGCACCTCTTGGCCGTTGCCGGGGATCGGGAACGGGAAGCCGCCGGCGGTGCAGCAAAATCCGTTGCCCTCATTGGTCAGCTCGACGCTGGTGGCATTGGCCTTGGTTTGGTCATAAATGCGCTGCGGCAGGCTGGCCGAGCGGCGTGTGGCGTACACCGGCATGCTGTAGGTGTCGGGGTATTGCTTGAACAAGGCCTTGTGCGTCGGCGTCAGCACATCGGCGTATTCACTGGCATTTTTGGCGGTAATGGTGAACAGCGGCTCGTCATCTTCGAACGGCTGGTAACCGCGGCCCACGTCCTTTTGCGGCAAACCGCCATCCCAGGCGGGGATGCGGTCGCCATCGCCGGCTTTTTCGGCGCCGACTGGCGTCAGCGTTTTGCCCAGTTTGTCGGCTTGCTCGGCATCAACTTTGGCCTGCGCTGGTCCGCCAAGTAGCAGGCTGCCAGCGAGTGCCAAAAACAGGATGGTGTGGGGGGCGCTGAGCGCGTTGCGCAACTGCTGCATGTTGGGTGTCTGCCTCGGTTTAATCGTTGTTGTCACACGGCTCAGTGTGCCAGAGCGCGCATGCTAGTGTGGCTTGGACAACAACGGCGGCAAGAGGATTCCGAACAATGGGCGACGTGCATTGGGTGCCAATTGCGCTGACGGCGCTGTGTAGCAGTTTGCTGACCTGGGCCGTGGCGGGCTTGTGGTGGAAACTGCGGCTGCAACAGCAGTTGGAAGCCCGGTTGGAAAAATTGGGCGATACGCTGGAGCAGCGCGTGCGCAGCGGCGTGCTGTCGGCCGGTGAAGAACTGGCGCCGCAGTTTCGCGGCGAGGTCGAGCAAGGCTTTCGCAAAGCGCTGATCGCTGTGGCCAGCGGCGCCGACATCGATGATTCGGTCAAGGCCATGGCCAAGAGCAGCATGGACCTCGTCAACAGTGGCTTGTCGGCCCTGCTGGGCAAGGACAAGCGAGGTTAGCTCAGACCTCGCGGAACAGTTCCACCAGTTCCGGCTGCTGGGTATAAGCGCGCATCAATGTGCGTGCCAGCACACCCAGGGTGCGATGCACTTCCTCGGCGCTTTGTGTGCGCAGCGGCAGCACGATGGCCTCCATCACGCTGATCATGGCGCGGGCCATGTCGTCGAGGTCGTCGTGCAGGTCCAGCAAGCCTTGGTTCGCCGCCTGTTGCAATGTCTCGCGCATCAGCGCGGCATTGCGTAGTTCGAACTCGGCCTGCACGGTTTGGATTTGGTCATCAACCGCGCGGCTGGAATACAGCCAATAGCCGGCGACGCCACCGGCGATGCGCGCGTCGGCCACCATTTCGCCAATGCCGTGAAAGAAGGTCAGCAAGCGCTGCAAGGGTTCAGTTTGCTTGGCAACTGGGGTGAACACGTGTTCGTCGAAAATGCCGTGCAGGGCCTGCAGGCAATCGATATATAGCGCTTCCTTGCCCTTGAAGTGCCAGTACAGCGCGCCCTTCGACAATTGCGTGGCGGTTGCCAATTGGCCCACCGAGACACCGTCGTAGCCGTAGGTGCCGAACAGCGAGAACGCATGTTGGCGGATAACGGCCAGCGTATCGGCGCGGTCGCCAACTGGGTCGGGGCGCTTGGCGGGCACTAGCGCTGCACCGACACGTCTTTCCAAAACGCGATGCGGCCCGCTAGCTGTGCGGCTTCGGGTTTGGGCTGGGTGTAGGTCCAGGCGGCGTTGTCACATTGCTGGCCGCCGGCGCGCACGTGGAAATATTGCGCCGTGCCTTTCCAGTGGCAAACACTGGTGTGCGTGCTGGCAATCAAGGCGCTGGCGTCCACATCGCCGGGCGCGAAATAGACATTGCCCTCGACCAGTGTCGTGTCTGCACTGTCGGCGATGGTTTGGCTGTTGTAAGTTGCTGTTGGCATGAACACTAGTTTACCGACACTGCCTGACGCGCACATTGAAACCGTTGCGGCCGCTGTCCGCCGTGCCGACTCCTTGCTGGTGATTACCGGTGCGGGCATGTCGGCCGAATCCGGTTTGCCGACGTATCGCGGCATTGGCGGCCTGTACGAGGGCACGCTGACCGACGACCAGGTGCCGATCGAAGTGGCCTTGTCGGGCAGTGTGCTGCGTAGCCAGCCAGAATTGACCTGGAAATACATCCAGCAAATCGAGGCGGCCTGCCGCGGCGCGCGCCACAACGCGGCGCATGAGCATGTGTGTGCCTTGCAGGCGCATGTGCGCAGCAGTTGGGTGCTAACGCAAAATATCGACGGCTTTCATCAGGCGGCTGGCAACGCCAACGTGATTGCCATGCATGGCGATATCCACCACCTGGACTGCATGGCCTGCGACTGGACACAGACGCTCACGGACTACGCGAACCTGCCACCATTGCCGCACTGCCCAGATTGCGGTGGCGTGGTCCGCCCGCGGGTGGTGTTGTTTGGCGAAATGTTGCCCGATGCGGCGATCCGGGCCTACGACGAAATGGCCGCCGCCCAGCCTGATGTCGTGCTGAGTGTCGGCACGACTAGTGTGTTCCCTTACATTGCGGCGCCGGTGATTGCCGCGCGCCGTCGCGGCGCACTGACGGTGGAAATCAACCCCGGGCAATCCGAAGTGTCAGATGTCGTCGATGTGCGGCTGCAGGCTGGTGCCGGCGCGGCGTTGGGCGCGATTGTGGCGGCGCTGGATCAGTAGCTGTCGGTTTGCGGACTTGGCTGTTCGCTAGCGCCCAAAGCCTGTGCGTCGCCCCGCTGGGGATGCTCGGGCAAGCGCACTGCAGGGCCGAGGTTGCGCTTGACCTCGGCGGCATTGAACACATTGGGGTCGCCGTCCAGTGGGTCGCCCGGCAAGGTGACAAACTGCCCGATTGCATCAAAGCGTTTGTTGACAAAGCCCTGAATCACGCTGGTGCCCAAGAACAGCGGGTAGCGGTACAAGCCATTGCCGGCCGACACCACCACGGATTCTTCGCGGCGGTGTTCCTCGACAGATTGTTCGAGGAAGCGAAAATGCGAGCGACCGTCGGCCAGGGTCAGTTCGGCGGCGCGGAACAACAGGTAGTCCTGCACGGTCGCACGGGGTGTGGCCTCGTTGCCGGCGAATTGCACGCGGTAGCGGTCATCCTGCAGACGTTGCTCGGAATAGCCGTAGCGCGTGTCCACAGCCGGCTGATAGGGCGTGGGCTGCATGGCACAGGCGCCCAGGCTAGCGATGATTAGTAGCGTGGGCAGTGCGGCAATGCGATGGCGTTGTTTCATGGTTGATCCTGCGCGCGGCGGGGCGTACGGAGTGATACTCGCTGATTCAGACAATGATCAGGCCATGCGAGTTCGGCCCATGCGAGGTCGGCATTGAGTCTAGCCGGAATGGCTAGCAACACGATCTGTGATTAAATCTCACCTGCACAAAAATTGGAGTTCACATGAAGTTTCCCCAACTCTCTTCTGCGGCACTGGCCGCAGCACTACTCGGTGCGTCCGCGGTTGGCCCAGCCACCGCCCAAGACAGCGACGAGCGCACGGCGACCGGCAGCGACAGCGGCGCCGAGCCGAATCCGTTCTATAACTCGTTCAAGATTCAACAGATCGAATCGGACTTCGACAACCTCGACGAGGCCTTTAACTTTGGCACTGTGGTGGCTGGGTTTCGGCTGCCGGGCGACTTGAAGTGGCTGGGTGTCGAAATTGAGCTGTCGCAGACCGTCATTCCTGGTGAAAACCAAGGCCCGCCGCCCACCACAACGACTGGCGGCGGGGGCGGTGGCGGTTTGATCCCCGGTACGGGTGGCGGCGGTGGCGGCAGCAGTTCGCAAGCAAGCGGCAACTTTACCAACGACAACGACGACCTGAGAATCCTCGCAGGCGGTATCAATCTGGTGGCACGCTCGACTGGCCAGTATTACGTCGGTGCGAAAGTCGGCTACTCCCAGCTATTTCAGTCGTCCATTGACGAAATCGACGGCGAGTCCGACTTCGGATTTGGCGTGCTCGCCGGGCTGCGCTTCGGCAACAGCGTCGATAGTTCCAGCGTCGAGTTGGATTACAGCCAACTAGCTGGTGACCTGGACGCCCTCAGCGTCAACTTTATTACCCGCTTCGGTAACTAAGCGAGCGCATCCTTGGCTGGGGAGTCCTTTACGCTGCAATTGCCTGATGCGCCGCGCCGCGGCGTGCGCATCAGCCTGACGCCGTTGATAGACGTGGTGTTCATCTTGCTGGTGTTTTTCATGCTGGCATCGAGCTACATCGACTGGCGCGTGATCAGCTTGGGCACCGGCGGCAGTGGCACCAGCAACAACACACTCAGCGCAGTGCAGCTTGTATTGCAGGGCGATGGGCGGTTGCGCTATGGCGATAGCGTGTTGGACACAGCGGATGTGGCAGCGCGCCTGCGCAGCGAACACGCCGACGAGCTGCCGCCTGTGGTTTTGCAACCGGCGCCGGGCGTTGACCTGCAGTCGGCCGTGGCAGTGCTTGACCGCCTGGCCTCCGACGGCGTGACGCAATTGTCGCTCAGCCGAGGAGCAGGGCCATGATGCCGGCCGAAAATCTAGAAATACCGCTGCCTCAGCGGCGGCCACTCAACGACGACCACTTGTTGCCGCTGATCAACGTCGTGTTTCTGCTGTTGATCTTTTTTATGTTGGTCGGCGCACTGGACGCCCCCGATACGGCCGACCTGAGCCCGCCTGAATCGCTGGCCAGCACGGTGCCTGACGATAGTGCATGGACGGTTGTGCTGGACGCCCGCGGGCAGTTGTTGCTGGACGATCAACCGGTCAGCCTGACCGACTTGGCAGTAGCCGCCATCGAGCGCCCACCGGGCGGCGTGGTGGCGGTACGCGCCGATGCCAGCATTCAGGCCACCGACGTTGTCGATGTGCTCGACGTGCTGCGCGGGGCAGGGGTGAGCAAGGTGCAATTGCTGACCATCGGCAAACCCTGATGTAGCAAGGCCCCGCGAGCCTGCGGCAGCGGCCGGAATTGATTGCGTTTTGGGCCTGCGCTGCGGAGAATCGCGCGTCCGCAG
>JAAFAL010000159.1 GCA_018222345.1 bacterium
GCCGACGACCATCGAAACGTCGGCCAGGGTGGCTGAAAACAGCAGCGTCCTGTACCTCAGCATGTAGGTGTTGCGCAGCACCTTGTTGGTGGCAAGCGCCGACTGCTGGGCGGCTGCGGGATTGTGGCTGGACTGATAAATGTCGTTCATCGGTGTTCCGAAGGTTGGAGGACTGAATGAATCATTGCGGTTTGTTTGACCGCTTTCAAGCTAATTTGATTCCCCGGTTTGCTGTCATTGCGAGCAAAGCGAAGCAATCTCGTCATGCTGGCGGACCGTGACGAGATTGCCGCGGCGCGTTGCGCCTCGCAATGACAGGTATATCAAGGCGTTGGCGCTGCCCGTAATGGACTTTCCGCCGGCTGGATAAACCCATTGGCCTGAATCTCTGCGGCCGAATTCTCCGTACGTTCCCAGGTTTGCAAATAGGCCTCGGCGGCGTTGAACAGGTGGCGCATGTGCTCTGCGTCTCCGTGCAGGCGCATCTCTTGCACCATGCCGCTGAGCATGCCGTGGTGGGCGCTGCCGTCCATGTCCAGGTGCCAGGTGCGGCCATTGCCGTCCGGGTCTTGCGTGGCGGGTTGGTTAAAGGTCACGCCGCTGATGTTGTCGAAATCGTCCAGCTCGTCGAAGACCGCACCCTCAAACAAGGTGTAGGGATAGACGATCGGGCCGGCCTCGGCAATTTCGTCGGCATTGCGTGCGGGGCTCTGCGCCGACAGACCATTGGTATCAGTGCCAAAGCCGAAGCCGAACAGTGGTCGCTGTTCTTCGGGCACGTCGGCCATGGCCATGTTGTAAATGCCCAGCGTTTCGTCCATCAGGCGGATGTGATCCGGCCCATTGCCCAAGCTGGGGTACAGCGCGCCGCCATTGCGCAGTGTGCGCATGGCCTGGTCGTTGCTGGTGCCACCAAAGGTGCCGTGGGTACTCACAAAGGGGTAGGGGATGGTTTGCGCCTCGGCCATTTCCAAGGCTTGGGTTTTCATCTCCATTTCCATGTGGTCGAAGTCGAAGATAAAGCCCATCTCCATGATTTTCTCGTAGAAATACTCGCCGATTGGCGTCATCCAGCGGGCATTGCACTGCGGCTGCTCGGGGTAGCAGGCGGTGCTGCCACCGGGGCGGCCACCTTGGCCAAGAAATTGGCATGCGGGTGGTGGTGGGCCGACGTTAGTCATGACTGCACCGCCCGAGTCGCCCCACAGATAGCCGGAGAACGGCTCACCGTCGGTGCCCATGCCGCCTTCCTCGGGGCAGGTGTAGGTGGTCCAGAATTCGCCTGTGGGGGTCTCAGCGCTACCGCCAAATGGGTTGTCGAGGGTGCCGGATGGAATGCCCCCGCTGTTCTCGCGGTTCCCCAAGTTGAGCACGGTGCCATCAAAAATACCGTTGCCGCCAAAGGCGTTGTCGAACTCGTGGATGGAGATGATTTGCCGCACACCCAAGCCCCAAAGGCGCTCAAGCTGGAACAGGATGGAGTTCTCCGATCCATCTTCTGCCATGGTGCAGGTGTAGCTATTCTCGTTGGCGCCGGTGCCGGTTTCTTCAAACGGCTCTTGCTGGCGCAGCGGGTTGTAGTTGAGCTGGCAGTTCAGCAGGTTGGAGATCTCGATGCCGAGGATCACCGCCATCTTGCCGGTTTCGACCACGCTGCGCGCCTCGGCGGCGTCGTGGACGATCTGGAACCAGCCCTCACCGCGCCCACCGTATTGGGCGTCAATGTAGTCCTGCATTGCATACATGCTGCCGGCCTGATTGCCGGCATTGTTCATCGGATCGCAATCCAGCGTGGGATCGCTGCGCACGTTGCGCTGCAGTTCGCACAGAGTTTCGTTGTCAACCAGGTCATTAACGACAACGCGCAAGCCGGCTTTCCAGCTACGTTCCAGCCATTTCCAGTAGATGGCTTCGTGGGTGAGCATGTCGCGCCCCGGCCACTCCGGGAACGTGGGCCAGCCAGTGACGTCATGGCCATCCATGTCGTTCGAAAACAAGGCGCCGACGGTGTCTTGCTCGCCTTGTTCACCGTGGTATTCCACACAGTCGTCCAGTGCGTGCGTCACGCCGAACTTGTGAAACGGCGAGCCCCATTGGGTTTTGCCCAGGAACGTCGTGGCGCTAATGTGCACGTGGGCGTCGGCCATGCCGAGCACGCGGCCATCGTCGGTGGTGCCGGCGAAGGTTTCGCCGACGGTGTTGTCGCTCGCCTCGGGGAAATCTTCACAGCCGGTGACGGCTTCAAAGCGGAATTGCTCGGCGGGTGTGCCGCTGGCAGCGCGGGTGATTAGCGCTGAGTTTTCATCGGTGGCGAGGATGTTGCCCGTATCCGCAGCAGCCAGGTTGAAGAATACCGTCTGCACGTTGGGGTCGGTGAAGCCGCGGTAGTCGGCCACCAGTTGCGGCGTGGGTTCGACGTCGAAGGCTGGCATGGCTGGATAGTTGGTGTCATCGCCAACACCCGTCACCACGAACACCGCGGCGTCGCTTGCAGCGTCCAGCGCCGAGTTGCTGGCAGGGCTGCCCGCCGTGAGCAGTTGGCGGTTGCTGTTGTAAAGCAGGTAGTTGCCCAGCGCGGTGGGCTTGAGGAAAAATGGCTCAGCATCAGCGACACTGGCCGCTGTGGCCTCGTAGCCGTCACCGGCGGCGGTCACGTAGCCGCTGGCGGCATTCGAGAACAGTACAAAGCACTGATTGTTGAGCGAATAACGGCTACGCGGCGCCAGTGGGTTGCTATCGGGCACGCCGGTCACTGGTGGTGTAGTCGGCGCCGCTGGGCTGGGGCCATCGGAGTTACCACAGGCATGCAGCATGGCAGTACTGGCCAGCAGCAATGTGAGGTGAGTAATCAAGCGCATGTATGTCTCCGGCCAATTGGCCTTTTTATGATGCGCGGGCAGGGCGCCGCGCATTTGTAATGTTATGCCAGCAGTTTACGCTAATTGGCTACGATTTAACCAGCGAAGCGCTTGTTAGTAACGAAATATTAAGGTTTTTGCGCTTTGTAGGCGAGTTGAAGCTGAAATAACAGCGCGTCTTGCCTAAAACCACCGATGAATGCGGTCCCAGCGCCCTTGTCTTGGCTTGCAAGCACCACATTTGCCTGAAAACGCAGGCTCGCCTGGGATAAATCTGCCACCCACCAGTTCACACCGAGGTAGGTATTGCCCAAGTCAAATTCGTTGCCATTCGGCAGCTCGCTGGTGCCGGCGTAATGGCGTGCGACGAGTTCGACGGTGGGCGCGATGTACTTGCCCACGTGGGCGTAGGCGACTGTTTGTTCGCGTCGGTCCATGCCCAGCACCGCGTCGCCACTGATCCATTCCAATTTCCCGGTCCAACCGGCGTGTCGATAGCGCAGCCCGGCGTCGAACACCAGGTAGTCATCGCTGACCGCGGCAGCACCAGCCGACTCGCTCAGGCCGGCGCTGAGTTCGGCATGCCAGGAGCCGCGGTCGAACAGGCCGCGGATGGCATAGGCATTGCGCTCACCTTCGCCGTCAGCCGGCGTGTTAACGGCGCCGGAACGCCCAGCCTGATTGAAAATCCCGACATCGACACCAAAACCGGCGCCCAATTTGCGGCCGCTGAGCATGGCGCCCACGGCGCGCTCGAGCACCAGCGGTTTTTCCATGCCGCGTTTGGTGATGTCCAGCGCGTTGCCGGGCACGTTGAAGTCCATGCCCACCGGCGCTTTGAATTGCCCGGCTTTGGCCGACCACTGTGGCGAAAAGCGCCAACCGGCCCACACATCCTTGATGATGTTGTTCAGTGTGCCGGGCGTGGTATTGCCACCGTTGGGCACGTTGAAGTCCAACACCAGCCCACCGAACAATGGCCCGCCGCTGTAGCGCGCGCCGGCGCGGATGCGGTCGGCGGAAAAGTCGATGCCGTCCGCACCGTCAAAATGTTCCGCAGTCAGCTGCGCAAACCCAAGCGGCGTCCAGCCTTGGTTGGCCGTAGCCGGCAGCGTGACGGCCAATGCGCAACACAACAGCGCGGCGCGTGTGCGGCTCACGGTGTGCATCAATTCAACACCGCATAAATCATGTACAGCATGATCAAAAGCTGCGCGATAAACAGTGTTGCGCGGATAAGAATTTGCACAAAACTGGTGCCAGTAATGTGCACCACGCTTTGGCCCACCCGCAGGTACAACACCCATGGCGCCAGCGCGGCGATGGCGGCCAGGTTGTCCACCAGAGCGGCCATGGCAACGATGCCTAGGAACACCGGGAAGTTTTCCAGGCAATTCAAGTGCGCCGCTTTCATGCGCACCAGCACTGGCGGGTCATCAACCTCGTTGCCGCGCTCCCAGTGATCAGCAGGTTTGCCGCCGCCTAGCACTTTGGGCACGCGATAAGTGGCATAGACCAGCGGTAGTAGCAGGCACCAGCCTGCGTACAGCAACACAACGGTCATGGGGCTCATGGTTATCTCCTGGAGTTCCAATTGAATCTGTGCTCGGAATGTCGCATTTCGCGCAGCCGATTGCACATCGGCCCGTCCTATACTTGGGGCTGTGAACCACCTGCCGCTGAATTGTGATTTGGGCGAAGGCTGCGGCAACGACGCCGCGCTGATGCCGCTGATTGATCAGGCCAGCATTGCCTGTGGCGGCCATGCGGGCGATGCGCAGTCCATGAGCGCCTGTGCTGCGCTGGCGGTAAAACAAGGCGTGCAACTTGGCGCACACCCGGCATATCCAGACCGCGACGGATTCGGTCGCCGTAGCCTGGACATTGCGCCGGAAGCGCTTGCCGCCAGCCTGCGTGAGCAAGTCCAGCGCTTGGCTGACATTGCCAACGCCGCAGGCATAAGACTGACCTACATCAAACCGCATGGCGCGCTGTATCACGACTTGTGGACGCGGCCGGCTGTGTGCGAGGTCGTCATGCGGCTTGCTGCGTACATCGAGTTGCCCGTTGTCGTACAGGCGGGCCGGGGTGACCTGCCCACCACAAGCAACGGCGTGCCGTTGTGGCGCGAAGCCTTTGCCGACCGCGCCTATGCAGCGGATGGCAGCTTGCAGCCGCGCAGCCAGCCAGGCGCAGTGTTGGACGCGCGCGCTGCTGCCAAGCAAGTCGAGCATTTGTTGAAATTCGGAGCAGTCATCACTGCAGATGGTGCTCGCCGACCCCTAGAGGCCGACACGCTGTGCCTGCACGGCGACCATCCACAAGCCTTGGCCGTCGCACAGGCTGTGCGGCGCGTCATGCCCAAGCCGTGACTGTGGATATCAGCCGGTTGGGCGAGCGCGCGATGCGCCTCCAATGTGGCGGCGAAATGACTGCAACTGCGCTGGCGCAGTTCGCCCGCCATCTGCGTGAGCAGGGCGATGGGCTTGGCTTGGCGGGCCTGGAAGATGTCGTGCCGGCCGAGCGCAGCCTACTGCTGGTGTTTGACGCTGCACACCAGCCCTTGGCACGCCAGCGCCGCGCCTTGCGCCAGGCGCTGGCGGGTTTCAGCACCGTAGAGCATGGCCAGCCGACCGTGCACCGCCTGCCGGTTTGTTATGACGACGAGTTCGCGCCTGATTTGCCAGCCATTGCGCGGGCTGCAGGTATCAGCAAACAAGATGCGATTGAACTGCACACGGGGCAGGCCTACACGGTGCAGGCCGTCGGTTTCGCGCCGGGTTTTGCCTATCTTGGTTCGGTTGATCCGCGCATTGCCGCACCCCGCCTGACAACCCCGCGCCAACGCGTGCCAGCCGGCGCGGTAGGCATCGCAGACAAGCGCACCGCGGTTTATCCAGCTGCCTCACCCGGTGGCTGGAACATCATTGGCCGTTGCCCGGCGCTGCTTTTCGACGCCCGGCGAGACCCGCCCAGCACCCTGCAAGCTGGCGACTGCGTCGAGTTTCACGCCATTGCGCGCGACGAGTTTGACGCATTGGCCGAAGCACGATGAACGGCCTGCTGGTCAAGCAGGCAGCCAGCCTGGTGTTGGTACAAGACCGAGGCCGCATTGGCTTGCGGCACTTGGGGGTCACGCGTGGTGGCCCGCTGGATATGTGGTCAATGCAGTGGGCCAACGCCGTGTTGGGCAATCCGCCCGATGCCGCAG
>JAAFAL010000160.1 GCA_018222345.1 bacterium
CCGGAATCCGAGGTTTCTAGACGTCTGGTGGGCTCGGAGGAGGTGGATAAGAGACAGGTGCACGGAGCGGGCATTGGCAGGATCACAAAACAGCGGGCTCATGGCATAGATGGCGCGGTCCTCGTTGTAGCCGCCCAATGCCCATTGACAGCGGTTTGCCTGGCATTGGTCATCAATCCAGGCGCCAAACTGTTCGGGCTTGCCAACATCGACAGATTGCAGTGCGGTGTTTGCTGCACTCAGATCCAGTGCCAGCGCCGTTTGTGCCATGAGCGTCGGCGGCAGGGGCGGGTGCCATAGGCTTGATGTCAGGGCGTTTTTCATTGGCTTATGATGCGCGATGTTCGCACGAGTCGTTTTCCGCGGACGCGCATGGAGGGGACATGACATCGATTGGTATAAGAATTGTGGGTTTGGCGCTGCTTGGCGCGCTGGCCGCATGCACGCAAGACGAGCCCGCGGTTGCTGTACAAACCGACAGCGCAGCGTCTGCAAGCACGCAGGCCGCGAACGCTGCTTTGGCGCAACGTTTGCCGCTGGCTGACCAGGGTGATTTTGAGCTGGCCCGCCGTGGCTTGATCGCGCAAGCCGAGTCCTTGGTCATTAAGCGTGCCGACGATGGGCGCACGGTGTGGAATCAGGATCAGTATCGGTTCCTCGACGCAGAGACGCCGGCAACGGCAAACCCCAGCCTGTGGCGGCAAGCGCAACTCAACGCAATCCACGGCCTGTTTGAAGTCACCGAGGGCATCTACCAACTACGTGGCTACGACCTAGCCAATATGACGCTGGTGCGCGGCGATTCCGGGTGGATCATTATCGACCCCCTGACCGTCGAGCAAACCGCTGCAGCGGCTTGGGAATTTGCCATGCAGCATCTTGATGCTGCGCCGGTCCGCGCAATTATTTACACCCACAGCCATGTCGATCACTTTGGCGGTGTCACCGGAATCGTTTCGCGGCAGCAGATCGCCGAGCAAGGCATTCGCATCATCGCCCCCGAAGGCTTTACCGACGAGGCCACCAGCGAGAACGTCATGGCCGGCGTGGCCATGCAGCGGCGTGCGTCCTATCAATACGGCCGCCGGCTGGCGCGTGGCCCACGCGGTCACATTGGTTTGGGCTTGGGCAAAGAAGTGCCGTTCGGTGGCGATATCGGCTTCGCGTCGCCGACCGAAATCATCGAACAGACTGGCCAGCAATTGACCGTGGATGGCGTGCTGTTCGAGTTTCAGAACGCACCAGGCAGCGAGGCGCCGGCCGAACTCGCATTCTATTTGCCGCAGTTCAAGGCGTTTTGTGGCGCGGAGGTGGTGTCGCGCAACCTGCACAACATTTATACCCTGCGCGGTGCCAAGGTACGGGACGCCCTGCGTTGGGCGGGTTATATCGAAGAAGCACGCAAGTTGTTTGGCGACCGCGCCGAAATCTATTTTGGCTCGCACCAGTGGCCACTGTGGGGCAAAGAAAACATCCAGGGCTTCATGGTGCGCCAGCGCGACACCTATAAATACATTCACGACCAGACCGTGCGCATGGCCAACCTGGGCTACACGCCGCGCGAGATCGCCGAGCAACTCGAAATGCCGGCGTCGCTGGATCAGAGCTTTGCCAACCGTGGCTACTACGGCACGGTCAAACACAATGCCAAAGCGGTTTATCAGTTCTATTTCGGTTGGTTTGATGGCAACCCGGCCAATCTCGACCCGCTGCCGCCCGAACCCGCAGCCAAGAAGTACCTTGCTGCAATGGGTGGGCCCGACGCCGTGCAGGCACTTGCACAGCAGGCGTTTGACGGCGGCGAGTACCGCTGGACTGCCGAACTACTCAATCACGCCGTGTTCGCCAACCCGGATAACGATGACGCCAAGCAACTCCTGGCCAAGGCTTATGATCAACTGGCCTATCAGGCCGAGTCCGGCCCGTGGCGCGACGAGTATTTGAGCGCGGCGTTCGAGCTGCGCCACGGCGGGCCGGCGCAGGGTGTCAACATGACCGACGCGATTGGCCTGCTTGCGGCCATCCCCTTGCCGCGATTCTTTGATTCGATGGCTGCGCGGCTCAATGGCCCAAAGGCCGAGGGCTCGACGTTGTCGGTCAATTTCGAATTCACCGATTTGGGGCAGGCCCGCCACCTGTGGCTTGAGAACGCGGTAATGCACCATGAGGCGCTCGATGGTCAGCAGGCTGACGCCACGCTGCGGCTGACACACGACGTGTTTCTGAAAATTGTCACCGGCACTGCCGGGCTCAAGGACACACTGCTATCCGATGAGTTGGACGTGGATGGCAGCCGCATCGACTTGGTGCGCTTCTTTTCGCTGTTCGACAAACCTGACGGGCGATTTGCCATCGTGACACCATGATCGATAATTTCTGCGGCCAGCAAGAAGCCGTTCAAGCGAATACTTGGAGAGACCAACTATGAAGACTGTGATCACCGTCAGCCTCGGCTCATCCAGCCAGGACTCGACCTTTGAAACCGAATTCCTCGGCCAGCAATTCAAGGTCAAGCGTGTGGGCACCGATGGCGACGAAAGCAAAGCCTGGGAGTTGCTGCGCCGCTACCAGGCCGAAGCCGACGCTATTGGCCTGGGCATGATCCGCGACAACTTGGAGGTGGGCGAGCGCCGCATTGAGTTCAAGGACACCGACAAGCTGCTCGACGTCGTCACACGTGTGCCGGCCACGACCGGCGCCCGGCTGCGCCGATTATTGCAAGTGCGCGCGATCCGCTACACGCAGAAAACCATTGGCAGCTATTTCAATAACAACCATGTGCTGTTTTTGTCGGGTGCGGTGAACTACGACATGGCGATGGCGATGTCGGATTACACGTCGAACCTCAAGTTTGCGGATGCGTTGCTGCAGACTGGCGCGCCAAAAATGCTGACCTCGCTGGATCAGCTAGAGCTGTTTGCCCGTGGCAGCAAGTTGCTTGGCAGCGTAGTGCCCAGCACTTTGGGTGCGGTATTGCCCAGTTTTACTGGCGTCAAGAAAAAGCTGGTGGCCAGCGAGTTTGCCAAGGCACACGTAATCGTCGGCACTTTTGAAGACATCAAAACCTTCGGTAGCAAGAAGAACCTGGAAGGTAAAACCATCATCAGCTCGGCCATCGACGATGACCGGCTGGCGTGGTTTACCGAGCAGGAAGTCAATCTGGTCGTTGATGTGTCGCCGATGCTGTTCGACGACGTGGTTGGTGTGAACACCATCGAGGCGATGATCCTCGCGGCGCTGGAAACCACCAATGAAGAGTTCTCGCTGCAGGACTTGGAAGACGTTGTTCGCGAGCTGAAAATTACCCCGCGCTTACTGCACCCCACGGGCAAGTTCCGCAACATCCGCCGCTTTGCATTTGTCGTTCATCCGCTGAGCCAGGAATACATCAAGAAGGGCTTTCCGATCCCCAAGGCGACACCCAAGCTGGTGATGGACAAGATCGAGCAGATCGCCGCCCATGCACCGCCGATGGTGTATTGCAAGATGTCGAACATCATCTCGCCGACGGGCGCGGAGGCCGAGGGCTGGCTGATCTCGGTAGGCGGCACGCCCAAGGAAATGCTGTCGCGCAACCCCGAGTTCACTTACCGTCGCCTGTTGGCCGCCTGCAAGATGGCGCAAGACATGGGCGCGCAAATCATCGGCCTGGGCGCGTTCACCAAAGTGGTGGGCGACGCCGGAGTGACCGTTGCGCGGCGTGCGACGCTACCCGTGACCACAGGCAACAGTTATTCAGCCTCTGGCGCGCTTTGGGCTGCGGCCGATGCCATGCGCCGCATGGGCTTGGTCAAGGCACGCAAAAACGGCAAGGTGATGGCAAAGACCATGGTCGTCGGTGCGTCCGGCTCCATTGGCTCGGTCAGTGCGCGGCTCATGGCTATGGCCTTCGATGAGGTCGTGCTTGCCGGTCGCACGCAGAAGAAGCTGGACTGGCTCAAGGATTCCATTCTTGAGGAAACGCCCGACGCCAAAGTGACGGCAACGACCGACTACGAGGCGCACTTGGGCGAGATGGACATGATCGTCACGTCAACGTCCGGCGCCGGCAAAAAGATTCTCGACATCACCAAGGTCAAACCTGGCTGCGTGATCACCGATGTAGCGCGCCCGCTGGACTTGCCGCCCGAAGAGGTCGCCAAGCGCCCCGACGTGCTGGTGATTGAATCCGGCGAGATCGAACTGCCGACCCAGTGCAAGATGAAAGATATCGGCCTGCCACCGAACGTGATCTACGCCTGCCTGGCCGAAACCATCGTGCTCGCACTCGAGGGCCGCTTCGAGGTGTTCACCATCGGCCGCGACACTGAATGGCAGAAGGTCAAGGAAATCTACAAGCTGGGCATCAAGCACGGCATGAAGCTGGCTGCGATTTCCGGCGTCAATGGCGTACACAGCGATGATGACATCGCCAAGGTCGTCGAACTGGCCAAGGAAGCGCGAAAGACCTGGAAGGCGGCGTAAGCGCGAAACGCGCTTCACCAAACCCTGGCGCTGCGATCATGCAGCGCCATTTTTTTGCCTGTTGTTCGCCCACGTGTCCGCTGGCTGAACAAAGCACGTAGTTAAGTGCCAGCAAGGCTTGTTTGCCTTGCGTCAACCAACAATGTGCGAAAAAACATGCAAAACCTGATGATTCGACTCGCGGCTGTTCTGATGGCCGTCGGCGTTGCGGCCTGCGATTCAACGACCACCGTCGCGCAGCAAGGCCAACTCGAAGCCCCGCCTGTTGGCGTCTCGCCCAGGCCCGCTGCTCCCGCTGGCCCGATTGCGGTGTCCGGCAGGGTGTTCTTCGACGATGGTTCGCCGGCGCAAAACGCCGAGATCACTGTGTTCAGTGAAGACCGCAGCGTATCCGCCGGCGGCAATGCCGACGCACAGGGCAACTTCACCGTGTCGATTGATGCGGTCGCCGGAGACGCGCAGCGCTATCTGGCGCAGATTCGTATGCCGCGTGCGGGCTTGCCCACAGCCACAGGTGCCGTGTGGAGCGACGGTTTTGTCGCAGCCAACGCCGTCACCTTGCCGACGGTGGAACTGCCTGACTTGGACACTGCGCCGATGGCGCTGGTGGATGGCACGGCATCCGCTGCCGATGGCTCGATGTCTATCACCGGCTTCCCCGACGATGTTGTTGAAGTCTTTGTTCGTCAGTACGACCCGGACGCCGAGCGTCAAAGCTTCCCCGGCGATTTTCGCGACAGCAACGACGACAACCTGAACTCCAGCGGTTTCGTCTGGTTCAGCGCGCGCGACGGCGATGGCGTGGAGGTCACCGAGTTCGACACCCCGCCAGTGGCCACCATGCAACTCGACCGCTTGCAGTGGGTGGACTTGTTCGATTTGGTGGCTGGAAACGGTCAGATCGATATTCCCATGTACAGCTTTGATGAGGGGCAAGGCGAGTGGGTGACGGAGAATGTTGACGGCGCTCCGACTGGCGTACTGGTCGATCACGCCGGGAGCATGATCCCCGAGGCGCAGACGAGTGCGATCCGGAACGGCAGCTTTGCGGATTCGGTGTTTGTACGCTTCCCGGTGCCGCATTTTTCGTTCTGGAATGTGGATTACGCGTTCCACCGAGACCTGTGGGGGATTTTCTTTAGCGCTGCGGCCAGCGCAGGCAACGCCACACCCGTGGGTGACGCCGGCGATGCGCGGCGCGCAGACGGCACGCCGTACCCCAGTATTTCGCATGCGCCTGCTGATCCTGCGATCAGCAATGGCGTCTGGCTGGGTGAGTGGATCGACGCCGGCGTTGATCCACAGGTGCCTGACTTATACGACGACGGTATTAGGGATTTCGGAACCAGCTTTGCCACTGTGCGTGTGAACAACCTACTGCGCAGCCGGCCTGAAGCGGTGTTG
>JAAFAL010000161.1 GCA_018222345.1 bacterium
ATTTTTCACTGCATGTAGAGGGGTCGGATGTTGGTATACGGGACAAGATGAAGAGCGCAGGTTAGCAATGTGCCACGCGGAAACTGAGTAGCCCACCAGCACGTCTGCGATGCCCAATCAAATGGGAGTCTTTACTGGCGATGGGCTGGTTTTTTCTGACCCCAGTGGCATCAATTGCATGGAGACCAGCAGCGCCAGCGAATGCACCGAGGTGTATGCGACTGGCACCGAGGTGACGCTAACCGCATCGCAGTTCAGCACAGAAAGCGCGCCATTCAAGCAATGGTCGGGCGACTGCGCGTTTGCCGGCACGGCCGATACCTGCACATTGACCTTGAACAGTGATGCCACAGTTGGCGCATTGTTCGAAGCCGAGCAGCGCACGCTGACGATCTCCATCATCGGCGACGGTAGTGTTGCGGCAGATGGCCAGACCATCTGCACCAGTGAGCAAAGCCCGTGCCAGATCACGGTCAACGAGTTCGCCAACCTGTCGCTGGATGGCACGGCCGCTACTGGCAACAACCCGGTGTTCTGGGGCGGCGACTGCGAAGGCACGCAATCCGGCCAAGCCTGCTTCTTGACCATCGATGGCGACAAGGCGGTGTCGGCGGACTTTGGCCGCGCACCGGCAACCGTGACTGTGTCGGTGACCGGTGGTGGTGCTGTGTTCGGTCAGGACGGCGTGATCAATTGCCGTGAGTCCACCGGCACCTGCTCAGCCGTTTATGCGTCAGGTGATACCTTGGTGCTGTTTGCCAGCGAGCTGAACAACACTGTGTTCACTGGCTGGGGCGGCGACTGCGCTGGCACAACGGGCACCAGTTGCGAGTTGCCCATTCCCAGCAACCGCACGGTCAGCGCAAGCTTTGAGGACCCGGCGTGACGCAGCGTGCTTTCGGACAACTGAACCAGTGGCCAGCGCTTACAGGTTCAGCTTCAGCCAGGCTCGGGCCTTGTTCCAGTCGCGGCGCAGTGTGCGCGGCGTTACGTCCAGCAGCTCGGCAACTTCGGCATCCGGGTAACCGGCGAAGTAGCGATACTCGACCAACTCGGCCAAGCGTGGGCTGAATGCGGCCAGCTTCGTCAACGCCGTTTCCAATTGCACGATGAAGGTATCGTCGGCCAAGCTTCCGGGTTCCTCGATGTCGTCAAAACCCACCGTTACGGAGTCGCGTTTGGTTGCCAGGTTTTTCCGCGCATCTTCGACGATCACCTGGCGCATCGCGCGTGCCGCGATCTGCACGAAGTGAGCGCGATCGGTCCAGCCCGACAAGCTGCGCAGCTTGATCCACGCCTCGTTGACCAGCGCAGTCGTGTTCAGTGCATAGCCAACCTGGTGTCGCCGCCGCAGGTTCGCAGCAACACCTTTTAGCTCGCGGTAAGCCAGTGTCACTTGCGTATCAACATTTTGATCAGCCATGGCGCAAGTGTGCGCAAGGCTCGCATCAACAACAAGCATTGCGTATTTTTTGCCCATGACCGAGACACAACAATGGCGGCTGATTGAGCGCACCGTCGATGCCGCGTTGCAGTTGCCGGGCGATCAACGCCGGGCAGAAGTCAGCCGCCTGCTGGCAGACCAGCCGACCTTGGTCGAACCCGCGCTACGCTGGCTGGCCGAGATCGACACGCTGGGCGCGCCGGCTACGCCCGACGTACCGAGCAGCACTGCGCATTTTTCGCTAGGCGCTGGCACGCGCGTGGGCGGTTGGGCGGTGTCGGAGCCGATTGGGCACGGCGGCATGGGTGAGGTCTATCGCGCCACGCGGGCCAGCGACTTCGACCAGATCGGCGCGCTGAAACTGCTGCGCCAGGACGCCGGCCTGCATGCCGAACGCCTGGTCGCCGAGCGTCAGTTCATGGCCGACCTGCGCCACCCCGGCATTGCGCGTTTGCTTGATGGTGGCCAGCACACCGATGGCCGTGCCTTTCTGGTGATGGACTTCGTCGATGGGCCCAGCCTGCGCCAGCACTGTTTGTCGGCGCGCCCCAGCCTGCAGGCGCGGTTGCAGTTGTTTCTTGCGATCTGCGATGCCGTCAACTACGCCCACCAGCATTTGATCATCCACCGCGACATCAAGCCCTCGAATGTGCGGCTGGCGGCCGATGGGCAGCCGTGCCTGCTGGACTTTGGCATTGCCAAGCTGCTGGAAGACAAACCTGCGGAAGTCGTCGCCACCGTTGGCCTGATGACGCCGGCTTACGCATCGCCTGAGCAACTCAACAACGCGCCGGTCACCGTGGCAACTGATGTTTATGGGCTTGGCGCGCTACTGCACTTCTTGCTGACCCATCACGCGCCGTGGCGCATGGAAGAAGCGTCGCTGCCTGGAATGCTGGCACGCCTGGCCAAAGGCGAGCCGGCCGTGCCCAGCAAGGCGGTGGGCGATGACCCAACGCCGCCCATCCCGGCCACGCAATTACGGGGTGACCTGGATGTCATTGTCGGCAAGGCCACGCGGCCGGAACCGGCCACCCGCTATCGCAGTGTCGATGCCCTGCGCGCTGATGTAGAGGCTTATCTTGAGCAACGCCCGGTGGCCGCGCGTCAGGGCAGTCGTCGGTACCGGTTTGGCCTGTACGTTCGCCGCCATCGTTGGCAGGTCGCTGCCGCATGCCTGGTGTTGCTGTCGCTGGTTGCCGGAATCATGGGCACGACTTGGCAGGCCATTCGCGCCACCGAGGAGCGCAACCTGGCGGTCAAGGAGGCCGAGCGGGCGGATGCCGTGCTCACCGGTGTGATGGGAATGAGTCGCAGCTTGTCCGGCCTGGATGATGACGACGACACGGTCAAGGCTATGCGCGGTATCGCCAAGCGGGTCGAGGTGGAATACGCCGATGACCCGGTAACAGGCAATACCATCCTGCAAAGCCTGGGCAACATGTACCTGGTTGTGGGCCGGTACCAATCTGCCTTGCCCTATCTGCAGCGCGTGATCGAGGCTTATCCTGATCATCAGGACGACGGGCTGTTGGCGGCCGCGCGCCATGACCTGGCCATGATCAGGCACCGCGGCGATGGCGATGACACCGCCGCACAGGCATTGCTGGACCAGGCAGTTGCTTACTGGCGAACCAAGCCGAAGGAATACCGTCAGGATTTGCTTATCGCCAAGTCGCTGCAGTCGCAGCTCGCACGCTCGCGTGGCGATATCGACCTCGCCATTCGTTTGCTTGAGGAGGCGGTTGTCGAGCAGGAGGCTTTGTCGGGCAAGCTCAATACATCGTACGCGCACCTGCTGAACGACCTGGGTGCGCTGTACTACCGCCTGGATCGTTATGAGGACAATGCGCGCGTCACCGAGGAGGCTTACGAGATCATGGTGGCCACTGGCAGCGGTGATTCGTCGAACGCGATGACCGTGCTGAGCAATCTGTCGCTATCCAATCTGATTCTTGGCCGCTTTGACAAGGCGTTGACCATGGCCGAAAAGTCGGTGGATGGAAAGTTGGCGCTCAACGGGCGTAGCAACTCTTACGCCATGTCGGTCATTAATCGCGGCGACACTCTGCAAGTGCTGGGCCGTGTTGACTCAGCGGCAGATGATTTTGACGAGGCGCTGTCGGTGGCGCAGAGCGAAGGGCCTGGCGGTGCGATGTTTTATGCTTCGCTGACACGGAAAATGGCCCTGCAGATCGACCGCGGCCAGGTCGATGCGGCACTGGAGTCTGCAAAGCTAATGGGCGACGAGCCGCCCGATGGCTGGGTTGGCTCGTGGTGGCACAGCGCCAATGCACGCCGCGGCCTGGCGCTGGTTCTGGATGGCCAGCTCGACCGCGCCGCAGTGGAGCTGGCGCGCACCGAACAAGCTTTTGTTGACGAGGGTGAAAGCGGCGTGTTGTCTCAGCCGCCGGTTTACCGCGCCCAGGCCAAGCTGGCAGCAGTGCAGGGGAATCTGCAGCGCGCCCTGGACAAACTCAAGTCGGCCGAGGAGATATTGAAAGCGCGACATTACGACGGCCAATGGGAAGCCCTCGAGGCCACTGTGGAGCGCGCGCTGGTTGCCAGGTCACTCGGCATGGCAAGCGCGCAGGCCGATATTGACTCCGCCATTGCCAAGGCCCGCGAGCGCTATGGCGATCAACACGCTGTAACAGCCCGCTTGCAGCGGATTGCCTCAGGCAGTTTCTAGCCCGAATGTTTCACGTGATCACTTGTTAGAATCTGTAAGCTCATGATTGTATTTAACAATCTGTGTTTCTTTTAAAAAACCAGTTTGTGCCGACGCATCACTTGCACAGCATCTGGCTTGTCTCGACCGCCCTGGGCTTGCTCTTCACTCCAAACGTAGCTATTGCTACGTTTCTCGCTCCAGAGCCGCGCCCAGAACGCCCGATCCTGCGCCAGCTGCCGTGCATCACGTGAAACATCCGGGCTAGGAAAGCTCTGACCGGTTCGTGCGGCCGCGCGACTCGTTCAGGATTTCCCTAGCAGCGCCTTGGCGGCATCAGATTCGTAGAACGGGGCCAAGTTTCGCCGAATCAGCTCATCCAGCAGGCCCTTATTGTCCAGGCTGGCGATGACTGGCGGTAGAAAACGTTGCACGTCTGCCCGAATGTGATCGGGCGTTACGCCGATTGCGTCGAGCAATTCGCGCAAGCTGTGCTTTTTGAAACTGGCAAAAAACTGGTCAATTCCGGCGTCGATCAGTGCGCGCAGCCACTTGGTCTCGCGCAGGTGTTGCCAATGTTCGTAACCAATCACGAACAGGTCTTCGAGGTCGTCGTCAGCCAGGTAGGCACGCATTTCGCCCAGCGGCGTGGTCTTGTATTCGTCCCACATGTCGTGCAGCCCATCGCGGAATGCCGGGCTGGCGAGCATGCCGCGCAGAAAGTCCTCGCTGGCGGCCAGGCTGCTTTGGGTGTTGGCCTTGGCGTAGGCGCGCAGCTTGCTGTCCACCGCATCGGCAAGGTCTGGCTTGGCGCGGCTGGCCATTTTCGCGCCGATCTTCAATGCCGACCGGGCCCCGGGGATACGATCGGCAACCTTGCTGTCGGTCACGTAGCCGCGCGCGCCTGCGTACAACAGCTCGGAGATCAACGCGGCAAACACCGGGCTCGTTACGGTGACGTGGATCAGCGCCTCGCGGGCTTCCTTCAGCTCGATGAGTTTGTCCAGCCACTCATCGAAGGTCTCATCGGGAATCAGGTCAATCAGCCGTGTCTTGTCGTTGATCTTGTGGCCAAACAGTTTGCGCAGCATGTCGCCAACCAATGCCGGCACGGCACCGCCAAGCACCATGTCCAGGGCATAGGTGTGCGCGACCGCCTTGACGTCTTTTGCCGCGACAACCTCAGCCAGTTTGAGTTGTTCGGCATCGGCCATTGTTGCGTCGAGGTTGCGCCCAACCAGGGCTTCAAAGCCCGGGCCTGTCAATTGTTGTTTGGTGAATGCCACATGGGCATCCAGCAGTTGGGTTGCGAGGTCGGTTTTGCTCATGGTTGAAGCCTAGCAGTCAGCCAGTTGTCGCAGCACAAAATCGCGCACAGGCCCATCATCCAGCAATTGCCAATGGTTGGTGCGATGCACCACCAGTGTGTTTTCCGATGCGAAGTCCAGGCACGCGTCTGTATCTCGGCATAAGCCCAAGGCGCTGGATACGGGCACCAAGCCGTCGCCTGCTGCCCGGTCTTTCCAGTCACCGTTTTGTTCGCCCAGTGTTGCCGCGGCTGCGCTGCAGCGGATACCAACCGGCAGGGGAACGCGCTCAATCGGCACGTTCCCTGGCGCAAATCGATCGGGTGCATCAGATGCTGCAGCCAGAACTGCGCCGTGGCGCAGGTCGGTAATTCCGGCGCTGCGCAACCAGCCCAAGCGCCCCAACGGTGCGGTGTAAGGGCTGTGCAAGGC
>JAAFAL010000162.1 GCA_018222345.1 bacterium
GGCTTCATATGTCGCTGTGGCGGCTGGGCTGGTGACCCTTGGCATGACGCAACGCTCACATGCGGTATATATGTTGCAGGCCGCAGCTGGCATTGGCACCGTGGATGTTGTGCAGGCCTGGGCCGATGCGCTGGCCACCCACAACATGCAGGCAGCGCAAGTGCTGCTGACGCACGACGACATGGCTGACCGCCGGCGGTATCTCAACGCACGCTCGACCTTGCAGCGGCTGTTGGCATTGGGCGTGATGCCGGTAGTGAATGAAAACGACACCGTCGCCACCGACGAGATCCGCTTGGGCGACAACGATCATCTGGCTGCGCTCACAGCCGGGCTGGTCGATGCACAGCGCATGATAATTCTCACAGATCAGCCGGGCTTGATGAGCGCGGACCCGCGTACTGACGCCGGCGCGCACCTGATTGAACGTGCCACCTTGGACGACCCGAAACTCGCGACAATGGCAGGCCAGGGCAAGGGCCAGTTGGGCCGCGGTGGCATGCGCACCAAGCTGGCGGCTGCCGAACTTGCCGGCGCCAGTGGCACCAGCACCGTGATTGCTGGAGGCGAGCAGCCCGATGTGTTGCGCATACTGGCGCGTGGTGAATCGGCCGGTACGTACTTGCAGCCCGCGCAACAACCCGTCCCCGCGCGCAAGCGCTGGCTGGCCGCGGGCGCCGTGGTTGCCGGTGTCGTGACGCTGGATGACGGCGCCGTGTTGGCAGTGCGTGATCGCGGGCGCAGCGTGCTCCCGGTTGGCGTGCAGGCTGTGCAGGGGGCGTTTTCTCGGGGTGATCTGCTGGAATGCCGCGCTGCTGATGGCACGCCAGTGGCGCGCGGGCTGAGTAATTATTCCGCCGAAGACGCCGCACGGCTGTGCGGGCGCACCTCGGATGAAATTTCAGCCGTGTTGGGCTCGCCGGGCGACGCGGAGCTCATTCACCGCAATAACTTGGCGCTCATCTAGCGCGCACAAAAAAACCGGCGCGAGGCCGGTTGTTTTTGTGCCGTCTGGGCTTAAAGCGCTTGGATGCGCTTGGTCAGGCGGCTTTTGTGCCGGGCAGCCTTGTTGGCGTGGATCAGGCCCTTGCGAGCGCTTTTGTCGATCACAGGTACGGCAGCCGTGAAAGCGGACTGCGCAGCGTCCTTGTCGCCAGCCTCAATGGCGTTGACGACGCGCTTGATGTAGGTGCGCACCATCGAGCGTTGGCTGATGTTGCGGGTGCGGCGCACCTTAGCTTGGCGGGCGCGTTTGATTGCTTGTGCGGAGTTCGCCACGGGCGATGCCTCTCAATTCTTGGGAACGGGAAATTCGGAGCGCGTATTTTAGGGATCACGCCTTATAAGTCAATAGATTGGCTGCGGTTCAACGACTCGCGCACGCGGCCAAATGCTGGCACAGTGCGCGGCTGGAACCTCCGGCCCCTGCAGTGACCGCACCCACCGACCGATCTTTGCTCCGCTCCACCTCCGTGGTTGGCGGTATGACGCTGATCTCGCGCGTGTTGGGCTTTGTGCGCGACATGGTGCTGGCTGCGCTGTTTGGCGCCGGCGCAGGCATGGACGCCTTCCTGGTTGCGTTCAAGATACCCAACTTCATGCGGCGCTTGTTCGCCGAAGGCGCCTTTGCACAAGCGTTTGTGCCGGTGGTTTCGAGCACGCGCAGCCAGCAGGGTGATGCCGCCGTGCGCGAATTGATCCGCGTGGTCGCCGGCACGCTGGGCATTGTGCTGATCGGCATCACGATACTCGGCGTGCTTGCCGCACCGGGCGTTATCGCAGTGTTTGCGGTTGGTTTTCTTGACGACCCGGTCAAGTTCGCCATGGCCAGCGACATGCTGCGCCTGACCTTTCCGTACCTGATGTTGATCTCGCTCACAGCGCTGTGCGGCGGCGTGCTCAACACTTACGGCCGCTTTGCCGTGCCGGCTTTTGCGCCGGTGCTGCTCAACGTCTGCCTGATCACTGCGGCATGGCTGTATGCACCGTCGGTGCATGCGCTGGCGGCTGCTGTGCTGGTTGCCGGCATCATCCAGCTTGCCTTCCACTTGCCCAGCATGGCTGGCTTGGGCTTGTTCGTGCGGCCGCGCGTCGATTTCAAGCACAGCCAAGTGCGGCGCGTATTGCGCACCATGGTGCCCATCATGTTTGGCTCGTCGGTGGCGCAGATCAATCTGCTGCTCGACACGATCCTGGCCAGTTTGCTGGTCACCGGCAGTATCAGTTGGCTGTATTTCTCCGACCGGCTGATGGAATTCCCGCTCGGCGTGTTCACCATTGCCATCGCCACGGTGATCCTGCCGCGGCTGGCTGCGCGCCATACCCAGGGCGACAGCATTGGCTTTGCCGGCACGCTGGACTGGGCCTTGCGGCTATTGCTGGTGATCGGTTTGCCGGCGGCTGTGGGCTTGTTCCTGTTGGCCGGGCCGTTGATTGCCACCTTGTTTCAGCATGATGCCTTTACTGCCAACGACACATTGATGGCGCGCGCCAGTTTGATGGCCTACTCGCTGGGCTTTTTGGGCTTTAGCCTGGTCAAGGTGCTGACACCGGGCTTTTACGCCCGCGAAGATGCCCGCACGCCCGTGCGCTGCGGCGTCATCGCGCTGGTCAGCACCATGTTGCTGAACATTGTTTTGGTTGCCGTGTTGTGGCTGATGAAGTTCCCGGCCATCCACGCTGGCTTGGCCTTGGGTACGTCGCTGGGTGCGTTCATCAATGCCACATTGCTGTGGCGCGGCCTGCGCCGCGACGGTGTGCTGCAGTTTGCACCGGGTATCACGAGTTTGGCGTTGCGCACGCTGCTGGCGCTGGCCGTTATGGGGCTGGTGACAGTTTTGGTGGCCGGCCCGCTGGATTGGTGGCTGACCAGCGACGCCTGGCCGCGTGTGCAGCGCCTGGCCATGGTTGTGGGTGCTGCCATGGCCAGTTACTTTGCCGTGTTGCTGGTGTTGGGCGTGCGCCCGCGGCAGTTGCTGCAAAGCCCGGCATAATTGCGCCATGCGCTTGATCCGCGGCCAGCACAATTTGCACCATGCGGCGCGTGGTGGCAGCGTCACCATCGGCAATTTTGATGGTGTACACCGTGGCCACCAAGCCATGGTTGCGCAATTGCTGGCCACTGGGCCGGCGCCACATACGGTGCTCAGCTTCGAGCCCATGCCTAGCGAGTTCTTTGCGCCGGAGCAGGCACCGCCGCGGCTCAGCAGCTTGCGCGAGAAGCTGCAGGACCTTGCCGAGCTGCACATCGACCAGTGCATGATTGTCCCTTTCGATGCAGCGCTCTCGCGCATGCAGCCCAGCGAGTTTGTGCAAGCCTTGTTGGTTGACGGCCTGGCTGCAACGCGCGTGTTGGTTGGCGACGACTTCCGTTATGGCGCCAAGCGGGCCGGCAGCATCGACACCCTGCGTGCGGATGCCGCGCGGCACGGGTTTGCAGTCGAATCTCTGGACACGGTGATGGACGGCGATAAGCGCATCAGCAGCACCCGTGTGCGAGCCGCGCTTGGCGCTGGAGACGTGGCCCAAGCACAGCAGTTGCTTGGGCGGCGCTACCGCATCAGCGGCCGCGTGCAGCGCGGGCAGGGCAAAGGTGCAGGGTTGGGTTTCGCGACCGCGAATCTACTGGTGCGGCGCAAGCCAGCGCCCAAGTTTGGCGTTTACGCGACTCGCTTGCAGCTTGTCGATGGCCGCAGCCTGCCTGCAGTATCTAATCTGGGCGTGCGCCCCAGCATTGCCGGTAGTGATGGCTGCTGGCTGGAAACCCACGTGCTGGATTTCGACGGCGACTTGTACGGCCAGCATGTATCGGTCGAGTTTTGTGCCTTCCTGCGGCCCGAGCAGCGTTTCGACAGCTTGGCCGCACTGACAGCGCAAATCGCTCGCGATACGGAGCAAGCACGCGCAGCCCACGCCGCAGCACGTTAAAATTAGGCCATGGCATTCAAGTTCAACAACTCCCACTGGTTGTGGGTATCGGCGGCCATCATTTTGGCCGACCAGGTGACCAAGCAATTGGTCGTCAACCATGTGGCGTGGGCGCAGCGGATTGCGCTCACCGATTGGCTCAACCTGACCTACCTGCGCAACACTGGCGCGGCATTTTCCATGCTGTCCGACATGCCGCCGTGGGGCTTCGCGCTGCTGGGTTGTGCGGTCTCGGTCGGCATTATTGTCTGGTTGCGCAGGCATCCGACGGGTGAGCGTTTGGTGGCGGTGGCCTTGGCGCTGATTCTTGGAGGCGCCATTGGCAATGTCATCGACCGCGTCACTCGAGGTTTCGTCGTCGATTTTGTCGATTTTCACATTGGCACCTGGCACTACCCGGCGTTCAACGTGGCCGACGTGGCCATTACCATTGGCGCGGCTTGCCTGATTCTGGATATGTTCGTCGCCGGCCGGCGTGACCGCGCGGCAGCCAAGGCCGAGGAGGGCACGGCATGAAGATTTTGCTAGCCAACCCACGGGGTTTTTGCGCTGGCGTTGACCGCGCCATCGAAATTGTCGAGCGTGCGCTGGCACAGCTTGGCGCGCCGATTTATGTGCGCCACGAGGTCGTCCACAACCGCTTCGTGGTTGATCGCCTGCGTAACGAAGGCGCTGTTTTTGTTGATGAAATTGAAGAGATACCCGCAGGCGCAACGTGTATTTTTTCGGCCCACGGCGTATCACAACAGGTACGCCGCGACGCCGAGGCCCGCGGCCTGACGGTGTTTGACGCGACCTGCCCACTGGTCACCAAGGTGCACATCGAGGTCACACGCTACTCGCGCGCTGGCAAGCATGTGGTGCTGATTGGCCACGCTGGCCACCCCGAAGTCGAGGGCACCATGGGCCAGTTTGATGATTCGGCCGGAGGCAAAATCCACCTGGTGGAAACGCCAGCCGATGTGCAAACGCTGGAAGTCGCGCAAGACCAACCACTGGCCTACGTGACGCAAACCACGCTGAGCATGGACGACACTGCGCGCGTGATCGATGCGCTGCGCCAACGTTTTCCGCATATCGAAGGCCCGCGCAAGGACGATATTTGCTACGCCACGCAAAACCGCCAAGACGCCGTGCGCGACCTGGCCAGCCGCGCCGACGCCGTATTGGTGGTGGGCTCGGCCAACAGCAGCAACAGCAACCGCTTACGTGAACTGGCCCAAAATGCCGGCACGCCAGCGCATTTGATCGACGGGCCGGAGGACATTGATCCTGCTTGGTTCGACGGCGCCAAAGCCGTTGGCGTAACCGCCGGCGCTTCGGCGCCGGAAATTCTGGTCAGCCAGGTGATTGAACGGCTGCAAACGCTGGGCGGTGAGATGGCCGAGGAACTTGAAGGCCGATTGGAGACGATTACCTTTTCACTGCCCAAGGCGCTCGCGGGCGCGTCTTGAGCGCGCCACGGTCTGCCATTGTTGTCGGTGGCGGGCTGGTTGGGCTGCTGACAGCCGCTGAACTACTGCAGCGTGGGCTCCATGTCACAGTTTTAGATTCGGGCGAGTTTGCACGGCAAGCGTCGTGGGCGGGTGGTGGCATTCTGTCGCCGCTGGCACCGTGGCAAGAGCCCGAGGCCATCACCAAACTGGCAGCGCTGAGCATGCCGCGCACCCAAGCCTGGGTTGAACAGTTCACCGCTGATCACGGCCCGGACTGTGAGTTGTGGACGTGCGGCATGCGGATCATGAGCCCACCGCAAGAAGCCATCCAATGGGCGAAGCGTACGCGCACTACCGTCGTGCAGGAGCAGAGCTCGCTGTTTCTGCCAGACGTCGCTCAGCTCAGGACGCCGCGGTATGGCCGCGCCGTAGTGGCTTGGCTTGATGCACATGGTGCTGATCTGTGTACGC
>JAAFAL010000163.1 GCA_018222345.1 bacterium
GAGTGTGGGCCCGGGCATGGGGCACAACGTGGCACACGCTAATACTCACCATCAATGCAACTTCCAGCGCCGAACACATCTTTGGCACGAATCGCAATGGCCAGGACATCTACGAGCGTGCGATCTACAGCACCAAGACGGCGTTCGAAATCGGCCTGATCGTCGCCGTGCTCTCGACCATTCTTGGCGGCATACTCGGCGCCATGTCGGGCTTTTTTGCCGGCGGCTGGATCGATGAAGTCATCCTGTGGGTCAAGGGTGTGCTGGACTCCATCCCGTTCTACCTGTTCGTGGCCGCCGTCGCGTTTGCCCTGTCGGGCTACGCCTGGTCAATGCACATCGCCATGATCGCCACATTCTGGACGACAACCTCGCGGCTGGTGCGCGCCGAGGTCATCCGGCTGAAAAACTTCGAGTTCGTCGAGGCCGCCCACGCCATCGGCGTGCCCGAGTGGCGCATCATCAGCCGCCACATCCTGCCCAACACCACGCACATCCTGCTGGTGCAGGCCACCATCACCTTCGTGTCGGCGATCAAGAGCGAAGTCATCCTGTCGTTCCTGGGCCTGGGCGTAAAAAACGGCGTGAGCTGGGGCCTGATGATTTCCGAATCAACCAACGAGGTCACCAGCGGCTTTTTCAACAACTTCCTCGTCGCATCCGTATTCCTGTTCATTCTCGTCATGGCCTTCAACCTGTTCTCGGACAGCCTGCAAGACGCGCTCGACCCCAAGAAGACGCACTGATGGCCGCGCTGCTGTCAGTCGAAGACCTCTGCGTCGAGTTCCGCACCGACAAGGGCGTCGCACGCGCCATCGACGGCGTGTCGCTGGAGGTCAATGCCGGCGAAACCCTAGGGCTGGTCGGCGAATCCGGCTCCGGCAAGTCGGTCACTTCGCTGGCGATCATGGGGCTGATTCCATCGCCGCCCGGGCGCATCGTCAGTGGCGACATCCGCTTCAACGGTCAGTCGCTGCCCGGTTTGTCACAAGGCGCCTACCGCAAGCTGCGTGGGCGCGAGATCGCGATGATCTTTCAGGAGCCGATGACGGCGCTGAACCCGGTGTTCACCGTCGGCAGCCAGATCTGCGATGTGCTGCGCCGGCACATGGGCCTGAGCCGCAAGGCAGCCCGCAAGCGCGCCATCGAATTGTTGGACGAGGTCGGCATTCCGGCACCCGACAAGCGCGTGGATGAGTACCCGCATCAATTGTCCGGCGGCATGCGTCAGCGCGTGGTGATTGCCATGGCGCTGAGTTGCGACCCCAAGTTGCTGATCGCCGACGAGCCCACGACGGCACTGGACGTGACCATCCAGGCGCAGGTTCTGGACCTGATCGCCAAGCTGGCCAAGGATCACGGCACGGCGACGATTCTGATCACCCACGACTTGGGTGTGGTCGCCGAGGTCTGCGACCGCGCATCGGTGATGTATTGCGGGCGCATCGTCGAAACTGGCGATGTGGGCGATATCTTCGACCGCCCGGAGCACCCCTACACCCGTGGCCTGATCCAGTCCATCCCGCGTATCCGCGACGACAAGCTGGGTCGCCTGCCAACCATCCCGGGCATTGTGCCGGACCTGCTCGACCTGCCGGACGGCTGCCGCTACCGCGACCGCTGCCCGCAAGCGCTGGAACGGTGCGGCAATTTCGACCCCAGGCTGGAGCAGCACGGCAACACCCTAGCGGCGTGCTTCAATCCCAATTCGGAGGCGGCAAAGTGATCGACGACAACGACATTTTGCTCAGAGTTCGTCACCTCAAAAAACACTTCCCGGTCAAAGGTGGCCTGCTGCGCCGCCAAGTGGCCAGCGTCAAGGCTGTGGACGACGTGTCGTTCGACCTGCCGACGCACGAAACGCTCGGTTTGGTTGGCGAATCCGGCTGCGGCAAGTCCACGTTGGGACGCGCAATTCTTCGGCTGCATGAACCTACTTCGGGCCAGGTCTGGCTGGACGGCATCGAGGTCACCGCAGCCGACAAAACACGGCTCAAGGCCCTGCGCCGCGACATGCAGATCATCTTTCAGGATCCGTACGCCTCGCTGTCGCCGCGGCGCACCATTCTGGAAACGCTGCTGGAACCACTGCAAATTCATGGCATCGGCAGCAAAGCCGAGCAACGCAAAAAAGTCGAGGACCTGCTCGAAGTCGTTGGCCTGCGCAAGGCTGTGCTCAACCGCTACCCGCATGAGTTCTCCGGCGGCCAGCGCCAACGCGTAGGCATTGCTCGGGCGCTGACACTCAACCCCAAATTCATCGTCGCCGACGAGGCCGTGTCGGCACTTGATGTGTCGGTGCAAAGCCAGGTGCTCAACCTGATCGCCGACCTGCAAGATGAGTTCGGCATCAGCTTTTTATTCATCTCCCACGACTTGTCGGTGGTGCAGCACATCAGCCATAACGTTGGCGTGATGTACCTGGGCAAGCTGGTCGAGACGGCCTCAGCCAAGGACATTTACGCCGACCCCAAGCACCCTTACACACGAGCACTGATGTCGGCCGTGCCAGTGCCCGACCCGAAGACAAAATCCAGACGCATCATGCTATCCGGCGATGTGCCGTCGCCCATGAACCCGCCATCCGGCTGCCCATTTCACACCCGCTGCCCCGAGGCCATGCCACATTGCAGCCAACAAATACCGGCTGCCACGAATGTTGGCAGCACGGCCTCGCCACACTGGGTGAGCTGCCATTTGCATGGGGACGAGCAAACTCCCACCGGGCCTGCCACCAAGCCGCCGAACGCTGCAGATTAGGCTCCTCCGCCAATACTTTGGCGAACACGGCAGCCGAACCTTTGTGGCCAGCTTGGCATCCAACTTGCTACCCTTATAGCTATCGCGTGGTTGGTAACCGGCCATGCGCCCCCACCAAGATTCGAGTAACACCATGACCAAACCTGTATTGGCCACGCTGGCCGTTGTCCTATTGTCTGCCTGTGCCACCACACAAGGCACAAACACCTCCGATTCGAGCGACAACAACAAGAAAACCCGCAGTACACAGAACTGCCAAGAAATCATGACCACCGGTTCTCGTTTGCCGCAGAAGGTCTGTAGCAGTTCCGAGCGCAAAACTGGTCAGGCTGAGTAGCACCAACCGCTAGTTAGCTGACGGCGCGTACAGCTTGACAACTCCAGATTTTCGACGCAGGGTGTGCGTGAAAAATAAATAAAGTCTGGGGTAAAACGATGAAGCATGTCACTAGATTCATGCGCGTTGTTGCTTATGCTGCACTGGTTGCCATGTGCAGCCCTGCGCTGGCCGACGATCAAACTGATGTCAAGAAAACTGTTGACGGCGTCGGCCAAGTCGCCGATGGCGCCGCATCTGATGGACGCAGCAAAGCTGCAGACGCCGACATCGCAACCGGCGTGACGGAAGCGCTGGCTGAGCGCAACAAGGCTAAACAGAAAAAGGTCAAGCGCGGCGGAACGGTCACCAAGTTCGGTACGCTGGAAGGCCTCGACGAAGACGAAATCATCTGCCGCAACGAGAAAAAAACCGGCAGCCGTCTAGTCAAGCAAGTCTGCTACCGGGTGGGCGACATTCTGGCCTACCGAAAACGCCTTGACGAAATGGGCAGCTTGCCAGGCCAGCGGTCGGCCGCGGGCTATTCGGAGGGCCCTGGCAGCGACGGCCTATGAGTCGCCGTGCTGGCAACCGCCGGCAGCGTCCTGTCGATTGCTGTGATCACTGCTTGTGCCACTAGCGGCAAAGCTTACGTGTCGAACTGCTGAATTGGCGAAATCCCTAGCAATCAGCGCTTTGTTCAACAACGCATCCCAGCTTGTCACCCGCTAGGACCAGGCTGTGGCAGTTGGTGGCTTAGTCCGCCCCCCAGCGAAACAACAACGCCCCGGCCAACAAAAAACCACCTGTCATGGCCGCCAGCACGGTCAGTTCGGGTGCGATGGCGGCCAGCCCTGCACCATCGAGCATCACTGCGCGTGCTGCAGTGAGCACGTGCGTCAGCGGTAATGCCTGCGCGACCCACTGGATGGCGCCCGGCGAACCCTCGATGGAAAACCACACGCCGGAGATCATCATCATCGGCCAGGTCACCAGGTTGAGCAGGCCGCCAGCCAGCTCCTCGCTTTGTACGCGTGCAGCCACAGCTAGGCCCATGGCCACCATGGACGACGCACCCAACACCGCGACCAGCACCAAGTTGGCGTAACTGCCGACCATACGGAAATTCAGAAACCAGTCTGTCCCCACATAGACGAACACGGTCACCAGCATGATGACGATCATGCGCGAAGCGATCTGTGCGCAGAGGAATTCGAACGCGGTAGTCGGCGTGGCCTGCAGGCGTTTGAGATAACCGCTCTTACGATAGCGCACGATGACGTAGCCGACACCAAACAGGCATGAAAACATCATGTTCATGCCCAGAATGCCGGGCACCAGCCAATCGACATAACGCGTTTGCGCGCCGCTGACCTGATTCCGTGTCAGCCCCTGCCCGACCGCAATATTGTCGAGCACATAGCCCTTGGGCGAACTGTCGTTGACCCAGTATTCACCGGTTCCAGCGTCCAGCAGCAGGTCGAACTGGTGACGCTCGACTTTCCCAATCGCCGCTTGGCGGTCGGCTACGCCCACCAGCTCGGCATAGCGCAAGCCCAGAATCGGGTGCGCCTCCTGTGCCTGCGCCGCTTCGGCCGGAAACACCGCCACCTTGAACAATGGCCGCCCCTCGCCGGAAAACACGAAGCCCAGCCCGGCTACTAAAAGCACTGGCAGCAAGATGTTCCAACCCATCGCGGAACGGTCACGCACGAACTCGGTGTTGCGTGCATGGGTGAGCGCTGTAATACGTTTGAATGCCGCCCTCACGCTCGCAGCTCCGATCCGGTCAGATGCAGGAACAAATCTTCCAGCGTGCGCTCGCGCACTTGCAGCTCGGCCAACGGCACCTCGGCAGCGCGCAAGGCGTCCAGCGTAGCTTCGAGATCATTGGTGAGAATTTCGCCGTGCTCACCCAGCGGCTGCCAGTCGATATCGAGCTCGGCCGCAGCCAAATCGGCCTTGGGCAACAACAACACGCGGTCACCAAAATGCGAATACAACAGATCGGCCGGGGTGCCTTCGGCAATGATGCGGCCATGGTCCATGATGCCGATGCGGTCGCATAGCTGGTACGCCTCGTCCATGTAGTGGGTGGTCAGCAGCACTGTAGTGCCCTCGGCCTTGATGGTGCGCACCAGGTCCCAGAAGTTGCGCCGAGCCTGTGGATCGAGGCCCGTCGTGGGCTCATCCATGAAGACGATACGCGGGCGGTTGACCAAGGCGATAGCCAGCAACATGCGCTGGCGCTGCCCGCCGGAGAGCTTGCGCGCGTCGCGGCCGGCCAGTGACTCTAGGGCACAAACCGCCAGCAAGTCATCAATATCCCGGCCGTCGGCGTACATATTGCGGAATAGCGTGAGCTGCTCGCGCACCGTCAGATAATCCTGCAGTGCGGTGCTCTGAAACTGGATGCCCGCCTCGGCTCGGAACTGCGCGCCCAGTCGCTCGCCGCGATACCGCACCTGCCCCGCGTCGGGGGTCAGGATGCCCTCCATCAACTCGATAGTGGTGGTCTTGCCCGCGCCGTTCGGCCCCAACAAGCCGTAACACTCGCCCGCCTGCACGGCAAAGCTGACACCACGCACGGCATGCACGTGGCCAAAGCTGCGTTGCAGATCATTAATTTCGAGAATGGCGGGCACGGGCATGGCAGCCAGGGTGGCGTGGCGCTGGGTTGGGGAGTGCGCGATCATAGCCCGCACCCCAATTAAACAACAGGATTGCTGATGACAACGTATC
>JAAFAL010000164.1 GCA_018222345.1 bacterium
GCGCATGCTCGCGGCCGTCGAATTCCAGTGCCTTGACGCCGAAGCGTTCGCACAGTCCGATGTTGAACGCCGGGGTGGCCTTGATCCAGCAGCCGCCCAGCCACAACTCGGTATAGCCGTGATAATAGAAAATGTCTGTCTGCATCAATGCCAGCAGGCGTTGGCTGGCCAAGTGGTTTTTCACATCCGCAAAGCCGATGCGAGCGGGTATGCCCGCAGCCCGGGCGCAGGCCGCCAGCAACACAGCCTTGGGTACGCAATAGCCGCGGCCAGCAGCCAGCGTTGTGCTGGCGCGCAACCTGTCAGGCTCCAGCGAGAATGCGTAGGGGTCGTAGCGGATTTCGTCCCGGATCGCATAGTAAAGGCGGATGGCGCGCTGCCGGTCATTGCCTTCCCCGGCGCGGTTGCTGGCGAAGTCCTGAATGTCGGGGTGCTCGCTATCAACAAAATCGCCGGGTGCCAGGTACTCGCGGGTGTCTGCATTCATGTAAATGTTCTTTTGCTTCATAGCGTCGGCACCCGCGACCGGGCGGAGACGACCGCCGAAAAATGCCATTCCAAAGCCGTCACAGTAGGTGGGCGGCGCGAAGCCGGCGAGGACATTTATTGACAACACGGGGGCATTTGAAGACACAGCCCTCGTTTTGAGGGGCGGTGACTAGCCTGAATTTCGTCGATACTGTTCGGGCGGAACAGCGAACCAGCGCTTGAAGGCACGCCTGAAACTTGCGGTGTCGTGGTAGTTCATCAGCGCCGCAATGGCTTCGACGGACATTGGGCTGTCGCGCAGATAGTCTGCTGCCTGGCGGGACAGAATCTCCTCGCGAATTTTTCGAAAGCCGCTGTTTTCCTGTTTGAGCTTGCGCGCAAGGGTGCGTTTGCTCATGAACAGGGCGGCTGCCGCTTCTTCTTCACTGAGCGTGCCTGGTGGATGAGACAGCATCATTTTCTTGAGCCGGGTCTGGTAGTCCGGTTCACGGCTCTGCAGACGAGCGAGCATGGACTCGCACTGCTGCAAGGCCAGCCCGTAGTTTTCACTGTTGGCAGAGACGTTCGGCATCCTGCACAACGCCATGGGAAATCTTAGCTTCAACTGATCGCAGCCAAAGTAAATGCGGCCGGGCAAATACGCCGGGTAGTTGGCTCGGTAAGCCGGCGCCGGATGGACAAAATAGGCTTCGGCCTCATCCAAGGGCCGGCCGGCGATGAATTCGCCGGTTGCAAAAAATGCCTTAACCGCCGTATCCGCCAAGCAACGCGCAACGTCCTCATCCATCGGTACCTGGAAATCCAACAAGCACTCCATGTGATCTTCCGTTTGTTGCAAGCGCAAGTGGATGAAGCTCGCGCGCGTGGGCAAGAATTTATGAAACGCGTGGAGGGCGGTGAGCAAGTCAGGGCTGCTGCAAACGGCAAACCCCATCGCGCCGTGTGTGGCCGGTGTCAGGCGCTCACCCAGGCGCAAACCGAAGTCCGGCTGGCCGGACAGCGTCAGTGCGTTGCGCAGAATCTGAACCTGCTGGGTTGGCGTAAGCAGGCTGTCATCATTCAGGAATTGTTGAGTGCCAACGCTGGTGCCGTGCAACAGTTTAGGTAGTTGTCGCGCGGTCAGCCCCAGTTCACGGGCGATCAGCCGTGAGTAATTCGACGGGATGTCGGCCTCGGAGTTTTGCAAGCCAGCCACTTGTCTGGTCATGTTCATAAGCTCCCATTGCTGACTTCGAGTGTCTTTAAATGCCCCCGTATTGTCAACAAATGTCCTCCCTGGAGGGTGGGCATACAGTCACTATGAGTTGCAGTTAAAAACGACAGGAAAAGTGCAATGGGCAAAATGACCTTTGTTGAGCACGACGACACCGAACATGTCGTGGAATTCAAAGCTGGCGCCTCACTGATGCAAATCGCTGTGGATCACATGATTCCCGGTATTGATGCGGACTGTGGGGGGGAATGTGCCTGTGGCACCTGCCACGTCATCGTTGCCGACGCGTGGTACGACAAGACCGGCGCGCCGGGTGATGAGGAACAACAGATGCTGTCCATGACCCCGGAGTTGGCAAAAACCTCGCGTTTGGGCTGCCAGGTTCAAACCACCGAGGCGATGGATGGCATGAGCGTTCGTCTGCCCGAATTTCAGATGTAGATATTGGAGGACACCATGTCAACAGAATTGCGGACAAGTGATGTAGTCCAGACCAAGCTGGTCAACGCCACATCCAGAGTGGTGCCGATGCACCTGCAGATCCGGACACTCAAGATGCTGGTGCGGACGAAGAAGAAGATTGTCGGCCCGCGGCGTCCCCCCATTCACTTCGTGGAAGCGCCCATTCCCGATGTCAACACGTTGGCGCTCGAGGACATCGACACTAGCAACCCCTTCTTGTACCGGCAGGATCAGTGGGGCGCCTATTTCAAGCGGCTGCGTGACGAGGCACCGGTGCATTACCAGAAAGATAGCCCCTTTGGCCCGTTCTGGTCGATAACGCGCTACGAGGACATTCTGTTCGTGGACAAGCATCACGAGCTGTTTTCCTCCGAGCCGCTCATCGTGCTGGGCGACTTCCCGGAAGGGATGCCCGTGGAGATGTTCATTGCGATGGACCCACCCAAGCACGATGTGCAGCGCCGTTCGGTCCAAGGTGTGGTGGCACCGCAGAATCTGAAGGAAATGGAGGGGCTCATCCGTCAGCGCACCGGTGAAGTGCTCGACAGTCTGCCGCTGCACGAGGCCTTCAATTGGGTGCCGACGGTATCGAAGGAGTTGACGGGTCGCATGCTGGCCACGCTGCTGGATTTCCCTTACGACGAGCGTCACAAGCTGGTCGACTGGTCGGATCGTTTGGCCGGCACCACAGCAGCGACCGGAGGCGAGTTCGACGATGAGGAGAACATGTTTGACGCCGCCGCTGACATGGCGTGGTCTTTTTCCCAGCTATGGCGCGACAAGGAGGCACGACGTGCAGCCGGTGAAGCGCCTGGCTTTGATCTGATCAGCCTGTTGCAGAGCAGCGACGAGACCAAGGACATGATCAATCGTCCGATGGAATTCATCGGCAATCTGGCGCTGCTAATCGTTGGCGGCAATGACACCACGCGGAACTCAATGAGCGGCGGCGTGCTCGCCCTGAATCAGTTTCCCGAGGAATTCGCCAAGCTGAAGGCCAACCCGGGGCTGATTCCCAACATGGTCTCGGAAATCATCCGCTGGCAGACCCCGCTGGCGAATATGCGCCGCGTAGCCACGCAAGACGTTGAACTGCGCGGCCAGACCATCAAGAAAGGTGATCGCGTATTGATGTGGTACGCCTCGGGCAACCGGGATGAACGCAAATTTGACAACCCTGATGATCTGATCATCGACCGTAAGAACGCGCGCAACCATATTTCGTTTGGCTATGGCATCCACCGTTGCATGGGTAACCGTCTGGCCGAATTGCAGTTGCGCATCCTGTGGGAAGAACTGCTCAAGCGCTTCGACAGCATCGAAGTTGTGGGCGAGCCCGAGCGGGTGCAGTCGAACTTCGTGCGCGGCTATTCCAAGCTCATGGTCAAGCTGACGTCCACAGCTTGAGGCGCGGTTTCGACCACTATGGCGTCCGAACAATTCGATTATGTGGTGGTCGGCGGCGGCTCGGCCGGATGCGTTGTGGCCAATCGCCTGTCCGAGAGCGGCCGCCATTCGGTGTTGCTGCTCGAAGCCGGCCCGGAGAGCCGCCGTAATCCATTCGTGAACATCCCGCTGGGCTTTCTGCAGCTGATGTTCAGCCGCCGATTCAATTGGCAGTTCAGTACTGAATCGCAGCGCCATATGCACGGTCGCGCATTGTTCCAGCCGCGGGGCAAGATGCTCGGCGGTTCCAGTGGTATGAACGCGCAGGTGAATATCCGTGGCCATGCCTGGGACTACGATGAGTGGGCACGGCGGGGTTGCGAGGGTTGGTCATACGCCGATGTGCTGCCGTTTTTCCGCAGGTCAGAACATTTCGAGCCCAAGGTGGCCCTGGATGACATCGGCTTCCATGGTCATGGTGGACCGCTCAATGTAGCCGAGAGGCGCTATACCAATCCGTTGAGCGCAGCATTCGTTGACGCGGCGGCGCAGGCGGGGTGCCGACGCAATTCGGATTTCAACGGTCGAGAGCAGGCCGGCGCGGGTTTTTACTACGCCTACCAGAAGGGCGGTGCGCGCTGTAGCAATGCGCGCGCCTATCTCGAACCCGCAGCACGACGTTCCAATTTGACTGTCCGCAGCTGCGCGCAGGTTACCCGCGTGCTGCTCGAAGGTACCCGTGCTATCGGGGTCGAATATCAGGGCCGGAAAGGGCTGACGCAGGTTCGTGCCGCGCGCGAAGTTGTGCTCTGCGGCGGCGCGTTCAACACGCCGCAGCTATTGATGCTGTCCGGGGTCGGCCCGCGCGAGGAACTGGCCCGGCACGGCATCAAGCTGCGTCATGCGCTGGAAGGTGTGGGGCAGAATCTCCAAGATCATATCGACGTGTTCGTGCGTGTCAAAGCACGCAGCCGCCAGAGCATCTCGTTGCATCCCAGCTACTGGCCCAAGGCCCTGTGGGCGCTGCTGCAGTACCTGATCGGCCGCCGCGGTGTGCTGTCGAGCAATGGCGCCGAAGCCGGCGGATTCATTCGCTCCAGGCCGGACGAGCCGATACCCGACCTGCAACTGCACTTCGCACCCATGCTGTACGCCGATCACGGGCGGGACCTGAAGACCGCCATGAGCGGCTACGGCTATGCGGTGATGATCTACGGACTCCGGCCATCGTCGCGTGGCCGCGTCGGCCTGCACAGCGCAGATCCGTTCGCGCCGCCGCTGATCGATCCGAACTACATGGCTGAGGCCGCCGACGTTGAGCGACTCGTACGCGGGGTACGCCTAGTGCGCAACATCCTGGCGCAGTCGGCTTTCTCCCCGCACCATGAGGTCGAAATTTCTCCGGGGCCGAAGCTGCAGAGCGACGACGACCTTGCGGACTGGGCCCGGCGCAGCGGGGAGTCGGCGTATCACCCGGTCGGCACGTGCAAGATGGGCGTCGATCCGATGGCGGTGGTCGATCCGCGTCTACGCGTGCATGGCCTGCAACACCTGCGGGTGGTCGATGCCTCCATCATGCCCACACTGATCGGAGGCAACACCAATCAGCCGACGACCATGATTGGAGAGAAGGGCGCGGCGATGCTGCTGGAGGATGCGTAGGCCGGTAGTGGCTGAGCCCCGTGTGTGGCGTCGCGCGGGGCGGTTGGCGGCTCCACACTACGCGACCTGGCCCCGCACTCGTTCCAATTGGCATCTCACGGACCAAACTTCCGATTTCAAACGACAAAAACAGAGAGACTATGGCGAACACTGAAAAGGATGTGACTGTCATCATTGGAGGCGGGCACGCGGCAGGCGCGCTCATGACCACCTTGCTGCAAAAGAACTATCAACAGGCGGTGGTTCTGGTGGGCGAGGAGCCCCATCCGCCCTACCAGCGACCGCCGCTGTCCAAGACCTATCTGGCGGGAGATGTTGATCAGGAGTCGCTGTACATGAAGTCGCGTTCAGTGTTCGACGATGCGGGCTACCAGCTGCGGCTCGGGGAGCGCGCCGAGCGCATAGACCGGGACAACAAGACCATCACGCTATCGGACCAGAGTACGTTGAAATACAGCCAACTCGTTCTGGCCACCGGGTCTCGAGTTCGACGCCTGAACGCGCAAGGGGCCGACTTGAAAGGCCTTCATTATCTGCACGACATGGCGGACTCGGATGCCCTTCGTGAACAATTCGTC
>JAAFAL010000219.1 GCA_018222345.1 bacterium
ACAAGTGCGCATCGCCCAAGGTGTGCACGAAGTCGCCCGGCTGGTAGCCACACACCTGCGCCAGCATCAAGGTCAGCAGTGCATAGCTGGCGATATTGAATGGCACGCCCAGGAAGATGTCGGCGCTGCGTTGGTAAAGCTGGCAACTGAGCTTGCCGTCGGCGACGTAGAACTGAAACAGGCAGTGGCACGGTGGCAGCGCCTGCTTGCCCGCAGCCGCATTGTCGCGGGGTGAGATTGTCGGATCGGGCAACACCGTCGGATTCCACGCCGAGACAATATGCCGGCGTGAATCGGGGTTGTTTTTCAGGCCATCGACCAGTTCGACAATCTGATCAACCGTCTCGCCATTGGCGCCAGCCCAACTGCGCCATTGCTTGCCATACACGGGGCCGAGTTCGCCGTCGGGTGTCGCCCAACCATCCCAAATCGACACGCCGTTGTCCTTGAGATAGCCGATGTTGGTGTCGCCCGCCAGAAACCACAGCAGCTCATGAATGATCGAGCGCAGATGCAGCTTCTTGGTGGTCAGCATCGGGAAGCCGGCGGCCAAATCGAACCGCATCTGGTAACCGAACACCGAGCGTGTTCCGGTGCCGGTGCGGTCGGATTTATCCGTGCCGTTGTCCAGCACGTGCTGCATCAGGTCGAGATATTGGCGCATGCGTAGCCTAGCGGTCCCAGGCGGAATCTGAATCGGCCGCAGGTTTGGGTTCGCGCGGACGCACACGGCCTGCGTAGGCAACGATCAACAAGAACGTGATCGCCAACAAGATGGCGCCGAAAAACGCCGTGGCCTGAACCGACAAAATAAGCCCATGCCCCAGCAGCACGGCGCTGAGCGCAAACGCCCAGACCAAAAGCCAGAAGCGGGCCCTGCGTGAAAGCGACTTGATCATGGTGCGGTGCCGGTCAATTCCGCGGCCGATCATAAACCGGTTGGCGGTAAGCCAGCACCAGCAGAATGATGCCCGCAACAATCATGGGCGCCGACAGCACTTGGCCCATGGTCACCCAACCCCAGGCCAGATAACCGATGTGTGCATCAGGCTCGCGGACGAACTCGACCGACGAGCGAAAGATGCCGTACAGCAGCAGGAACAAGCCCGACGCCGCCTTGCGCGGTTTCGGGTTTTTGGTGAAGAACCACATGATCGTCAGCAGCACTGCGCCTTCGAGGAACGACTCGTAGAGCTGTGACGGATGCCGGGCAATGTCGCCGGCTGCCGGGTGATGGAACACCATGCCCCAGGGTAAATCGGTGGGCGCGCCCCACAACTCGCCATTGATGAAGTTGCCGATGCGACCCGTCATCAAGCCGGCGGGCGCGACGGTGACAACCATGTCGCCGACGGTCCAGAAATGCTTGTTGTGCTTGCGGGCAAAAAACGTCAGGCAAACGATGACGCCGATCAGCCCACCGTGGAAACTCATGCCGCCTTCCCACACCCGCACCAGCATGAGCGGGTCGGCCATCAGGTCGGCAAAGTTGTAGAACACGACGCTGCCGATGCGCCCGCCGATGATGATGCCCAGCACGGCGTAGAACAGCAGGTCGGAGATTTCCTCGCGCGTC
>JAAFAL010000165.1 GCA_018222345.1 bacterium
ATCATCAATAACGACCTTTGCATCGACCTTCCCCACATGTTTCCCTCCGCCTCTGTAGCCGTTGTTTTTATATCTTTTTTTTTTTTTGTTGGATGTGTATCAGAGATAGACATCGAAAAAAGTGCGGTCGGCACACTGGTGATGGCTGAACTCCGTGAACTGGACCAAGTGGCCTACGTGCGCTTCGCCTCGGTGTATCGCGCCTTTGACGATGTCGAAGACTTCCGCATGGAGTTGGACCGCCTCCAAGCCGAGCCGAGCACGGCCGAGTTGGCCGAACATCAGATTCCGCTGATCGCCAACGACGGGTGACAACCAACATAGAACTTGTCATTGCGAGCGCCGCAGGCGCGCGGCAATCTCATAGGGCACGCAATGACGGTTGATTCGGCCGCTGATGAGCGCTGGATGGCGCGCGCGCTGGAACTGGCGCGACGCGGCATCAACACCACGCACCCGAACCCACGAGTTGGCTGTGTATTGGTGCAAGGCGACACAGCCGTTGGCGAAGGCTGGCATGAACGGGCTGGCGGCCCGCATGCTGAGCGCATGGCGTTGGATGCCGCCGGCGCCCATGCCAAAGGCGCGACGGCCTACGTCACCCTGGAACCGTGTGGGCACACGGGCCAGACCCCGCCTTGTGTCGATGCATTGATTGCCGCGCAAGTTCAGCGTGTCGTGTTTGCTGCGGCAGATGCCGACCCGCGCACAGCGGGGCAATCGGCAGCAAAACTCAAGGCTGCAGGCATCGCTGTTACACAGGGTGTTTTGACCGATGAGGCGCGCGCGCTCAATCGCGGGTTTTTCTCGCGCTTCGAGCGCGGCCGGCCTTGGGTCACGCTCAAGCTGGCTGCCAGTCTGGACGGCCGCACTGCTATGGCTAGCGGCGAAAGCCAATGGATTACTGGCGCGGAGGCTCGCGCCGATGTGCACCGCTGGCGGGCTGGCAGTTCAGCCGTTTTGACGGGCATTGGCACAGTGCTCGCCGACGATCCCAAACTGACCGCGCGCGGTGAGGGCATCACCCGCCAACCGCTGCGTGTGGTGCTCGACAGCGCAGCGCGCACGCCACCCCAAGCACTGGTTCGCGGCGATGACGGCCAATGTCTGATTGTTCACGCCCCCGGTGCAGATGGCGCCGGAGCAGGCCATAGCGTCGCTGTTGCAAGCAAAGCCGGCAGCTTGGACCTGCACGCGGTCAGCAAGCTGTTGGCCGAGCAATATGCCTGCAATGACTTGTTTGTCGAATGCGGCGCGAAGTTGGCCGGTGCTTGGTTGCAATCCGGCCTGGTCGATACGCTGGTGTTGTACTTGGCGCCCAAACTATTGGGCGACGCTGGCCGCGGGCTGGTGGCATTGCCGGGGCTGGATCAGTTGGCAGACGCCATCAATCTGGAAGGCGCTGCAATCAAGCAGATCGGGCCGGACTGGCGTATCATCGCGCGCCCTGTTTTGGCGGCCTGAGCCGCTACAAACGACATTTGGTTCACAGATGTTTACCGGCCTAGTCGAACAAGTCGGCCATGTTGTGGCCCATGAGCCGCGCCCGGATGGCGCGCGGTTGCGCGTGCAGTGCGCGACGCCTTGGGCCACACAGCCAGACCTTGGTGCCAGCATTTGCTGCAGCGGTGTTTGCCTGACCGCAATTGAGCTCGATGCCGACAGTTTTACAGCGGATGTATCGAATGCAACCTTTGAGGTCAGCACGGCCGGCACGTGGACTGTGGGCACGCCACTGAATTTGGAAACCTCACTCACGCTGGCCAAGCCCTTGGGTGGCCACTTGGTGACTGGCCATGTCGATGGCGTGGGCCGCATCGAATCTATCGAGGCGGATGGCGACAATTGGATCGTCGGCGTGGCCGCCCCAGTGGTCGCGGGTGAGCAACTGTCGCGGCTGATTGCACGCAAGGGTTCGATCACCATTGATGGCGTCAGTTTGACGGTCAATGCGGTTGAGGGCGCCCAGTTCGCCGTCAATATCATCCCGCACACGCGCGCCGTGACAACATTGGGCAACTGGCAAGCCGGCGCCGCCGTCAACCTGGAAGTTGACCTCATGGCTCGCTACGCCGCCAGGCTGGTGCAAGCCGACAAAGAATTTGATTCACAAGGACACCGGGGATGACTGACCCGATTGAAGACATCATTGCCGACATTGCCGCTGGCAAGATGGTGGTGATGATGGACGACGAGGCGCGCGAGAACGAAGGCGACCTGATCATGGCCGCCGAGCACGCCACACCCGAGGCTGTTGCGTTTTTCGTCCGCCACACCAGCGGCATCATTTGCCAGCCAATGACGGGCGAGCGCCTGGAGTCGCTGCTGTTGCCGCAAATGGTGCCTGAGAACACCGAGTCGCATCGCACCGCATTCACCATCTCGGTGGATTATCGTCACGGCACGACCACAGGCATTTCAGCCGCCGACCGCGCCGCGACCGTGCGCGCACTGGCTACTGGCGAGGTGCAACCATCGGACTTTGCTCGGCCGGGGCATATCTTCCCGTTGCGGGCCGAAGCCGGTGGCGTGCTGCGCCGCGCCGGCCACACCGAGGCGGCTGTCGATTTGGCCAAGCTGGCAGGCTGCGCGGCGCACACCGGCATCATCTGCGAGATCGTCAACGACGACGGCACCATGAAGCGCGCCCCAGCGTTGCGCGAGTTTGCCGCCGAGCATGGCCTGAAAATTGGCACGATTGCCGACCTCATCAGCTACCGCCTGCAAAACGAGCACACCGTAGAGCGGGTGGCTCAACACGTGGTCGAGACCGCCCACGGTGCGTTCCAGCTTTATTTGTTTCAGGACCGCATCGATCAAAGCATGCACTTGGCCTTGGCACGCGGCGACGTCGATAGCCAAAGCGATGCTGACCCGGTGCTCGTGCGTGTGCACGTGCGCAACACACTGGCTGATGTGCTCACCGTGCAGCATGCCGATTTCGGCTGGCCGCTGGATAGCGCGCTGGAACGCATCGCCCAGGAAGATCGCGGCGTGGCGGTGATTTTGCAAACGCCGGAGACTGCCGACGAAATGCTCTGGCGCGTGGCCAACATGGACAAGCGCGCCGATGCTGCGCCCGCGCATATCTCGGGCGAAGACAACCCGCAAGAGCTGCGCACCTACGGCATCGGCGCACAAATTCTGGCCGACTTGGGCGTGCGCAAAATGCGCGTACTGTCGGCACCCAAACGCATGCACGCAATCTCAGGCTTTGGCCTGGAGGTGACTGAATATGTCCAATGAGTCAAAAACGCTGCTCGGCGGCGAATACAAAGTGCCCGACAACAATGCCCGCAGCGACTTTGGGGTGCCGGCGCTGACCGAGGACATCGACGTTTCGGACGCTCGCGTTGCCGTGCTTGCCACGCGTTGGTGCGTGTCGGTTGTCGATGCGCTGGTCGAAGGCGCGCTGGCAACCTTGACCGATTACGGCATCGCCCCAGAGCGCACCAAATTTGCCCGCGTGCCGGGCGCTTTCGAGTTGCCGCACGCTGCCGACAGCATGATCTCCACTGGCCGCTACGATGGCTTGGTGGTGCTTGGTGTCGTGCTGCGCGGTGAAACGCCGCATTTCGATTTTGTCGCCGGCGAGTGCGCCCGTGGCATCCAGGAAGTCAGCATCCGCCGCCACATGCCCGTGGGCTTTGGCGTGCTGACTGTCGATACCATCGAGCAAGCCCAGGCGCGCAGCCAGTCCGGGCGCAACAACAAAGGCCGCGAGGCCACCGAAGCGATGCTGGACATGGTCCGTTTCGACCGAGCCCTGCGTGTCTGAACCTGGCATCAAACCGCGCATCCGCGACGACGAACTGGATTGGCAGCCAGACGAGCGCCGCTATGGCCCACGGCCGTGGGCGCGCCGCTTGTTGGTTCAGGCGCTGTATCAATGGCGCGTTACCGATGCCGAGCATGCCGATGTGTCGGCGCAGTTCTCGGCCTCGCCCGACATGGCACGTGCCGACCAGGCCTATTTCTTGGAAGCCTTGCAGGCCATCATTACGAGTCCACAAGCCTTGATTGCCAGCATCGACGCCAAGCTGGATCGGCCCTGGGTGCAGCTCGACCCGGTCGAACAATCGGTGTTGCTCTTGGGCGCTTATGAACTGCAGCAACGCCTTGACATCCCGTACCGCTCGGTGATCAACGAAGCCGTCGAGTTGTCGCATACCTTCGGCGCCGAGGGTGGGCACAAGTACGTCAACGGTGTGCTGGACAAGATTGCCGCCGAGGCTAGAAATGTCGAAATTCAGGCCACGAAAACCTGATCCTGTCATTGCGAGGGAGCGAAGCGACCGAGGCAATCTCGTAATGACGGAGTCGCATGTTGAGATTGCCGCGCGCCTTTGGCGCTCGCAATGACAGGGGTTTTTGAGTCGTGGACGAGTTTGCACTGATCCAGCGGTTTTTCGCGTCTGCTCAGGCCGACAACCCGTCTGTGGTTTGCGGCATTGGCGATGACGCTGCCGTGCTCGCACCTACTGCGGGCACGCAACTTGTTGCCTGCACCGACACCTTGGTTGCCGGGCGGCACTTCTTGCCGGACGCAAACCCATACGACGTTGGCTGGAAAAGTCTGGCCGTCAATCTCAGTGACCTAGCGGCGATGGGCGCTACGCAGCGCTGGTTTTTGTTGGCGCTGACGCTGCCAGAAGCCGATGAAGCTTGGTTGGCAGGCTTTGCCGATGGCTTGGCGGCGTGTGCGCAGCGATATGGCATCGCGCTGGTTGGCGGTGACACGACCCGCGGCCCATTGACGATCACCATCACCGCGCTCGGCGAAGTGCGGCGGGGGCAAGCCATGCGGCGCGACGCTGCCAAAGCCGGCGATCTGATCGCGCTTACCGGCCCGGTGGGTGAAGGCGCTGCAGGCTTGGCTGTGTTGCAAGACCCAGCACTGGCGGAGCAGTTGCATGATGCAAGTGCTCAGGTTTTGATCCAGTGCTACGCGCGACCGAAACCTCGGCTTGCCCACGGGCAATTGCTGGCCGGCCTCGCACACGCCGCCATTGATGTTTCAGATGGTCTGCTGCAGGACTTGGGCCATGTGCTCGGCGCGTCCAGCGTGGGCGCAGCCATCGATCTGGCAGCTATTCCCACTAGCAAAGCGCTGCGTACCGTGCCAGACATCGAACAACGCCAGCAGTGGCAATTGGCCGGTGGCGACGACTACGAACTGCTAGTAACACTACCGCGCAACGCGCTTGATGAGGCGCAATCACGCCTGGCGCACGCGAACCTGCCGCCATTGCGTGTGTTCGGTGAGATACGTGCAGAGCCTGGTCTTGTAGAGGCGCAAACCGGCACGACATTTAGCGCTTAAGGGTGCGCCCATTGTTAGGCGGAGCCAATGCGCTCAAGCAGCGCATGAATGTCCGTAGTGGTCGCGGCGCTTTAAGGTAGCCGCGACGCCACGGTCAAATCGCTGGAC
>JAAFAL010000166.1 GCA_018222345.1 bacterium
GTCCCCTAACTTAGGGGACTGTCATTGCGAGGCCCGAAGGGCCGCGGCAATCTCACTGGGTGGCGGCTTCGTTGACGAGATTGCCGCGCGGCTACGCCGCTCGCAATGACATATTAGGGCTCGTCCGGCTCACCCACCTTGTCCAGCGCCTTCCGCGCCTGACCCAAGTTGTAGCGAATCACTAGCCAACACACGCCGCCGAGAATCAGCGCGAACAGCACGTCGCGTGCATGGCCGTTGCGTGTCGGTGCCACATAAGCTTTGACTTCGGCGCGCAAGGCCTCGAGCTTTGCCGAGCGTTCGGCACCCGACCAATTGTCGGGGTTTTCGCCAGCGCGGGCGGCGTCGATGATCAGGTTGACCTCGGCCGACGCGTCAATCGACTGCGTAATTTGCCACCACTGGCGGGCATGCCACCCACCCAGCAACACCGCGCCCACCAGCACTGCCACGGCAATCCGCTGATGAAAGTTCGCCCGCATCGAATAAGCGAATGTGTGATAAGCGTCACGCAAGGCCATAGTTTTTACTTTTTATATACATCAATGATTTCGTTGGCTTTACATTCTTGGCCGTATATTGCGCCGCAGCAGAACAATGCTGCCGCCAGGACATCCGACCATGACTCTGAAAATACTGCGAATCCCTGCCTTGGTTGGCATCAGCCTGTTCGCCACCACCGCTGCCCAATCCCTCCACCAACAAGCGCCAACGGCCGAACCTGTCTCGGTGGCAAGTTCGGTGCTGGGTGCCGCAACGCTGATCGTTTGGCAACAAACTGGCGACAACTCGGCGTTGCGTAGCTGGGCCGAGACCATGCAGGTGCAGTATGCCGTGGCTGGCTTGCGCGTGCAGACCTTGGCTCGCAGCGCAGCTGATGTACGCCAAGTTGTCGATGGTCATCGTCACACCGCCAACACACGCAGCGGCTTGGTGTTGTTTGATCGCGCCGGCCATTTGCGCCTGGCGATGGTGCGGCCAGCCCTCGAGCAACTCTCCAACGCCGAGGCCGCCTCCCAAGCGCTGATCGCACAGCGCGACATCCCTGGCTGGATTCGCAACGGTGGCGATACCCGACTCTACCGTCCGTGAAGTGACGGCCCCCGACTCGTCAGCACGCCAGCAATCGTCCCCACTCTCCCGGTTGCCGGTCTGACGACCATGGCCCGGCCCTGCGACGCAGGGTCGGGCTTTTTTGTTCTCGCGCAGGCCTGCGTGGCGGCTGGCGACACGCGGCCGCCGAGCGTCATCTAAACCGGCGGAATCTTGCCCAGCGCCGCAACAACACGCCCCAACTGCACCAAATGCGCGGTCACGGCAGGCTTGCCGGAGGTCAGCAGCGACACTGCCAACTGGCGGTCGGGGTCGGCCCAGCAAAGTATGTTGATGAACCCCAAATGCCCAAAACAGCGCTGCGAATTGCGGCCGTACAAGCCAACCGGTTGTTCGCCCAGCAACATGCCTTCGGAAAACCGTACCGGCATCATCAGCGTGCGATCCAGTTGCTTACCACCGAGAGGCCGAATCAGCCGGGCGACTGTCTCGGGCCGCATTACCTGCTTGCCGGCCCACTGGCCACCCGCCAACAACATGGCGTAGAAGCGGCAAACCTCGTCGGCTGTGGCGCAGAGATTGCCCGCAGGTATTACCGACTGCAGAAACCGCGGGTCGGTAGAAATAGTCGGCACTTTCTCGAACTCGATGCCCAAGGCGCGCTTGGCAATCAAGCCCACCGGCCAAGGTGGCTTGCGGCCGGTAAACGCGTCTTTGGCCAGCAGATGCGCGTCCTCGTCGGCCATACCATAGGTGAAGTGGCGCAAACCCAGCGGTGTGCGCAAGGTGCTGTCGAGCAGTTCCGGCAGTTCACGGCCGGTGGCGCGGCGAGCAATCTCGCCGAGGATGTAGCCGCCGGTAATGGCGTGATACGCGACTTGCTTGCCGCCCGAATGCACGGGCCGCGCGCGGCACAGCATGGTTACTGCGGCATCCCAGTCAAACAAGATCGCCGGGTCGGGCCGGCGCATCGGCACGCGGGGAATGCCCGCGCGGTGCGCCAACAATTGCGACACGGTAACGCCCTGCTTGCCGCGCTGGCCGAACTCTGGCACGTAGTCGCTCACCGGCGCGTCGAGGTCGATTGCGCCCTGCTCGGCCAAAGCGTGGATCATCGCCGCAGTGACGGCCTTGGACGCCGAAAACAGGCACACCGGCGTTTCGGTATTGCCCAGCACTGGCGCTTCGCGGTCGCTGGGCGCTGCGCCACGCACATGGCCGATCGAGCGCTTCATCAAGCACTGGCCATTACGCCACACGCCCAGCGAAATGAACGGTTGCGTGCCGCTACGATACAAATGCTCGACGCTGCGCCACACCCGATCAACTTGCCGCTGTGGCACGCCCAGCGTGTCCGGCGCCACCTCGGCGGCGGTATCGATGTCGGTCAGTTCCCCCAACTGTTTGGGAACCTCAACGCGGTTACTGTCTGCCCACACGGTCTGTCCTTGTATTCATTGTTGTTGCCTAGCAGCCTGGCGCCAGCACCCCGGCGCCGAGCTTAATTATCACTGACCCGCCACCAGCTTTCCGTCGTCAACGGCTGCCAGCCGCCAGCGCGCCAAATCAAGCGTGTCGATTCCAGGCGCTGCGAGCGGCCGCGGGTAAACGTTTCGAGGATACGCGCCGAGCGGCCACTGGGGTCTTGCTCACGGTACTCGATCCGCAGGCCGTCAGGGCCAAACCACGCGGCACCCTCGCGCGTGCGGCCGGTCGCTTCGGTTGCCGTATAGCGCCAGCGGTTTTCGGTGTCGTCGATCAGCCGGGCGTAACGCAGCTCGCGTGGCGGGTGCGCGGCAAAATGCTGCACCCAGGTCATGCTGTAGCCAGTTTGCAGGCGCACCACCTGCAGCTCGATGTAAAAGGTGTCTTGATAAGCCGGCTTGCTGGCCGTTTGCCAGTGCCCCAGGTACTGCGGCCAGCTTTCGGCTTGCGCCGGCGCGGCGAACAACGCGGCGATCACCAACGCAAGCGCGGCGCAGCCACGTTCGGCGACTCGGCGAACTTGCAACATGGGCAAAATTAGAAAAACAGCAGCCTACTGTTGGGTTTCAGTGCGCTGCTGTTTGGCCGAAACGGCCGCCGCGTAGCGGTCGTCAAATGGTTTCAGCGGACGCACAGTTATCGGCTCGTATTCCGACCAACGCTGCCTTGGCGGCGAGCCAAAATGCCCTGCAGCGGGGTCGCCGAAGTGGCCCTCGCCGGGGTCGCCGTAACGCTCATGCTTGGTGCTCTCACCCGTCTCCTGCGCAGCCGCAGGCTGGCCCAGCACTAGGCAGGTCGCTGCAATCATCAGGGCTGGCAACAGTTTGGTCATAACAATCTCGAAACGGTTTTCGCCGGTTTGTTCCTACTCCGCTGCGACATCGTCAATACGCAGATCAGTCAGTGGCGCGCCACGGCCAAATAGGAAGCCCTGCACGCAATCTACGCCCAACTCACCCATGGCCTGCCGCAAAGCGTCGTTCGACACGTGTTCAGCAATGGTTGTGATACCAACCTCGTGGCCAACTTTGCAAATCGCCTCGATCATCGCCCGGTCGATGTTGTCATTCAACGCATTCGACACAAACCCACCATCAATCTTGAGGTAGTCCACCGGCAGGTTCTTGAGATAGGCAAAACTCGCCATGCCAGTGCCGAAATCGTCAAGCGCGACACGCGTGCCGAAGCTTTTCAGCCGGTTGACGAACGGCGCAACGTCGGACAAGCGCGAAATGGCGGCGGTTTCGGTAATTTCGAAGCACAAGCGAGCAGCCAGTTTCGGTGCCTCACCCAAGCGTGTTTCGACACTGTCGCGAAACCGCTCATCACTCAGCGACTGCCCAGACACATTGATGGCATGTATGACGCCGTCGTCCTTGGTTTGACGCAAATGCGTCATGGCAGTTTCGAATACCCAGGTGTCCAGCGGCACGATGAGCTGATAACGCTCGGCCGCCGAGACAAAATTGGCTGGCGCTAGTAATTTGTCATCATCGTCAAGCATGCGGATCAGTAGTTCGCGATACACCGGCTTGGCCGAGGTGCAACCATCGACCAGCCCGTAAACATCCTCGTAATGCAACACGAAGCGGTCGCGCTCCAAGGCATCGGTCAGGTGGCCGACCCATTCCATGTCGCCGTGCTGCTCGGCCATTTTTGCATCGTCGTCAGTGGCGACATAGACGCGGTCTTTGCCGGCTTCCTTGGCTGCATAAGCGGCTGCATCAACCCGGCTGAGCACCGTGGCTACGCTGTCATCACGCGACGAAAACGCCAGCACGCCGATGCTTGCAGTCACCGTGAAGTTGCGCCGGTTGTACGTGAACTTGTAGGCGCGCAAAGCATCCAGCAATTGCGCGGCAATGTCTTCGGCCTTCGCCAAGCTGCAATTACGCAGCAAGGCGCCAAATTCGTCGCCGCCCAAGCGGGCCAGCAGGTCGGACGCGCGCAGCACGCCCTTGAGTTCGGTGGCCACCTGCTTGAGCATCGCGTCGCCGCCGGTGTGGCCGCAGGTGTCATTAACGACCTTGAAATTATCCAAGTCGATATACATCAGCGCGTGCTCGCGGTTGGGCTCGGACTCGCCATGGCGGGTGCGCATGGCGGCCAAAACCTGCCGCTCGAATTCGTAGCGATTGGCCAGGTGCGTCAGCGCATCGTGCGAGGCACGGAACGACAGCTCCTGGCTTAGCAGGCGCTCGTCGGTGACATCGCGGAACACCAGCACCGCACCGACGAGCTTGTCGTCATGGTGCAGCGGCGCAGCCGATTCAGCCACCACGATGCGCCGCCCGCTGCGCCCCACCACCACGGGATCGGCTTCTCGCGAGATCATCCCCTCGCCGCTTTCCAGGCATTGCGCGACGATACTGGCGGGCGTATCGGTGACAGTCGTCCCGCTGATTGCCTGATACACCGCGTCCAGCGGCTTGCCCAAGGCATCCTCCGCTGCCCAGCCGGTCAGTTCGCTGGCCTTGGGGTTCATGTATTGAATGACGGCGTTGGCATCGGTGGTGATCACGCCATCGCCGATCGACTGCAAGGTAATCTGAATACGGTCGCGCTCGCGCGCCAGATCGCTCATGGTGTCTTTCAGCGACGCCTCGGCATTCACCTGCCGGCTGATGTCGGTCATCGACACCACGGCGCCTTCCAACTCGCCGCGGGTATTGAGTTTGGGCGCGGCCATAACCAAGTAGCTGCGCGGCTTATCACCGTCCGGCACCGTCGTCATGATCAGTTCTTGCCCGACGCCGGTGCTAACGACCTTGCGCAGTGCTTCAATCAGGCTGGGCGTGTCTTCCAGTTCCCAGGCAACCGCAGTCAGGTTGTAACTGATCTGGCCGTGCGGCACCGACATGACCGGCTCGCAGGCCGGGTTGGCG
>JAAFAL010000011.1:0-2457 GCA_018222345.1 bacterium
GCTGTCATGGTGATGCATCTTCTCGCCGTGCCTTTGATGAGCGCAATGGCCTGCGCCAGGCCAATCCAAAGCACATCGCTGGCTTTGAGTGCGTCGAGCTTACGTCCGCCGCGGCGGGTGTCGGCCCACCACAGGGCCAAGCCAAAAATGATGGTGGTGGCTGCAATCACCAGCGGGCTGCGCAGGTGGGTTTCGACCACACCGCCCAGCAGCAGGCCAGCCAAGCCCACCGGGACCGAGCCGAAAATCACCGCTAGCCCCAAGCGTGACTCGGTGGTCGCGCCGCGCCCTGCCATCCATCCCAGCGTGCCTTGGCTAATGCCCAGCAAATCGCGCCAGAAATAGCCAACCACTGCAATCAAAGTGCCTACGTGCACGGCCACATCAAAGGCTAAGCCTTGGTCATCCCACCCTAGCAGTACGGGCGCCAGGATCAGGTGCGCCGAACTGGAAATGGGCAAAAACTCGGTGATGCCCTGCACCAGCGCCAGGATGGCGGCCTGCAGCAAGGTCATGCCTGCGGCCCACGGCAGTGCGTGGCAAACTGCGGGCAGTCAGTTTTTGCAACCAAGGCAGTAAATGTGAGCGACACAGGCGAGCAAGATTCAGCGGTGGCGCATGATAGCCCGCCACTCGTCAATGATGTTGCTGGCAAGGTTGCCTTGGTAACCGGCTCGGCCAGACGCCTGGGCGCCGCCATCGTCAAACGCCTGCATGCCGATGGCATGAATGTGGTGGTGCATTACCGCCGCTCGCAAGACACCGCCAGCGAATTGGTCGAGCAATTGAATGCGCAGCGCCCGGACTCCGCCATCGCCTTGTCGGCCGACCTGGGCGATACGCTGGCGCTTGAGCCGCTAGTGCATCGCGCCGTCGATAAATGGGGCCGGCTGGATGTGCTGGTGAACAACGCCAGCACCTACTTCGCCACGCCCGTAGGCAAGATCACCGAGCAACAGTTCGACGACCTGTTCAACAGCAATGTGAAAGGCGCCACCTTCCTCAGCCAAGCCGCTGCGCCGCAGTTGGCCAAACACGGCGGCAGCATCGTCAACATGGTCGATATCAATGCCCAGCGCCCTTTGGCCGACTACCCCGTGTATTCCGCCGCCAAAGCCGCGCTGGCCATGATCACTAAAGCGCTAGCCCGCGAACTGGCGCCAAACGTTCGCGTCAACGGCATCGCGCCCGGTTCAATCTTGTGGGCGCACGACGGCAGCGAAGACGACCCCGACCACCAGCAAGACTTCATGGAGGGCGTGCCCATGCAGCGCCAAGGCACTGTGGCCGACATCGCCAACGCCGTGCGGTTTTTGGTCGACCCGGCCAGTGATTACATTACTGGGCAGATTTTGAATGTGGATGGGGGGAAGGCGTTGACTTGATGGTGCATTGAATTCCGGACGAATCAACATACAATGTATGTATGATCCGCTTCGATTGGAATCCAGCGAAAGCATCAAGCAACGCCGAAAAACACGGTGTGACGTTTGTTGAAGCACAGTCCGTGTTCTATGACGAATACGCCCGGCAGTTCTTCGACCAAGAGCATTCCCAATCAGAAGATCGCTTTTTGATGCTAGGCCTGAGTGATCGCAGCCGCGTGCTGCTGGTCTGCCATTGCGAACGCCAAGCGGGCGAGGTCATACGCATCATCTCTGCGCGCAAAGCTACCAAGGCTGAGCGCAAACTCTACGAAGGGCCGTCGCCATGAAAAAAGAATACGATCTTTCTGCCATGAAATCCCGCAAGAACCCGTATGCCGCGCGTTTGAAGCGACAAGTGACGATTCGCATGCGTGATGATGTGATCAGCTACTTCAAAGGCATGTCGGAAGAAACCGGAATTCCTTACCAAAGCCTGATCAACCTATACTTGCGCGACTGTATGGCGCACGAGCGGCGGCCAGACCTTACGTGGCACTGATATTCGGTTGATGGCAGTCAGCGGATTTCAACGATGATGCGACTACCCAAAAGATGACCCTTTCGCGCGATCAAGTTCCTCCGCCAATCGACGGTCCACCGAGGACACAGTTCGGAAAAGTCGAGCACGACAGCGCTAGGGAGCGGTTTCGCGCTGCGTGCTTCTACAGCGCATTCGCGGCCGCGTTGTTTGTTTTCGTTGCTTTGCTTCCCCTTTACACGCCTACGGGTATCAAGATTCCATTTCTTAGCTATGTGTCGTTGAAAGGCGTCGACTACATTCAGTTTCTAATCACAGACGTTCGCGTGTGGATCGCGTGGGCGCTATTCACCGCATGGTTTGGCTTTATCGGTTTTTTGTTTGGGATGAAACCTATTGAGCGCCTAATTGAGCTGTTTCCAAGCTGAGTTGCAGCCGAGGCATTAAAAAAATCCCCCGCAGGCCCGGGGACGGCCTGCGGGGGAACTGTCATCGGTTTGGGGGTGCCGATTGCTGCCGGCCCAGGGAGTGATGGCCGGCTTGCAACGCGCC
>JAAFAL010000011.1:2557-40968 GCA_018222345.1 bacterium
TTGGGGGTGCCGATTGCTGCCGGCCCAGGGAGTGATGGCCGGCTTGCAACGCGCCGGGAAGCGCGTGCAAGGAATCAAAAACATTAAACATTGCGGTGACAGCTTGCCAATTACACTATTTATTTCACTCCGCCGTCACCCGTAAAAGCGCGCCTGCAACCGGCCTTTTTGGCCCGTAGCGCGGAGCAAAATCAGGCTGCGCTGCCGCCAAGTTGTTCGAATCATCTCTGCCCGAAAAGCCGAGCGCAAACTCTACGACGGGGCGTTGCCATGAAATCGCATAAGAACCCGTATGCCTCGCGTATGAAGCGACAAGTGACCATTCGCATGCGGGATGATGTGATTGGCTGCTTCAAGGAGATGTTCGAAGAAACCGGAATTCCGTACCGGAGCCTGATCAATCTCTACTTGCGAGGCTGTATGGCAGATGAGCGTCGGCCAGACCTGACGTGGCGATCAAACATGTTAGAAAAAATAGTGTAAATCGTAGGGTGCCACAGTAATTCGCTACCAACGCACAATTCAGGCATCCTAGGCTGCTGCAGTTGGCCGTCGCCGACCTTCGTTCGTGAACCACACATAAGAGAATAAGCATGTTTCGTGACGATCCAGAGGTGCAGGTGGCGTTCGACACAGTGGTGCAACGTGACCGCGAATTGAAAATGCTCGAGATTGGATGTGGGTCAGCTTCGCACCTGGATTTTCCTCGAAAACCGTACATCGTTGGGCTTGATGTCTCTGAAGAGCAGCTCAAACGAAATGATGTCATCGACGAAAAAATCCATGCTGACATTGAAACTTATGAGTTGTTAGCGTCCGAATATGACGTTGTGGTTTGTTGGTGGCTGTTGGAGCACCTGTCGGATCCGATAAGTGTTCTGGAAAAGTGTGAGAAGTCACTGAAGCCCGGTGGTGTCCTGGTCGTTGCTGCACCGAATGTTAGATCTGTGAAGGGGCTCATCACTAAATTTACTCCTCACTGGTTCCACGTCTGGGTTTACAGATATGTGTTTGGCGTTAAAGACGCTGGCAAAAACGAGACCGTTCCATTCAAAACCTATCTGAGATGGAATTTGTCGGGCTCCGGCCTGAAGCATTTCGCCCACAATGCTGGTTTAGACGTGGTGCGGCTAGGTTTTCACGAGAATTACTGGCAAGCCAAGCTACGCCGTGAAAATGTAGTTCTGGATGTCGGGTGGAAAATTGCAGGCTTCTTTGTTCGTGTTGTCAGTTTGGGGTTCGTTGAGCCCGATAAGACTGACCTTACGCTCGTGCTTAAAAAGCAAGCAGCGCCTCTTTAGCGGTACTAATTTCGGTCCCCAGTAATCGCTGAGGGAGCCAGTATGTCCGTCAATTTCTCCGAAAACGTCGTGCCACCAGGCGACCTCAAGATCAACCCAGGAAAGATCGGCAGAATTACGGTGACACTGTACTCATTGCATTAATTTTGCTTGAGCCTTCATCTGGCAGCATCTTTCACCGCCAAAAAAATCCCCCGCAGACCCGGGGACGGCCTGCGGGGGAACTGTCATCGGCTTGGGGGTGCCGATTGCTGCCGGCCCAGGGAGTGATGGCCGGCTTGCAACGCGCCGGGGAAGCGCGTGCAAGGAATCAGACAGCGTGTTTGCGGGCGAAGTTCCGACAGTTCTCGCGAGGCAGAGCTCGACACAACCTGTTGAATTTGCTTGAAATAACAAAGAATTAACGCGGCATTTCATCGCCGGGAAATGACCGTTCATCGGCCAGCGCCTGATTAATCAGTCAGTCGGCACCGAGTCAACATGCGGTGCAGCCCTCAGACGACCACCAGCCAAACTGCGATTGCCGCCATCAAACACGCTGACAGGCGATTCAGCCAGCGGCCCAAGCCGCGCTGCACAAGCGCCACCTTTAGCATGCGGCCGCCCTGCGCGTAGAGCAGCATGCAGGCAAACTCGATGATCACCATGATGCTGACGAGCGTGACGCCTTGCGGAAGTAGCGGGCGGTCGCCGTTCACAAACGGGGGCAGCAACGCGGCGAAGAATATCCACGCCTTGGGGTTGGACGTGGCGGTGATAAAGCCTTGCGCGGCCAAGGCCACAACGGTGTGCTGCTTTGTGGTCGCCACATTGCCCACGAAGCTGTCGGAGCGCCAAGCGCTCACCGCGGCGTAGAGCAGATATGCCGCACCGGCCAGTTTGGCTAGGGCAAACAGTTGGGGTTGCGCGACCAATAGCGCTGCCACGCCCACCAAGGCGGCGGTTGCGACGACGACAATGCCCGCCAACTCGCCGGCCATCATCCACAGCGTGCGGCGCACGCCAATTTGTATGCCCAGCGTCATGGCCAGGCTCATGCACAGGCCGGGGCTGACGGCGATCAGGAAGAAGCTCGCTGCAAACGCAAGCAGCGTGGCGGGTTCAACTGGCACGGGACGGGATCATACGCTCGGCTGTCATTGCGAGCGAAGCGCGGCAATCTCGTTACGTGGGCGGACCGTCCAGCAGATTGCCGCGGCGCTTTGCGCCTCGCAATGACAGATTTGGTTGCGCTATTACTTAGTGTGCAGCGTCCCAGTTGTCGCCAATGCCGGCTTCGGCCAGCAGTGGCACGGCGAGGTCGGCGGCGGCCTCCATGCGGTCGCTGATGCGCTTGGCCATGTCTTCGGCGGCGTCTTCGGCTACTTCGAACACCAACTCGTCGTGCACTTGCATGATCATCTTCGCTGGCAGCTTTTCGGCTGCGAGCCAGGCGTGGATGTCGATCATGGCGCGTTTGATGATGTCGGCTGCGGTGCCTTGCAACGGGGCGTTGATGGCCACGCGCTCGGCGCCGCTGCGGGCGGCTTGGTTGCGGGCTTTGATGTCGGGCAAATACAGGCGACGGCCGTACAGGGTTTCGACAAAGCCGTCGTCCTTGGCCTTGGCCTTGCAGCCGTCCATGTAGGCCTTCACGCCGGGGTAGCGGGCAAAAAACGTGTCGATGTGCTCGGCGGCTTCGGCGCGGCCGATGTTCAGGTTGCGCGCCAGGCCAAACGCCGAGATGCCGTAGATCAGGCCAAAGTTGATGGCTTTGGCGGCTCGGCGCTGGTCGCCGCTCACATCATCCAGCGGTACGCCCCAGACTTCGGCGGCAGTGGTGCTGTGAATGTCCTGCCCGTTTCTGAATGCTTCGATTAGCGACTTATCTTCCGAAAAATGCGCCATTAGCCGCAGCTCAACCTGCGAATAATCGATGGCCAGCAGCTTGTGGCCGTCCGGCGGGATAAAGGCTTCGCGGATGCGCCGGCCCTCGCTGGTACGAATCGGAATGTTCTGCAGGTTGGGGTCGGACGACGACAAGCGCCCAGTGGCCGCGCCAGCCTGGTGGTAGCTGGTATGCACGCGGCCGGTGTGGGCGTTGATGCGTTCGGGCAGCGTCAGGGTGTAGGTGCTGCGTAGTTTGCTCAGGCTGCGCCAGTCGAGGATCAGCTTGGGCAGCTCGTATTCTTCGGCCAACTCGCTGAGCACCGCCTCGTTGGTGCTGGGCGCGCCCTTGGGGGTTTTGCGCAGCACCGGCAACTCCATCTTGTCGAACAGGATTTCGCCAATCTGGCTGGGCGAGCCCAGGTTGAACGGCTGGCCGGCGATATCGTGCGCCTGCTGCGCCAGTTCGTCGATGCGCTCGCCGAACTCATGGGTGAGGTCGGCCAGGGTTTGTTTGTCGATCCGCACGCCGGTGCGCTCGATGTCGGCCAGCACGGGCACCAGCGGCATTTCGATGGCCTCGAAAATGTGGCGCTGGCCCTCGGTTTTCTCCAGTTGGCCCCAGATCTGCTGGTGCAGCCGCAGCGTGATGTCGGCGTCTTCAGAGGCGTAGGGCGCGGCCTGCTCCAGATCGATCTGATTGAAACTCAGCTGCTTTTTGCCCTTGCCGGCAATGTCCTCGAACTTGACCGTGTCGAGGTTGAGGTGGAGCTTGGCAAGCGTGTCCATGTCGTGCCGGCTGCCGCCAGCGTTGAGCGTAAAGCTCTCAAGCATGGTGTCGTAGGCCACGCCGCGCACGGCCACGCCGTGGTGGGCCAGCACGTTGAGGTCGTACTTGATGTGCTGGCCAAGCTTGGGGATATCCGCATTTTCCAGCACCGGCTTGAGCGCCTCCAGGCAAGCGTCGCGGTCTAGCTGATCCGGCGCGCCCATGTAGTCGTGGGTGAACGGCAGGTACCAGGCTTCGCCCGGCTCAACGGCAAAACTCAGGCCCACCAGGCCGCCGGTGATGGCATCCAGCGCGTCGGTTTCACAGTCCAGGCAGATGAGCTCGGCTGACTGCAGCGCCTTGAGCATGGCGTCGAAGGCGTCTTGATCGAGCACCGTGTGGTACGTCGTGTCGTTGGGCACGGACGGCGCGGCAACGGCGTCCTCTACTTGCTCTTCACTGACCACTACCGGGTCGTCCAACCAGCGGTTGAAGCCCAGGCGCTTGTACATCCCAAGCAGCGCCTCGCTATCAGCTTCACCCCGGCACAGGTCGTTGATGCCGATGTCCAATTCGACATCGGTCTTGATCGTGGCCAGTTCGCGCGACTTCGGCAACTGCTCAAGCCCAGCCCGCAGGTTTTCGCCGATCTTGCCGCCAATTTCTCCATTTTTAGCGATGATGGCGTCAAGATCGCCGAAATTATTGATCCACTTGGCGGCCGTCTTGACCCCGCATTTTTCGATGCCGGGAATGTTGTCGCTGCTATCGCCCATCAGTGCCAGCAGGTCGATGATGCGCTCGGGCGGCACACCGAATTTTTCGACCACGCCTTCGACATCCATGGTTTTACCCTTCATGGTGTCGATCATCACCACGCGCTCATTGATGAGCTGGGCCAAGTCCTTGTCGCCGCTGACGATGCGCAGGTCCATGCCGTCCGGCAGTTGATGCGCCAGCGTGCCGATCACGTCGTCGGCCTCCACGCCGCTGATTTGCAGCATGGGGATGCCCAGCGCCTCGACCAGGTCAACAATCGGCTGGAACTGGTCCGACAAGTCCGGCGGCACCGGCGGGCGATTGGCCTTGTAGTTGGGGTCGAGTTCGTGGCGGAAGTTCTTGCCGCGGGCATCGAAAATAACCGCAATGCGCTGCGGATTCTGCTCGCGCAGCAGGCCACGCAACATGTTGCCAAAGCCATAAACGGCGCCGGTTGGGCTGCCGTCCGGTGCAGTCAGCGGTGGCAGGGCGTGAAAGGCGCGGTACAGCCAGCCGCTGCCGTCGATGAGCCAGAGGGTATTGTCGCTGGGGTTGTTCATGGCGGCGATTATGCCGGGCCTGCCTATAAGCCGTGAATTACACCGGCTAGTAATACGGTCAGGCCACCAATTTCCGCCCCAATCAACATCCACATATACAGCTTGATCAGCCCGCCGGGCAGTGTGCGCTTGCCCAACTTGTGCGGGCGTTGTAACTGGTTGTCGGTGTCTTGCAAATAGCCGTGCACCGCATAACCGAACACAGCCGTCGCAAAGTAGATGATAGGCAACAGCGTGGCCCAAAAATCCACCGTGGCCGACCACGCGCTGCGCAGCGCCAGTTGCTGCAGCACGATGCAGGCAAAGGCGTACATCAATGCGGTGCGGTGGCAGATATCGACATACGTCGGCGCGGTGGCATCGGCGCTGGCCATCATGTGGCGGTATTTCCACACGCCGGTGAGCATGCCGACGAGCAGGAACAAGCCAGCGGAGACCAGCGCTAGATCAGGCGCGCTCATGGCAGGGTAGCCTCGCCGCGCCACAGGTCGGCGATGGTTTCGCGGGCGCGCACCAGGTGCGCTGCGTCGCCATCCACCATCACTTCGGCCACGCGTGGGCGGCTGTTGTAGTTGCTGCTCATGCCAAAGCTGTAGGCGCCGGCGCTGCGCACTGCAAGCAGGTCGCCGGCGGCAATGGCCAGCTCGCGCTCCTTGCCCAAAAAGTCGCTGCTTTCGCATACGGGGCCGACGATGTCGTAATGCCGCGGCTCGGTGTCATCGCGCGGGACGACCGGGATGATGTTCTGCCAGGCCGAATACAGCGCGGGCCGCAGCAGGTCATTCATGGCCGCATCAACAATGGCGAAATTGCGTTGCAACTGCGGCTTGATGAACTCGATCTTGGTGAGCAGCACACCGGCGTTACCGGCGATGGCGCGGCCGGGCTCGACGAGGATTTCCAGCCCGCGGTCGCCCAGCTTGCGCACGATGGCCTCGGCGTAGGCGGCTGGCGAAGGCGGTGCTTCTTCGTTGTAGCGAATGCCAAGGCCGCCGCCCACGTCCAAATGCGCGAGCGCGATGCCGTTTTGCAGCAGCCGATCGACCAGTGCCAGCAGGCGGTCCAGCGCGTGCTCGAAGGGCGCAACCTCGGTGAGCTGCGAGCCGATGTGGCAGTCCAGCCCGCAGACATTGATGTTTGGCAGGACTTTGGCCTCGGCGAAAGCTTCGTCGGCTTCCGAAATATCAATCCCGAACTTGTTCTCTTTCAGGCCCGTTGAGATGTACGGGTGCGTGCCGGCATCGACATCCGGATTGATGCGCAGGCTCACCGGCGCGACCACGCCGCGTTCGCCGGCTACGGCATCCAGCGCATGCAGCTCGGCGCGCGACTCGACGTTGAAGCATTTGATGCCCAGTTCGAGCGCGCGGTGCATTTCATCGGGGCGCTTGCCGACGCCTGAAAACACTACTTTGGCGGGGTCGCCGCCGGCCTTGATGACACGCTCCAACTCGCCCAGCGAGACAATGTCGAAGCCGCTGCCCAGCCGTGCCAGCACATTCAACACTGCGAGGTTGGAGTTGGCCTTGACCGCGTAGCACACCAAGTGCGGCGTGCCGGCAAAGGCTTCGTCGAACACGCGGTAGTGGCGCTCGAAGGTGGCGCGGCTATAGACGTATGCCGGCGTGCCGAACTGGGCGGCAATGTCCGGTAGCGGCACGCCCTCGGCATGCAGCACGCCGTCGCGGTAGTCGAAATGATCCATTAATTGTCTTCTTTGGTAGCGGCGTCGCCGCCGGCTTCGGGTGCGTCCTGCGCTGTCGTTTCCGCTTGCCGCGGCGGGCGATCTTCCGGCCGGTACAGGTCGCCGCTCTGGCCGCAGGCGGGCAGCAACAGGGTCAACAACAGCAATGCTGCAAAGCGGGACATCGGCGGGCACGGGGTAGAATCGGGCGCACAATTTACACCAGCAGCAAACACATTACGTATGGCCGACACCGACGACGCCGTTATCCTGCCCGCGCCGGGCACGCACACCGCCACCGTGATCTGGCTGCATGGCCTGGGCGCGGATGGCAACGACTTCGTGCCCATCGTGCCGCATCTGGGGCTGGCAGCAGACCACGGCATCAAGTTCATCTTCCCCCACGCGCCCATGCGGCCCGTGACTTTGAACATGGGCATGACCATGCGTGCCTGGTACGACATCAAGGAGTTGTCGGTGGAAGGCCGCGAGGACGCCGAGGGCGTGGCGCAATCGGCGCAGCGCGTCGAGGGCCTGATCGCCGACGAGCGTGACGCAGGCATCGACACCCGCAAGATTGTCATCGCCGGCTTTTCGCAAGGCGGCGCCGTGGCGCTGCACACGGCGCTGGGCTACCCGGCGCGCCTGGGCGGCCTGATCGCGCTTTCAACCTATCTGCCTTTGCGCAAACAATTTGCCGAGCACAAACACGCCGCCAACGCCGACCTGCCGATCTTCATGGCGCACGGCACGCTCGACCCCGTGGTCGTACCTGAGTTCGGCACGACATCGCGCGACGCGCTTATCGAGCACGGGTATGCCGTGAACTGGCAGGATTACCCTATGCAGCATCAGGTGTGCATGGAAGAGATTGAAGCCATCGGCCAGGCGTTGAAGGCATGGCTGGGTTGATGCGCGCCCTGATGGCCATGGCAGCGGCCTTGACACTGGCGGCTTGCGCCAGCAACACGCCGCAAGCCCGATCCGAAAGCGACACCAACTACCTGGCCCAGCAACGTGCGATCACCGACTCCGGGCCGCTCGGCCTGCTGGCGGACGCCTGTGTGATTCGCGATGAGATCGGTAACGACTTTGTTGTCGTCGGCGCCAGTGAAGGCATGCCACTGCGCCCTGCACTGGCGCTGCGCAGCCTGTTGATGGAACGTGGACAGACTGTTCCAAACGCGACGGTCAAGACCGTGTGTGCTGCTACCGATGCGCAAACCGACACGCTACCTTGGGCAGAGTCTCGAGCGCATGAGCCCCAAGCCGCCCCGGCTCGCACGACGATTGCGCGATCGGCGACGCAAGAACGCGCTGCAAAGCTACAGCGCGCCGTGTTTCAGGCGATCAGTAAAAGCAGTGGCGGGTACCGGTTGCGTGCACTGGACCTTTCCAAGTCGGATGCGTCCGAACTGCAGCAGGACCTGGGTGCAAAACGTGTTTGGGCCATTCAGCTGGCGGGCATTGACGTGTCCACCGGCAAGCGTGTCGGGCAGTCGCTGGGCTACGCCTTTTTGTCTTACCCGTTCGTCTTTGTAGAGCCGCTTGCCGCAGAGGCCATGGCCGGCGCTGATGATGACCTGCAACGCTATACGTTGGCGCTTGTTGACTTGGAGGCCCGTCAGCTGGTCTGGTGGAAGGCATCCAACTGGGCCGACCCTGGCAGCCACTTCGGCGCGGCGTATGGTGTCGACTGGGCTTACCGCGCCACCAGCCCTCTTTACCGATGATTCTGCAAGCCAAACACTGCCGCACGGTATTGATCACCGGCCTGGCCTGTGGCCTTTCCGCCTGCGCCACGACAGCGCCAGACCCCAAGCCGCCGTCCTACCTCGCCGATGAGCGCGCGGCGATTGCCGGCGCGCCTCACGCCATCCTCGGCGATGTCTGCGTGGTGCGCGATGTGACTGGTAGCGGCGACCACATACTGCGCAAGCAAACGCAAGACATTACCCAGGCCGCGCTGGCCAGCTTGTCGTCGCGCCTGCAAGGCGTCGGTGTGAGCTTGGCCAAAACCGCTGTGCCGACCGCCTGCGCAGGGCTGGAGCGTGTGGGCATCCCGCCGCGCGTGGCAGAAACGTGGAATGCCGACGTCAGCACGCTAGACGATCAAGTGTTCACGACCGATGCGAACCTGCCCGCAGCCGACGCCCAGTTAAACCGCCGCCTGGTTGCAGCCGTGAGCAGCGCCATCGACGATGCCGAGGGCGGCTACAAACGCCGCGCTCTGGACATTTCAGATGATGATCGCGCGGCGCTGCGCGAGCAGGCCGAATCTGACGTGCTGTGGGTGCTCGCCATTATTGGTATCGATGTTTCGGCCGCCAAGGGCTTTTTGTCAGGCGGCAGCGACGGCCCCGAAGATTGCGACCGCATCCGCGATTCGTTTGAGCGGCGAGAATGTGAGCGTGACGCTGAACAGGCGCTGCAAAATGCTGATCGATTCAGCTACACCCTGGCGCTGGTGGACCTAAGCACCTATGAAATGGTGTGGTTCAACAACACCAACAACGTGCCCGGCCCACCGTACGAGCCGAGCAATTTTGGTGCCGAGTGGGCACAGCGCGTAGTTTCTCCCTTTTACCAATAACGCCTGTCATTGCGAGGCCGCGCAGCGGCCGTGGCAATCTCGTTATGAGGCGATAGCGTGACGAGATTGCCGCGCGCCGTTGATTCGCTAGGCGAACCACCTTTAGCGCGCCCATTCGCGCGCAAGAATCACAATGACAGCTGTTTGTTAAATCGGTTTCGGAGCCAGACGCCAGCGCCGAAACGCGCCATCGGCTGTGTAAATCGCCAACGCGGTCCAAATGCACGCAAAGCCAACGGCCTCGACAGCCGTGAACGGCTCGCCGTAGATCAAAACCCCGCACAACAACTGAATACTCGGCGCCATGTACTGCATGATGCCGATGGTCGAAAGCGGCACCCGCCGTGCGGCGAAAGCAAAACAAATCAGCGGGATGGCGGTAACCGCGCCGGCAATGATCAGCAGGCCATCGGTCAGCAGGCCCGTCTGGCCGAACGCGCCTTCGCCCTGCCAGCCAATCCACACCAGCCAAGCCGTTACGAACGGAAGAAACACTGCCGACTCCCACGCCAAGCCGGTGACCGACGGGACATTGACCTGTTTGCGCACCACCGAATAAAGGCCGAATGACATCGCCAGCGTCAGCGCGATCCACGGCAGGCGGCCGTGGGCTATGGTCATGTAGGCAACGCCGATTGCCGCCACCGCAACCGCCGACCACTGCGCGCGGTTGAGCCGCTCGCGGAAGATCGCCACGCCAAACACAATGTTGACCAGCGGGTTGATGAAATAGCCCAGCGCGGTTTCGACGATGTGGTCGCTATTCACCGCCCAGATGTACAAGAACCAATTGACGCCGATCAGCGCCGCCGACAGCGTCAGCGCTGCCATCACCCGTGGTTGTTCCAGCAGCGCGGCGAGCCAGGCGCGGCCGCGGGTTATGCACAAAAAACCCACGACCCACACGCAGCACCACGCCAGCCGATGCGCGGTAATTTCCAGCGCCGGTACGTGGTCGATGGTCTTCCAGTAAATCGGCAAAAAGCCCCAGAGCAAAAATGCGCACAGGGCCGCCGCGTGGCCGCGGGTCATGGGGCGAAAGGTTTAGTTGTGGGGCGGGGACTTTAGCCGCGTTGGGCGCCACGCGCACTCGCCGAAAAAAGTTATGGAATAATTAACGCCTTGAGGCGTCATTTCTATAACAAACTCCGAGCGGTTCAAGCATGATTAAGAAGTACTTTGCGCTCGTCGCGATCTGCCTGTTGACCCCGGCCAGCATGTCTGCGGCGGCTGCTGAACCGGCCGCGGCCCTGCAAATGCAATGGCGCTTTGGCGCAGTTCAGCCTGCCGGTGCGCAGTTGCAGCTTGGCATATTGGCGCAACCTGACCGCCGGTTTGGCGCGTTGAAGCAGGTGTCGCTGGGCTTTACCGGGCTGCGCTGGCAACGCCTGCGGGGTTTCTCGCCCGTCGTTATGGGCGTTCAGCCGCAGACGGCGCGGGCGCTGCATGCCGACGGCGAGCGCAAGCGTGCGCGTTGGCCCTGGATTACGGCGGTCGCTGTTGTTGGCGGTGTGGCGCTGGCTTCCGTAGTCGGGTCGGACGACGATGACAACTCGAATACCAGCAATGTTGATAGCCAAAGCAGCGATGGCGCCTGCAATGTGGCGAGCACAAACGGCGATGGCGATGTGACCGTTGTCAGCCAGGAGTGTGTTCCATAGGAACCGACTCAACAGCTCACCTGGCCCGGGCAACCCACCAACTGGTGCCCTGCGGATCACGAATCCCTGCACAGTAGTCACCGTAGTCCTGCTCGGCCGGCGGATAGACCTCGTCGGCGCCCAGTGCCAGCGCCTTGGCGTGGCAGGCATCGACATCTTCGACATAGATGTACGCCGCGCCGGGAATTGCGGCGAAATCCCCACTGGCCTCGCCCAGCATCACAATGCTGTCGCCGATCTGTACTTGCGCGTGCCGCACGCGGCCATCGTCTTCCTCGCACATCGTCAGCTTGCCGCCAAACACTTGCTCGATGAAGCTGATTTGCGCCCGGCCATCGCGCACCAACAGGTACAGCGTGATGGTGCGCAGCGGGTCGCGCCAGTTGGGGTCATCCAGTTGTTGTAGTGCTGCCATGGTGGAATCTCCTTGCTATTCTGCGGTCAATCTTTCGTGAATTGAACATGCGCGGCAACCGCGCCTTGGGGACATCATGACCAAACTCTACATTGCGCTCATTGGCGTGCTCGCGGCGCTGCCTGCTGCCGCACTCGACTACCCGGACACCCGCAAGGGCGACGTGGTTGATAACTACCACGGCACCAAAGTGGCCGACCCCTACCGCTGGCTGGAAGACACCGACAGCAGTGAGACCGCCGCGTGGGTGAAGGCGCAAAACAAAGTCACCTTTGGTGTGCTGGACAAGCTGCCCAAGCGCGAGCAGTTCAAAAACCGCCTGACCAAAATTTGGAATTACGAGCGCTACAGCGTGCCGAGCAAGCGCGGCGACCGTTACTTCTTCCGCAAAAACGACGGCCTGCAAAACCAAAGCGTGCTGTATGTGCAAGAGGGCCTGAACGGCAAACCGCGCGTGCTCATCGACCCCAACACGCTGAGCGACGACGGCACCGTCTCGCTAGCCAGCACCTCGGTGTCGCCCGACGGCCAGTGGCTGGCCTATGCCCTGGCCGATGGCGGTAGCGACTGGCGCAGTGTGCGGGTGAAAAACATCAACACCGGCGAAGACCTGCTGGGCAGCCTGGAGAACATCAAGTTCTCGGGCATGGAATGGACCAAGGACTCGCGCGGCTTTTTCTACAGCCGCTACCCCGGCAAGGACGGCACCTTCGACGACCTGGCCAACCAGAAGCTTTACTACCACCGCATCGGCACGTTGCAGTCTGAAGACGTGCTGGTTTACGAGCGCCCGGACCAGCCCAAGTGGGGCTTCTACGCCAGCGTCACGGAGAATGGCCGCTACGCCGTCATTGGGACTTGGAAAGGCGCCGAGAGCAAAAACAAGCTGGCTGTGCTCGACCTGCAAGACGCCGACTTCCCGAAATTCGACGGCAAGGTTGTGCCCATCGTCGATGACTTTGCGGCGCGCTACGACCTGGTCGGCAGCAAAGGCAGCACGTTGTACGTGTTCACCACGGCCGGCGCGCCACGCGGCAAGATCATCGCCATCGATGCCAACAAACCGGCCAAGGCCGACTGGCGCACGGTGCGAGCCGAAGACGCCGACACCATTGAAACCGTCGGCTTTGTCGGCGGCAAACTTATCGTCGTGGCCATGCGCGATGCCGCGCACCGGCTGCATGTGCTGGGTACCGACGGCAGCGTGGATCGCGAGATCAAGCTGCCAGGCCTGGGCAGTATCAGCAGCGTGTCGGGCGAGGCCGACGACAGCGAAATGTTCTTCGGCTACGAGTCGTACTTGCAGCCCGACACCAACTACCGCGCTGACCTGAACAGCGGCAAGGTCGAAGTGTTCCAGCAGCCCAGCATCGACTTCGACACCAGCCAGTTCACCACCGAGCAGGTGTTCTACAAGAGCAAAGACGGCACTCGCGTGCCGATGTTCATCACCTACAAGAAAGGTCTGAAGCGCGACGGTCACAACCGCACGCTGTTGTACGGCTACGGCGGCTTCAACGTGTCGCTCACGCCGGGCTTCAGCATCTCGCGGCTGGGCTGGCTGGACGCTGGTGGCGTGCTGGCCGTGGCCAACCTGCGCGGCGGTGGTGAGTACGGCGAGGCGTGGCACAAGGCCGGCACGCGCGAAAACAAGCAAAACGTGTTCGACGACTTCATCGCTGCCGGCGAATACATGGTTGAAAACAAGTGGACCATGCCGCATCACTTGGGCATCCAAGGTGGCTCCAACGGCGGCCTGCTGGTCGGCGCTGTGGCCAATCAGCGGCCCGACCTGTTCGCCGTGGCGCTACCGGCCGTGGGCGTGATGGACATGCTGCGCTTCCACAAATTCACCATAGGCTGGGCCTGGACGCCGGACTACGGTAGCTCGGACGAGGCCGATGCATTTGAATACCTGTATGCCTACAGCCCGCTGCACAACATCGAAAAAGGCACGGATTACCCGGCGACACTAGTTACCACCGCCGACCATGATGACCGCGTGGTGCCCGGCCACAGCTTCAAGTACGCCGCGGCACTGCAAGCCGCCCACACCGGCGACGACCCCGTGCTGATCCGCATCGAAACCCGCGCCGGGCATGGAGCCGGCAAGCCAACCAGCAAACGTATTGCTGAGGCGGCCGACTTGTGGGCATTTTTGTGGGAGTACACCGGAAAGAAGAAACACTAAAAGCTTGTCATTGCGAGCGCCGTAGGCGCGCGGCAATCTCGTCACGAAAACGCCAAGGTGACGAGATTGCCGCAGTCGCTGCGCTCCTTCGCAATGACATGCGACTCATGACAGATGCTGCTTTGCACAATTTCGCGGTACAATAAAGGTGGCTACACGCCAAGGACGTCAGTTCCTCCCCTAGCGGGGTGACCCTGCCGTCACCCGCCGGGCACGCAAAAGCGCCCCCACTTCTGGCCAAAATCGGCCAACGCTATCTGGCGCCGCTGCTTGGCGCCGGTTCAAGGATTCCCATGTCTTTCGACACCCTCGGCCTGTCGGCCGAACGCTTGCGCGCGGTTCGCGATGCAGGCTTTGACACCCCCACACCCATTCAAGCCAAAGCCATCCCGCCCGTACTGGAAGGCCGCGACGTACTCGCCGCAGCACAAACCGGCACGGGCAAAACCGCGGCCTTTGCGCTGCCCATGCTCGACCTGCTGGCCAAGGGCCGCAGTGCCGGCAAGCGCCAGGCACGGGCGTTGATCCTCACGCCCACACGCGAACTCGCTGCGCAGGTGCACGAGAATTTCACCGAAATGCGTGGTGAAACCCACCTAAGCACCACACTGATCTTCGGCGGCGTGGGCCAAAACCCGCAAGTTGGCCGCATGGCCAAGGGCCGCGACATTCTCGTGGCCACGCCGGGCCGCCTGCTCGACCTGGTCAACCAAGGCCACATCGACCTGTCCGCCGTGGAAATTTTGGTGCTGGACGAAGCCGACCGCATGCTGGACATGGGTTTCATCCACGACATGAAAAAGGTCATCAAGCTGCTGCCGCCCAAGCGCCAGACGCTGCTGTTCTCGGCGACGTTTTCCAAGGACATCCGCAAGTTGGCGTCGCAGTTTCAGCACAACCCGATTGAGGTTGATGTGGCTCCGCGCAACAGCACCGCCGAGCGCGTCGAGCACGCCGTGCTGCACGTGAGCGACCCGGCCAAAGCCAACAAGGCGCAGTTACTCATCCACCTGCTGCGCGAGCACGGTTGGCACCAGGTGTTGGTGTTCCACCGCACCAAGCATGGTGCCAACAAGCTCACGCGCCAGTTGGAACAGGCAGGCAACAAGGCTGCGGCGATCCACGGCAACAAGAGCCAGTCGGCCCGCACCAAGGCGCTGGAAGGCTTCAAAAAAGGCGAGATCACCGTGCTGGTGGCCACCGACATCGCCGCCCGCGGCTTGGACATCGAACAATTGCCGGTGGTGATCAACCACGACCTGCCCAACGTGTCCGAAGACTATGTGCACCGCATTGGCCGCACGGCCCGTGCTGGCGCCGAAGGCTTGGCGTTGTCGTTGGTTGGCCCGGAAGATCGGCCATTGCTGCGTGACATCGAAAAACTGCTGGGCCACCGCATCGACATCCGCGAAGTACCTGGCCACACTATCGACAACCCGCCGACGACCAGCGGCGGCGGCCAACCCGTGAGCCGTAGTGCCAAACCAAAACGCAGCGCCAAGCCCGGTGACGGGCCGGGAAAGCCCGGCGCGCGTAACAGGCGCCGGCGGCGTGGTGGTGGGGGCGGCCGCAGCGCGTCGCGCTAGGCCGCGCCGGCCGATCCCCTCACCCCGGCCCTCTCCCTCAGGGAGAGGGGGCTATTTCCTTCTCCCTGGGGGAGAAGGTGCCCCATAGACAGTGCGAAGCACAGACCCCCTTCTCCCGCTCGCGGGGGAAGGTGCCCGAAGGGCGGATGGGGGTAGGCGGATGAGGGGCGTGTGTGACATTGCCCCCAAATCAATCACGTGGCACCCTGCCGCGCATGAAAAAACTCATCCTCGGCCTGCTGGGCCTCGTTGTCGTGGGCGCTATCGGCTTGGTGGTGTTCCTCTGGATTTACGGCGCGTCCAATCCGTCGGCAGCGCTTGATGCCGCCTACGCCGCTGAGCGCGACGCCTCCCATCTTGAACTCAAGTCAGTTCAAGTGGGCGGCGATGCATGGCCTTACCTGGACAGTGGCGGCGACGGCGAGGTGATCCTGCTGCTGCACGGTTTCGGTGCCGACAAGGACAACTGGCCGCGCTTCGCCCGCAGCTTCACCGACAGCTATCGCGTCATCGCGCCCGACCTGCCGGGCTTTGGCGACAACGTCCGCCATCCGGACTGGAGCTACGACATCGCCAGCCAAGTGCCGCGCCTGCATGGCTTTGTGCAAGCGCTGGACTTGCCCGCGTTTCACTTGGCCGGCAATTCCATGGGTGGCAACTTGTCGGCCGCCTATACGCTGGCCCACCCTGATCAGGTCAAAACCCTGGGCCTGTTCTGCGCCGCAGGTGTTGAAGAACCCACGCCCAGCCGTCTGACCACCATGATCGCCAATGGCGACAACGTGCTGGTGCCACGCAACATGGAGCAGTGGAACACGCTCATGGATTTGGTGTTCGTTGAGCAGCCGTGGGTGCCCGGCTTCATTGGCGACGAGATCGCCCGGCGCGCATTCGAAAACGCTGACTTCAAGCAGAAAATCTTCACCGAGTATCGCGCCAAGTTTCAAAACCTGGAGCCGCGTTTGCCTGAGATTCAGCAACCCACGCTCGTGCTCTGGGGTGATCAAGACGGCCTGCTGCATGTCTCGATGGCTGATGTGTTCCACAGCCGGCTGCCGAACTCCAAGAAAGTCATCATGGACGACATGGGCCATGCGCCGATGATCGAGCGGCCCGGCGAAACTGCGGAAATCTACGCCGAGTTCATCGCTTCCGCTGGCGGATAAACCCGCTCAAAACGTTCGCAGGCAATCAGTAGCGCGTCGTCAACAGCGACGCTTGTGCTTGCCAGCACCCGCTGAAAGTAGGCCCGGTGGCTGTGCTGCCAGTAGGCCAGCGAACCGTCGCCTTCGCCTTCGATTGCCGCGAACTCTGTGCTCACCTGCCCGAGCGGGACCACATCGACCTGGGTGGTGCGGACGGTGCATTGCGCCTCGCCCGCCCAGTTGGTCACCACCAGATGATCGCCGGGCTGCGGTGGCGGCTCTCCGGCAGCTTTCAATTCGGCAAGGCTGCAGGCGGTCGCGCGCTTCGTGCCGGCGAGCACCAGCGCGGCCAGGGCATCCGCATCGTGCTGGTTGTCGCAAAAGTGATCGACCAGCATGCGGGCGTCAGCGGCTTCGGGCTGACTCGCCACATACTCGGCCCACATCGCGCGGGCGGACGCGTTGTCAGTCATTTTCGGCTTGTCGCCAGTCGAGCACGGTCGATACCAAGTTGGTGAGGATGATCGCGCTAGCAAAGTAATACACGCCGGGCTGCAGTTCGGCTTTGGCGACAGCGCCCAGCTTGATGCTGGCCACCAGCAGCGCACACAGAAACACGTCAAGCATCGACCATTTTCCCAGCACCGCCAGCCAATGCAGCAAATGCGTGCTGCGCAGCCGCAGATGCAAGATCAGCAGCATCAGCAGGTTTTTGACGATAGGGAAGGCAATGGAAAACAGCAGGATGACCCAGCCCAGGAAATACTCGCGTTCGGCGAGCAGGGTCATGGTGCCGCCCCACACCGAGGTGGTCGATTCGAAGACCCAGAACTTTTCCAGCCGCAGGATGGGCTCGGTCAAACCAACGTATAGCAAGCCCAACGCCAGCCAGAGCACACCGATGCCCAGCCAGCGGGCAACGCCTACCGACGGCACGCCGCGCATCCAGGCGCTGAGGGAATGCACGGCCATGGCGGCCTAAGCGTCTCGGTTTAGCCGCACTGTGGCCGTCGGCCGGCGCGCTTGGCAGCTTCGTACTCCGGCATAACTTGCGGGATGCGGCCATTCAGGTCATTGATGCGCGTGTCGTGCGACGGGTGCGTTGAAAGGAACTCAGGCGGCTGATTCCCGCCACTTTCTTGGGCCATGTTGCGCCACAGGGCGACGCTGGCACGCGGGTCAAAACCTGCACGCGCCATCAAATCCAGGCCGTACAAGTCGGCCTCGGATTCCTGGGTGCGGCCAAACGGAAGCAAGATGCCCACTTGTGTGCCAATGCCCAGCAGCCCAAACAATTGTTGCTTGGCCGGGGTGGGGTCGCCTGCGGCCACTTGCGCCAACTGCAGCCCGGCGTTGGCCAGGTACGACTGCGACACACGCTCGTTGGAGTGATTGGCCAGCACGTGGGCAACCTCGTGGGCTACCACAGTGGCGAGCTGGTCTTGGTTCTTGGCGACCTTGAGCAAGCCGGTGTGCACCCCGATCTTGCCGCCGGGCAGCGCGAAGGCATTGGCGCTGTCTTCCTCGAACACCTGCACCTCCCAGTCCTGCCGCTCGGGCAATGTGTTGGTGATCGCGTAGGCCACGCAGTTGACGTAATTGTTGACGCCGCGGTCGGACGAGGTTGGCGTTTGCTTCTTCATGCTGGCGAATGCAGCAACACCCATCTGCGACATTTCAGCCGACGGGAACAGTGTGAGTTGCTTGCGGCCTAGCGGCGAGGTGGTGCAAGCCACGACAACGGCAGCAGCACCGATAGCGAGCAGCGCCGTTTGGATAGATTTACGAGACATGGTCAGGCTCCGTGGGGGAACGGTTGCGCCATTATGGGCCATCGCCGCGTCGGCGTCGTAGCTGTTGCACCTCCAATTTGTGAAATTCATTGGCGGCAATTAACATACCGTTCGGTATGTAAATGCAAGTCGGGAGACAACACGGTGCGACCAACCCAAGTTTTGTTGCTGGCCGGCGGGCTGCTGGGCAGCGGGCTGGCCGCAGCGGCCGACAGTGAGGTGTATCTGACGCTGGAGGCCGAGCACCGTGAGTACCCGCAGGAGTCGATGGCGCCCGGCCGCGAAGACCGCAGCAGTAGCGCGGCGGCGACGGTGGAGTGGTTCACCGAATGGAATCGTGGCGACCAACTGCTGTCGGGCAAGATTTTCGGCCGCGTCGATTCAGTCGATGACGAGCGCACCCACGCCGACATCCGCGAACTGAGTTTTTTGCACGCTGCGCGCAGTTGGGAAGCGCGGCTGGGCATTCGCAAGGTGTTCTGGGGCGTTGCCGAATCACGCCATTTGGTTGACATCATCAACCAGACCGACTTCGTCGAAGACATCGACGGCGAGGACAAGCTGGGCCAGCCCATGGTCAACCTGGCGTGGATTACCCGCGGCTGGGGCAGCTTCGACGCCTTCTGGCTGCCGTATTTCCGCGAACGCACATACCCCGGCGAGGAGGGCCGCCCTGGCTTTCCATTGCCTATCGAAGAAGACGAAGCGCGCTACCAGTCGGACGACGAGCAGCAACACCAGGATTTTGCCGCCAGTTGGCGCCACACCGTTGGCCCGGCTGATTTCCGCTTTGGTTGGTTTGACGGCACCGCGCGCGCGCCGCGCCTGCTGCCGTGCGTGCGTCAGGGCAGTGGTTTCCCAGGCACCGCAAACCAAGCCAACTGCAACATTGCATCGGCCGCGCCGGAAAGCCCGTCGCTCACTGATGTCGAGGCGCTGGATGCGCTGATCACCGCAATCGCTCAGCAGGCCGGGCTGGCACCGACGGATGCCCAAGTCCGCCAGCAAATCATCAGCAATTTGGTGCTGGTGCCGTTCTACGACCAGATCCGCCAGGCCAGCCTGGATGCGCAGGTGATTCTGGGCGGCTGGGCGCTGAAGTTCGAAGGCACGCGGCGCGAACAGCTGGGCAATTACACCAATGCCATGGTCGCGGGCTTCGAGTACACCCTTTACGGCCTATTCAACGGCGCCACCGATGTCGGCCTGCTCAGCGAATACCTGTACGACGAGCGCGACGACCCGCTGGTGGCGCTGTTCGACCGCGACCTGTTCGCCGGAACCCGCATCGCGCTGAATGATGTTGCCGGCACCACGTTCCTCGGCGGCACCATTTACGACCTCGACGACGAGTCATTTGCCATCACCGTCGAAGCCGAGCGCCGGCTCAACGAAAGCTTCAAGGCGCAGATCGAAGCGCGATTGTTCACCAATGTGCCCGAGGGCGCGCCCACCCAAGTGTTCGCCAATGAAGACTTTGTCAGCCTGATTCTGCAGTACTACTTTTGAAACCCTGCCGCCGGCAGCAGCTATGCCAGCAGGGGGTCATCATCGGCGATGACTACACAGTTTCTGCCCTGCTGCTTGGCCTGGTAAAGCGCGGCGTCGGCACGCCTGAACAGTGCCTCGCGGTTGCCGCCCTGGCGCGGCCGGATTGACGCCGCGCCGATGCTCACGGTTGGCGGCTCGCGGTTGGTTTGGCGAGCCATTGCAGTCAGGCGCTCGGTGATCTCGTCGTACAGCAATTGTGGCAAGCCCTCACGCTGCGGCGTGCCGTACCAGATGCCGCAGAACTCATCACCGCCGTAGCGGGCGATCCGGTCTAGCGGGCGCCGCGACATCTCACGCATCGCCTCGGCCACGGTACGCAAGGCCGAATCACCCCATGCATGTCCAAAGCGGTCGTTGACCTGCTTGAAATGGTCGATATCGACCATCACCAGCATCAGCGCCTGGTCTTCGCGAAAGGCCTGCTTCCACAGGTCGTCCAGGTCGGCGTCCAGCCCGCGACGATTGAGCACCGCCGTCAGCGCATCATGCGTGGCGAGCTCTTCGACCATCGCATGCGCCACCCACGCGCGGCGCTGATAGCGCTCCAGCATGTAGCAGCCAGCCATGCCGACAATGTTTGTCGCCACCAGGAAGAAACTGGCGTAAATCATCGGCGTGGCAGCCGACCCGCTGGCCCATTGCGCAGCCAAGTAGGCGAGAAAATAGCCCCAACCCACCACCACCGCGGCGCGGAACAACAGCATGGAAAACAGGTAGGCGTAGGCAATGAACACAATGCCCGCCTCGTAGGCATACGGGGGCGTCATCGGATCCGTGCGCGTCAACACAAATGCCCAGACAAAGCCGGCGCCCGACAACGCCAATGCAAACAATGTCACCTGTCCCATTATCGGTCGCATAGCGCGCTGGCTGGGCACCAGGCCAGCCAGCAGCAGCGCAGGCACAACGCCGATGCCGATGGCAGCGACGACGACTTGCGGCAGGCGTTGGCCCAATACCGCGAGGTCGGCGATCAAGAATGCGGCGGTGAGTAAGCCCGCCGAAAATACTGCAATACCGCTGCCCCAAGCGCGCATTTCGACCCACTGGGCATTGAACTCACGTTCCAAGCCGGGCTCGAAACGCAGCCGCCAGTCGCGACGTGCCGCCTGCTGTTGCAGGGCATTCGTGCGGTTGTTGTGCATCTCGTACGCGCGCGCCGACGCCAAAGATTGCGGGTTGCGCAGTTTTTCCTGCGCCTTTGGTCAACTCGGCGGCCTCCTCAACAGTGACTATGCCGGAATTACCTGCACCGAACCAATTCACCAACGCTGCAGGCGCGCTACCCTTGGGCGGCAATGAAAAGACACACTATTTTTACGCAACAATGCGGCAAGTTTTTGATCGCTGGCGCGTGCTTGGTGCTCAGCCTTACGGCGCAGGCTGGCCCGCCGCTGATCAGCGACGACGCCCAAGCCCTTGGTGGCGCCGGCAAGGCCGAATTGATTGTCGCTGCGACGGGCTTCTGGCGCCCGGGCATGCGCCAAGTCGATGGGCCGGTCGTTGATGTGACGGCCGGCTTGTCACCCACGGTGGATGCAACGCTGGTGGCCAGCGTCTCGCGCTTGCGCGGCAAAGGCGGTGACGACAACGCTGCATTGCTATGCCCTGGCATCAAGTGGCAGTTGCTTGGCGGAGGCAGGTTCAATATCAGCGTGTCGCCGGCGCTGATGTTGGACATCAACGATGCGGACGCCGGCGCAGTATTGCTGCCGGTGCAGGCGGAATGGGTCACGGGCAATTGGGTGCTTGGTGTGGATGCTGGCCACATCGCCACGCGCCGCGGGCGCGATCAGTGGCAGGTAGGCAGTTATTCCACCTGGACGCCTACGGCATCGCTGACAATCCTGGCCGAACTTTGGGCCATCAGCGCCGAGCCGGATGCAGCCGATCGCGGCTTTTCAATCGGCGCGGACATCGGCCTGCCAACGTCGCAACGTTTGCTGGTCGGTTGGGGCAAGGGCTTGGCTTCGGGCAGCCAGCCGCAGATCGACGACTATGCCTACCTGGGGTTGATGACCGCGTTTGGTGGCTAGCCGTTAGCGCGCCAGTTTGCGCATGGCGCGGTCGAGGCCGTCCAGCGTCAGCGGGAACATACGGTTTTCGAAGATCTCTTGCGTCAGCCCCACTGATGGCGAGTATTGCCAATGGGCCTCAGGCTCGGGGTTGAGCCAGGCGGCTTTTTCGAAGTGGCCGAGCAGGCGCCGCATCCACACCTCGCCGGCCTCTTCATTCCAGTGCTCGACGCTGCCGCCGGGGTAGGCGATCTCGTACGGGCTCATGGTGGCATCGCCGACAAAAATCACGCGGTAGTCCTCGCCAAAGGTGCGCATGACTTCGTTGGTGGGCGTTTTTTCGCTACGCCGGCGGCGGTTGTCCTTCCACACCGATTCGTACAAGAAGTTGTGGAAGTAGTAGTACTCCATGTGCTTGAACTCGGACTTGGCCGCCGAGAACAGCTCTTCGCACAGCTTCACGTGCGGGTCCATCGAGCCGCCCACGTCGAAGAAGATCAGCACCTTGATGGTGTTGCGCCGCTCGGGCTGCATGCGGATGTCGAGCAGGCCGCCCTGCTTGGCCGTGCCGGAGATCGTGCCCGGCAGGTCCAAGGTGTCCTCGGCGCCTTGGCGGGCGAACTTGCGCAGCCGGCGCAGCGCCAACTTGATGTTGCGCGTGCCAAGTTCGCGGTTGTCGTCCAGGTTGGCAAACTCGCGCTTGTCCCACACCTTCACGGCGCTGCGCATGCGGCCTTTGTCCTGGCCGATACGCACGCCTTCGGGGTTGTAACCATAGGCCCCAAAAGGCGAGCGGCCGGCGGTGCCAACCCACTTGTTGCCGCCTTCGTGGCGTTCGTTTTGTTCTTCCAGGCGCTTTTTCAGCTCTTCCATCAGCTTCTCGAAGCCGCCCATGGATTCGATCTTGGCCTTTTCCTCATCGGTGAGCATCAGCTCAGCCTGCTTGCGCAGCCACTCTTCGGGGATGTCGGTAAACAGGTCGCCGGCGACGTCTTCGATGCCCTTCCAGTAGGCGCCGAAGATCTGATCGAAGCGGTCGTACTTGGCTTCGTCTTTGACCAAGATGGCGCGGGACAGTACGTAGAACTCGTCCAGCGAGAACCAGCCCAGGCGGTGCTTGAGCGCGTCGAGCAGCGCCAGGAATTCGGTGACCGACGGCTTGAGGCCGCCCTCGCGCAGGGCAAAGAAAAAGCTCAGCAACATGGCGTCAGGCCGCTTCGATGCTGTGGTCGTGGGTGATGTTCACACTGGCCTGCAACATCTTCGACGCCGAGCAGTATTTCTCGGCCGACAGTTGCACCGCGCGCGCCACGTGTTTGGCGGCGAGGTCGCGGCCAGTGACGGTGAAATGCAGGTGGATGTCGGAAAATACCTTGGGGTCGGTGTCCACGCGCGTTCCTGTCACGTCGATCACACATTCGGTTACTTCCTGGCGCGCCTTCTTCAGGATGTGGATCACGTCCATGGCGCTGCAACTGCCCACACCCAACAGAATCAACTCCATTGGCCGCATGCCCAGGTTGCGCCCGCCAATGTCAGGCGAGCCGTCGATAACAATGCCGTGGCCGCTGCCGGATTCGCCCACCCAAGCCGCGCCTTCGACAAATTTGACGCGCGTCACCAATTGATTATTGCTCATCGGGCTATGATAACGCCCGGGGACGCGGTGCCCCACCTGAACAAATCGAATACCCGGCTTGGGTCGGGGGATGACACGCATGACCGACAACAGCAGCGCGCGTGAGGCGGCAGTCTCGGCGTTTCACATGACGGCACACCGTCGGCACTTCCCGGCCAAGCATGCGGTGTTGCACGAAGGCGACGCGCCAGATGCGCTGTATTTGGTGCTCGAAGGCTCGGTGAGCATCGTCATCGAAGACGCCCAAGGCCACGAAATGGTGCTGGCTTATCTTGGTCCCGGCGAGTTCTTCGGCGAGATGTGCCTGTTCCCTGAATTGGCCACCCGCAGCGCGCGCGTGCGCACACGCATCGACACCGTCGTATCCGAGCTCAGCTACGAGCGCTTCCGCGAGGTGGCAGCCGAACACCCCGAACTGATGTACATCCTTGCCGGCCAGTTGGCCCGCCGCCTGCGCGACACCAGCCGCAACGCCATCGATTTGGCTTTCCTCGACGTCTCGGGCCGTGTTGCCCGCGCCATCGTCAACCTGGCCAATGGCCACGAACACATCCCGGACGAGCGCGGCCGCATCGTCAAGATCAGCCGCCAGGAACTGGCCCGCATCGTCGGCTGCTCACGCGAAATGGCCGGCCGTGTGCTCAAGACGCTGGAAGATGACGGTGTGGTCGAGGTCAGCGGCAGAAGTATCTTGGTTTTGAATGCCACGATGATGCCGGTAGAAATTGGCGACTGATCGAATCGCACTGTCATTGCGAGCGGCGTAGCCGCGCGGCAATCTCATTGGGTGGCGCGTTTGTTGACGAGATTGCCGCAGTCGCTACGCTTCTTCGCAATGACGGCCTGTTGTCAGGCGATCAACGCCAGCAACGCCGCGCCTGGGTCATCAGCCCGCATCAGCGATTCGCCGACCAAAAACCCGTTGACACCGGCGCTGCGCATGCGCTGCACATCGGCCGCGGTGTGGATGCCGCTCTCGGTGATCAGCGTTCGCTCTGGCGGCACTTGGCCAACCAGGGCCTCGGTGGTTTCCAGCCGTGTTTCGAAGGTGCGCAGGTTGCGATTATTAATGCCGATCAGCGGCGCGTGTTCAACCGGCAACCGCAGTGCGCGTACCAACTCGTCGCCATCATGGACTTCCACCAGCGCATCCATGCGTAGTTCGTTGATTGCATGCGCCAATTCCGCCATTTGCGTATCGGCCAGCGCAGCGACAATAAGTAGCACGGCATCGGCACCCCAGGCACGGGCTTCGGCCACTTGGTAGGGGTCGATGATGAAGTCCTTGCGCAATACCGGCAGGCCGCTGACGTCACGGGCGAGTGTCAGGTAGGCCGGGTCGCCTTGGAAATACTCGCGATCAGTGAGCACCGACAGGCAGGTGGCACCGCCCGCGGCATAACTTTTGGCAATAGCCTGCACATCGAAGTCGGGCCGGATCAGGCCCTTGCTGGGGCTGGCTTTTTTGACCTCGGCGATCACCGCCGGCTGGCCGCTTGTGATACGCGCGTCAATGGCGGCCGCGAAATCGCGTGGCGGCTCGGCCAGCAGGCCCTGGCGTAGCAGGGCATCAACCGGCGTGTTCTCGCGCGCCGCGGCCACCTCTTGTCTTTTGGTGGCGAGAATCTTGTCTAGAATATTGCTCACGTAGCTGGCGCGAGCTTCTGCGACAGCGTCGCTAGGCTGCGCAGGCGCTGCAGCGCTTCACCGCTGCCAAGCACGTCCTGCGCACGGGCCACGCCGCCAGCAAAGGTGTCGGCCAGCCCCGCAGCATAAATGGCGGCGCCGGCGTTCAGCGCAATGGTGTCGAAGGCCTGCCCACGGGCGCCGCCCAGGGCGTGCTCGATCAACGCCAGGCTGGCCTTGGCATCGGCCACCTGCACCGGCGCCAGGCTGGTGTAGTTCATGTCGAACTCGGCCGGGTCAACGGTGTGGCGCAGGAATTTGCCCTGCTTGTATTCCACCACTTTGGTCAGCGCCACCGGGCTCATTTCGTCCAGGCCGTCGTGGCTGGCAACCACAACTACGTGGCGACTACCCATGGTGCCCAGCACCTCGGCCAGCGGTTCGCACCACTTGCCATCGAACACGCCCAGCACCTGGTTGGGGGCGCTTGCTGGGTTGGTGAGCGGGCCGAGCAGGTTAAAGATAGTGCGCACGCCAAGCTCGCGGCGCGGGCCGATGGCGTGCTTCATGGCGGCGTGATGGTTGGGCGCAAACATGAAGCCCACGCCGAGTTCCTGCACGCATTGCGCCACCGCTTCCGGCGGCAGATTGAGTGCCACCCCAGCGGCTTCGAGCACATCGGCGCTACCGGATTTGCTGGAGACGCTGCGGTTGCCATGCTTGGCCACGCGACCGCCTGCAGCGGCGACCACAAAGGCACTGGCCGTGGAAACATTGAACAGCCCGCTGGCATCGCCGCCAGTGCCGCAGGTATCGACTAGCGAGTCCTGCAAGCTGGGATCGACTTGAACCGGGGTGGCGAGTTCGCGCATCACCTGAGCGCCGCCGGCAATTTCCTCGACGGTTTCGCCCTTGGCGCGCAGTGCGATCAGAAAACCCGCCACCTGCGCCGGCGTGGCCTGCCCACCCATGATCTGGCGCATGACAGCCACAGTGGCTTCGCGGCTGAGGTCATTGCCGGCGAGGAGGGTTTCTAGGGTTTCGCTCAGTGACATCTGTTGTCATTGCGAGCGCCGACGGCGCGCGGCAATCTCGTTACGTTGGCGCTGTCATTACGAGATTGCCGCGGCTCTGCGAGCCTCGCAATGACAGCTTGTTTGCTGGCTGGGGCCTAGCGGCTACCGATGTCGGTGTAGGCCCGCTCGTCGGCGCCGGTGTAAATCTGCCGCGGGCGGCCGATGCGCATGCCGGGGTCGGACACCATCTCCAGATAGTGCGCCACCCAGCCCACGGTGCGGCCAATGGCGAACATGGGCGTGAACATGTTGGTGGGGATGCCCAGCGCCTTGTAGATGATGCCGCTGTAGAAATCGACGTTGGGGTAGAGCTTCTTCTCGACGAAGTACTCGTCCTTTAGCGCGATTTCTTCCAGCCGCATGGCCAGTTCCAGCTTGCCGTCGCTGTCGCCGCCGTAGGCCTTGAGCACCTTGTGGCAGTGCTCGCGGATGACCGTGGCGCGCGGGTCGAAGTTCTTGTACACCCGGTGGCCAAAGCCCATCAGGCGGAACGGATCGGACTTGTCCTTGGCCTTGGCGATGTATTGATCAATGTTATCGACACTACCAATTTGGTTGAGCATGTTCAGCACAGCCTCGTTGGCGCCGCCGTGGGCCGGCCCCCAAAGCGCCGAAATGCCCGAAGCCATTGCTGCGTAGGGGTTGCAGCCGGTGCTGCCGGCTAGGCGCACGGTGCTGGTCGAAGCGTTCTGCTCGTGGTCGGCATGCAGGATGAACAACACATCAAGCGCTTCGGCTGCCACCGGATCGACGGCATATTCTTCTGCCGGAACCGCAAACATCATGCGCAGGAAGTTGCTGCAGTAGTCCAGATCGTTACTCGGATAAACCAGCGGCTGGCCGACCGAATACTTGTACGCCGCGGCGGCGATGGTTGGAATCTTGGCGATCATGCGCCGCGCAAAAATCGTGCGGTGCTCGGGGTCCGAGGTGTTGGTGGTGTCGTGGTAGAACGCCGACATGCCACCGACGATGCTCGACAGCATCGCCATGGGGTGGGCGTCGTAGTGGAAGCCGGTGAAAAAGCGCTTGAGTGACTCGTTGATCATGGTGTGCATGCGAATCGCGCTTTCGAACTCGTCGTACTCCGCCTTGGTGGGCAGCTCGCCGTTGAGCAGCAGGTAGCACACCTCGATGAAGTTCGACTTTTTCGCCAACTCGTCGGCGCGGTAGCCGCGATACAGCAGCACGCCCTCGTTGCCATCGATATAGGTGATGCCCGACTCGCACGAACAGGTGCTAGTAAAACCGGGATCGAAGGTGAAGCCGCCGGTGCTGGCGTAGAGCTTGCGCACGTCCACCGCCGGCGGTCCCAATGTGCCTTGCACCTTGGGCAGCTCGACGCTGTTTCCGGACGGGTCGGTGACTGTGTACGAGTCGCTCATCAAATTCTCCCAGTGATGCGCATAGCCAAATACGGCTGTAATAGCGCCTTTGGCCCAGTGATTAGGGGCCACGTAGTGTCTTTGCTGCGCGCCGGCTTTGCAAGCCGGTGGCGCGAGTCTTGTTTTGAAGTCTAAGTTGGTTGATGGGCCGGATAGTGCGCCGGATACGCCACGCGGGCGACGCCTGAATCGACCGCGGCTCTGGCCACGGCCGGCGGCACGAAGTCTCGCAGGCGCGGGTCGAGCGGGGTGGGCAGGATGTAGTCGCGGCCAAATTCCATGGCGTCCCAGTCATAGGCCTCCAGCACCACTTGCGGCACCGGCTCGCGGGCCAGCTTGGCAATCGCCTGCACCGCCGCCTTGGCCATGTCCATGTTGATGGCCGTTGCGCGCACATCCAGCGCGCCGCGGAACAAGAACGGAAAGCACAGCACATTGTTGACCTGGTTGGGGAAGTCGCTGCGGCCGGTGGCGATAATCAGGTCGTCGCGCGCTTCGCGGGCCTCGTCGGGCATGATCTCGGGCGTGGGGTTGGCCAGTGCAAATACCACCGGGTTGGGCGCCATTTTCTTCAGCATGTCGGGCGTAACCAGCCCGGGGCCCGACACGCCAATGAACACATCGGCGCCGTCCAGCGCGTCTTCGAGGCTGCGGCGGTCGGTATTCAGCGCGTAGCTTTGCTTGAATTCGTTGAGGTCATCGCGGCCGTCGTGCACCACGCCTTTGCGGTCAACCAGCATGATGTGATGCCGCGGCACGCCGAGTGCTTGCAGCAGGTTCATGGCCGCAATACCGGCGGCGCCAGCACCGATGCAGACGATCTTGGCGTCTTCCAGCTTCTTGCCCGCCAATTCCAGTGCATTGGTCAGCCCGGCGCAGATGATGATGGCGGTGCCGTGCTGGTCGTCGTGAAACACCGGGATGTCGAGCATTTCGCTCAGCCGTGTTTCGATCTCGAAGCAATGCGGCGCGGCGATGTCTTCCAGGTTGATGCCACCAAAGGTGGGCGCGATGCGGGCGACCGTCTGGATGAAGTCTTCCGGGTCGTCGCAATCGATCTCGATGTCGAACACATCGACATCGGCAAATTTCTTGAACAGCACAGCCTTGCCTTCCATCACCGGCTTGGACGCCAGCGCGCCGGTGTTGCCAAGGCCCAGCACCGCAGTGCCGTTGGTGATCACGGCCACCAGGTTGCCCTTGGCGGTGTACTTGAAGGCGTCGTCGGGGTTTTTCTCGATGGCCTTGACCGGCTCGGCCACGCCTGGCGAATAAGCCAGCGCCAACTCACCCGGCGTGGTGAACGGTTTGATGATGCTGATGCCCAGCTTCCCGGGGCGCGGCAGTGCGTGATAATCCAGCGCTGCTTGGGTGAGGTCTTTCCGGGTCATGCAAGGGCCATGGGCGATTACGGGCCCGCATTATGACAATGCGCGCGGTGCGGCGACAGCGCAAGCGTTTGTAAAGGCCGCGCGCATCCACTTGTAATGGCTTTGGCGCTTGCCCATGCTGTGCGCCAATTCAAGACATGGCAGCCCATGACCGACCTTCAACGCCCTAGCGGCCGCGCCGCCAATCAACTGCGCGCCGTGAGCATCGAGCGCCAATACACCAAGCATGCCGAAGGCTCGGTGCTGGTGAGCTTTGGCGACACCAAAGTGCTGTGCACGGCGTCGGTGGAGGCGCGCGTTCCGCCGTGGCTGCGCAACAAAGGGCGCGGCTGGGTGACGGCTGAATACGGCATGTTGCCGCGCTCCACCGGCGAGCGCATGGGCCGCGAGGCTGCGCGCGGCAAGCAATCCGGTCGCACGCAGGAAATCCAGCGCCTCATCGGCCGCAGCTTGCGCGCGGTGGTTGATCTGACCGCGCTGGGCGAGTGTCAGATCACCGTCGATTGCGACGTTATTCAGGCCGACGGCGGCACCCGCACGGCCAGTATCACGGGCGCTTACGTGGCGCTGGTTGATGCCATCGACGGTTTGAAAGCCGCGGGCAAGCTGAAAAATGATCCCATTCACGGCCAAGTAGCGGCGATTTCTGTTGGGGTTTACAACGGCCACCCGGTGCTCGACCTGGACTACGCTGAAGACAGCACCGCCGAAACCGACATGAACGTGGTGATGAACGAGGCCGGGGGCTTTATCGAAGTGCAGGGCACAGCCGAGGGCCATGCGTTCCGCCGCGATGAACTCGACGCCATGCTGGCTTTGGCTGATGCCGGTATCAAAGACCTGTGCGCCGCGCAAACGGCTGCACTTGGGCAATAAGGTAGTGCTATGAATTTAGGCGCTTTTTCTGTCAGCCTCGCGGTTAAAGACATTCGTAAATCGCGTGATTTCTACACCGCGCTGGGTTTTGAAGAGGCCGGTGGAAACATTGAGCAGAACTGGCTGATCCTGCGCAATGGCGATACCGTGATTGGCCTGTTTCAGGGCATGTTTGAACGCAATGTGCTCACCTTCAATCCTGGCTGGGACCAGCATAGCGAAACGCTTGATGACTTCGATGATGTGCGCGCCATTCAGGCCGAACTGCAAGCCAAGGGTGTGACGCTGACCACGACTGCCGAAGCCGAAGGCAGCGGCCCCGCCAACATCACTTTGCTCGACCCTGACGGTAATCCGGTGTTGATTGATCAACACGTTTAGGGGGCAACACAATGGATGCGCTACGCAACGCGAGTTTTTTCAAGCCGCTAGTGGGGCTCTTGCTTGTCTGCTTGCTTGGCGGTTGCGCGTCAACGCGCAATTGGACAGCTGGTGAAGCGCGTGCCGCCGGACACGCGCTGGACCCCGGTGATCGCGTAGTGGTGGTGCTCAAAACCGGTGAGCGCATCGAAACCAGGCTTGAAACCGTCGGTCAATCACGTGTTGAGACCGAGGCCGGCGACTATCCCTGGACAGACATCAATACGCTGGAAGCGAGAAAATCCAACACCGGTGGAGTGTTGATTTTGCTCGGTGTCGTCGGGGGTGTTTTTTTCATTTCCAGAGCGAACGATTGCAACTTCTTCCCGTTCGATTGCAGCGATGATGACTAGCATCGTCCTCGCCACCGGCAACCACGGCAAACTGGCCGAGATGCAGGCGATGCTTGGGCCGCTGGGCCTGGATGTCGTGCCGCAGTCCGACTTCGACTTCGAGCAGCCACCGGAGACGGGCAGCAGCTTTGTCGAAAATGCCCTGATCAAGGCGCGCTCCGCCAGTGCCGCTAGTGGTTTGCCGGCGATTGCCGATGATTCGGGCCTGGCTGTGGATGCCTTGGGTGGTGCGCCAGGTGTGCATTCGGCGCGCTATGCCGGCCGCCATGGTGACGACGCTGCCAACAATGCCAAGTTGCTGGCAGCTTTGGACGGCGAGGCCAATCGTGGCGCGCAGTTCATTTGCCTGTGCGTAATGCTGCGCCACCCAGATGACCCCATCCCGCTGATTGCGCAAGGCATCTGGCGCGGGCAGATTCTTGTGGCGCCTCGCGGTGACGGCGGCTTTGGTTACGACCCGCTGTTTCTGCCAGACGGCTGCGCCGTGTCATCGGCCGAACTCGAGCCCGCAGACAAAAACCGGATGAGCCATCGCGGCCAAGCCGTTGCAATGCTGGTCGAGCGCCTGCGCGCCCATGCGTGAGCAAGCCCACGCCGGCCTCTACATCCACATTCCGTGGTGCGTGGCCAAATGCCCATATTGCGACTTCAACTCGCATGGCCTGAATGGCCGCGAGCCGGCGCAAGACCGCTACGTTGAAGCCCTGGTGGCCGATCTGGCCTGGGAGGCCGAGCAACTCGGCCCGCACCACATCGACAGCATCTTCTTCGGCGGCGGCACGCCCAGCCTCTTCGCCCCCGACAGCATTGCGCTGATTCTCGAAGCCGTCGATGGCCAGTTCGACCTCGACGAACAAGCCGAGATTACCCTGGAGGCCAACCCCGGCGCGTCGGAAGCGGCGCACTTTGCCGGTTACCGTGGCGCCGGTGTCAACCGCTTGTCTATCGGCGTGCAAAGCCTGGACGACGCGCATCTCAAGCGCCTGGGCCGTATCCATAACGCTGCCGAGGCACAAACGGCGTATCTCGCTGCACGCGAAGCGGGCTTTGACAACATCAACCTCGACCTGATGTTTGCCCTGCCGGAGCAAAGCGTGGCCGGCGCGGCGGCCGAACTGGCCGAGCTGATCGCCTGGAGTCCCGAACACATTTCCTACTACCAACTCACGCTCGAGCCCGGCACCGCCTTCGGCCGTCGCCCGCCGCCGCTACCGGCCGAGGACGACAGCGTAGCGATGTGGGAGGCCGGCATGGCGCGCTTGGCCGCCGCCGGCTATGCGCAATACGAAGTGTCGGCCTATGCGCGAGACGGCAAACAGTGCCGGCACAACCTCACCTACTGGACCTTTGGCGATTACATCGGCGTTGGTGCCGGCGCCCATGGCAAAAGCGCAGGCAGCCGGCGCGAGCGCATCAAAACGCCGGCGCAATACATGCAAGCTGCCGGCTCGCCCACCGTGTTGGCAGGTGCAGCACCGATTGCCGACGAGGCAGTGCTGTTCGAATACATGATGAACCGGCTACGCCTGAATGCGCCCATTGCCCGTCGCGAGTTCGAACGCGCGACAGGCTTGCGTTGGGCGGGGTTGGCTTCAGCAATGTCGAATATGCGCGACCGAGATTTGGTCACCAGCGACGACAAGCAACTGTCACTCACGCCCTTGGGCCGCCATCATTTAGACGATGTTATTAGCGGATTTTTGCCCTGATGCAATTGCAAGACGAACATGCGGTTGCCTGCCCGTATTGCGGTGAGCCCATCACCTTGCTGGTCGATCACACCGGCGGCAATCAACGCTACGTTGAGGATTGCTTCGTCTGCTGCCAGCCGATTGTGGTGCAGGTTGAAGTCGGCGCCGAGGTGCTTGTGCGGGTCGAGCAGGAGGGCGGCTAGCGCTTTGCGCCATTTGGAGTGGTAACTCGTTAGGTAGGCTTGCCGTCCAGCGCGGCGTCGCCCCACAGGTCTTTGAGCCGCGCATCGCGGCCGCAGGAAATCCGATAGTAGTTGTAGCGCAGCGGGTTTTTCTTGTAGTAATCCTGGTGGTAGGTTTCGGCCACCCAAAACTCGCCAGCCGGTTCGATGGTGACCTTGATCGGTGAAACCTCGCCGGCATCTTTCACAGCTTTGCGCGAGGCCTCGGCTGCGCGCTGCTCGGCCTTGTCTTGATAGAAGATTGCCGGCCGATAGTGGCGGCCGGTGTCGCAAAACTGGCGATCATCCACCGTGGGGTCGATATTCACCCAGAAGTGATCCAGTAGTTGCTCATAGCTCACTTGCTGCGGGTCGTAATCAATGCGTACGGCTTCGACGTGCTTGGTGGCGCCGCGGGATACCTGCTTGTACGTCGGTGATTTGATGTCGCCGCCGATGTAACCCGAGACAACTTCACTGACGCCGGCCAGTTTCTCGAAATCGGCCTCCATGCACCAAAAGCAGCCACCGGCGAAGATAGCGCTGGCGGTCTCGGCGGCTGGCGCGTCGTCGCCATTGCTGGGCATGGGTAGGACTAGCAAGGCAGCGCCGGCCAGTAGGCCAACTGCGGCAAGTGAGAGGACGACTTTTTGTGACATATGGGCAGCACGAAGCAGAGTGTGCGACCTTGGACATGCGCACAATGGCGTCGTTCCGCTGCATCCAAGCATGTACTGCGCAGCGAATATCCAAGCATGATGGTCGCAGCAGCGCGCATGCAAGCACTAACTACAGCGTATTGGGTTGCGCCCATGCCCAGTATTGGAAACAATCGCTCAATGGCATCAAGCAACTCGTCGCCGAAGGCAGCAGGCAATAGTGCGCCCGAGCAAACCTTGCTTGAGCGCATTGCCAGTGGCGACGATTTGGCGCTAGCCGCCTGCATCAAGCAATACGGTGGCCTGGTTTGGTCGATTGCGCGGCGTTATTTCCGCGACAGCGCCGAGGCCGAAGATGCCGTCCAAGAGGTATTTACAGATTTGTGGCGTTCGGCTGCACGCTTCGACCGCAACATCCGGTCAGAGCAGTTTTTTGTCGCCATGATCGCGCGGCGGCGGGTTATCGACCGGCTGCGGCAGGTGACGCGCCATCCCACCGAGCAATTGCCCGACGGGCCGCTGGAGGCGACGCGCGCCGACGGCGACCCCGAAGTCAGCGCCGAAGTGGCGGTGATTCAGGAAAAGATGAATGAATTGCGTGAGGACGAGCGTTCGGTGCTCGACCTTGGCGTGGTGCAAGGCTATTCGCACAGCCAAATTGCCGAGTTGCTGAAAATGCCGCTGGGCACAGTCAAAAGCCACACTAGGCGCGGTTTGCTGCGCCTGCAGGAGTGGTTGGGTGAAGGGCCGGGCAGTGACAAAGGTAATCAGGCATGAGCGCCTCCGACAAACAGTTGGACATGGAGCTGAAGGCGCTGGCAGGCGAACTGTCGGAGCGCCAGCGCGCGCGTGCCGGGCTTGAAGGCCACTGCACCCTGGAAGAATTGGCCGCCGCCTACGACATCGCGCGAAACCCAGGCCCCTACGAAGACATGCCGGCAGCGCTGGAAACACGCATCCGCCTGGCCGCCGCATTGAATAAGCGCGATGCCGCAGCGCCCAAGCGCCGCAATGGCGAGCCCACCCTGCTGGGCAACCTGGCATGGATTGCTGCAGCCGCAGCCATTGTTGCGGCGATTGCCGGCTGGTGGCCGCGTGGCGGTGAAGAGCTCAGCACACAGGTCGCCGTCCAGCAATTGGAGGCAACGGCCGAAGAGGTCACCAAAGTGGCGCTCAGCGGCACCAAGGATGCGACCGTGGCCGACGCCTTCTCGGGCGAGGTGATCTGGTCGCAAAGCGAGCAACGCGGTTACATGCGCTTGGCCGGCCTGGCCGCCAACAACCCTGAAACCGAGCAGTATCAGCTTTGGATTATCGACGCCGAGCGCGGTGAGTATCCGGTTGATGGCGGCGTGTTCGACGTGCCCGAGCCGGCTGGCGAGAACACCGTGCCCTTCGAAGCCAAACTGGCGGTGTATCAGCCCGCCGCGTTTGCCATTACGGTTGAGCAGCCGGGTGGCGTGGTGGTGTCCAGCCAAGACCGCGTGGCGGCTATTGGCAAGGTTGCCGCACCAAAACAAACCAAGCCGGAGGCTGGTGGAGACACCGGTGCCTGACCACGCGCCAGGCTTTCTGGCGCTGGTCGATGCCGCTAAGGCGCGTATTCGCGAGGTGCCAGCATCAGAACTGCCTGGATGGCTGCGGCGCCAACCCGAGGCAGCATTGATTGATGTGCGTGAGGAATCGGAGTTCGCGGCTGCCCACGTCAAAGGCGCCGAGCACATCGGTAAAGGCGTCATCGAGCGCGACATCGAACGCCTGCATCCCGACAAACAGCAACCGCTGTATCTCTATTGCGGTGGTGGTTATCGCTCGGCGCTGGCCGCCGACGCCTTGACGCAAATGGGTTATACCGACGCGGTGTCGGTTGATGGTGGCTGGCGGGCGCTCAAGGGCCTGATGCCGGTGGCCTGAGGGATTGCCTCGAATAAGGGATTGCCTCGCGCAAAGGCGCGAAGGACGCAAAGTTATTTACTTTGTCATTCCCGCGAAAGCGGGAATCTAGCCGTTCTAATCGGCGCCAAGCGTTCGATTCCTAGTCTCTGTTCCACTAAAAATAAAACTTAGCGTTCTTTGCGCCTTTGCGCGAGGCAAAAAAAACTACGGCTTGCCCCAATCATCATCGTCGGCGTCTTCCTCGTCATCCCACTGCTTCACTTTGCTCCAATCGGCACGCTGCTCTTGCTTGCGGGCTTTGCGATTTTGCTGGCGCACGAACAGTGCGCCGCAAACAAAAGTGAGTGCCAGCAGCAGCAAAATCAGGGTGATTGTCGCGTTGGGTTCGTGCATCGGGCGGCTAGGGCACGGTGGCGCCGGCTTGTTTGCGGACGATGAGCATGGCCAGTTCCAGCGCTTGCTCGTAGTTGAGCCGTGGGTCAACTTGCGACTTGTAGGCGCGCGACAGGTCGGTTTCGGTCAGGTCGCGGGCGCCGCCCATGCATTCGGTAACGTTCTCACCGGTCAATTCCAAATGCACGCCACCCAGGTGGGTGCCGCAGGCCTGGTGCACGTCGAATGCAGTGTCCAGTTCGGCACGGATATTGTCGAACTTGCGGGTTTTGACGCCAGTGCTGGTTGACTCGGTATTGCCGTGCATGGGGTCGCACATCCACAGCACTTGGCGGCCTGCGTCGCGCACGGCTTCGACGATTGGCGGCAGCGCGTCGGCAATCTTGCCGGCGCCCATGCGGTGGATGAGCACGATGCGGCCGGGCTCGTCGTCGGGGTTGAGCGTGTCCAGCAGGCCCAGCACCCAGTCGGTGTCCATCGAAGGGCCGATCTTGATGCCCACCGGGTTGCGGATACCGCGGCAATATTCCACGTGCGCGCCGTCCAGCTCGGCCGTGCGCACGCCAATCCAAGGCAAGTGTGTGGACAGGTTGTACCAGCCGTCCTGGCGCGGCACGGTACGGGTTTGCGCCTGCTCGTAATGCAGGTGCAGCGCCTCGTGGCTGGTAAAGAAATCAACCCGGCCGAAGTCGCCAATGGTTTTGTCGGCCAGGGTTTCCATGAAACGAATGGACTCGCCAATGGCATCAACCATTTGCTGATACGCGCCTGAGTGCGGCGAGTGCGCCACCCAGTCCAAATCCCAGAACTCCGGGTGGTGCAAGTCGGCAAAGCCGCCATCGATCAGCCCGCGGACGAAGTTCAGCGTCATCGCCGAGCGCGCATGGGCGCGGATCAGCAACCGCGGGTTTGGCACCCGCGCCTCGGCGGTAAATGCCGGCGCGTTGACGATGTCGCCGCGATAGCTAGGCAGGGTGACGCCGTCGCGGGTTTCGAGGTCGGCACTGCGCGGCTTGGCGTATTGGCCGGCAAAGCGGCCCACGCGCACCACGCGTTTTTTCATGCCGTGCACCATCACCAGGCTCATCTGCAGCAGCACTTTCAGCCGGTTGGTAATGATGTCTGGGGTGGTGTCGGCAAAGCTTTCGGCGCAGTCGCCACCTTGCAGCACGAACATCTTGCCGGCTTGTGCAGCGGCAATTTGTGTCTTGAGTGCTTGTACCTCGCGCGAGGTCACTAGCGGCGGCATGCCGGACAGCTCGGCCAGCGCCGCATCCAGTGCCCCGGCGTCAGGATATTTGGCCTGCTGTACCGCAGTGCGAGTTTGCCAGCTATCGGGTGACCAGCCGGCGATCAGATTGGGAGCGGGGGCGTTCATTCAGGCCGCGTAGGTGGTGTTGAGGTAGTCAAGAATATCAGCCGACTCGAACAACTCGGTGCCGGTGTTCGGATCGATGAGGTAGGGCACCTGCACTTTGCCGGTGCGTTCCAGCAAGGCGGTGCGGTTGCGGCCTTGCACGGGTTCGTTGGGGAACAGTGCCGTGCGCATTTGCGGCGGGCCCATGTCTTTCCACAACTCCTTGGCCATGTTGCGTAGCACGTACGGTAATTCCAGTTCGCACAGGCGCTCGCGCACAAGGCGCGAGTAGGGGCTGGACTCGAAGCTGTACAGTTCAAGCGGTTTTGCTGCCGGGCGAGATTTACGCGCCGTCAGGCCGCGCATGCCGCGCGCCGCGGTGGCCAATTGCGAGCCGGGCACGCGCAAGCCGTGCAGCCAGGCCGCCGGGGCGCCGCGGCCGGCATAGGTGCGGTACAGGTAGTCGATGATGTCGGCCGACTCGTACATTGCGGCGCCAGTGTTTGGATCGACCAGAAACGGAAATTGCGCCTTGCCACCAGCATCGGCGACTTGTGGTCGAAACCGCTGCCCACCCTTGGGCGTGGGTTTGATCAGTACGTCGATGTCCAGCTCCGATAAGGCCTCGCGCACCAGCCGGCAATACGGGCAAGCCTCGAACTCGAACAGTTCCAGCAGTTGTTCCGGCTGGCGGGTGCCGGGCCGGGTTTTGGTGCCGCGCCATGCGGCAAAGGTGCTGGCCAGCACCGAGCTAGTCACTTTCAGGGCGTGCATGGGGAGTGCGCTCGCGAAATGGGCGCGCAGTTTAACGTGATGCGCGGCCGTGCCGGCCACCGAGCGCGGCAACCTTTTGTCGGGCAAGGCTAAATTTATCCTTTGTTAGCAAGCCCTGGTGTGGTAAAAAATTAACGTTAAACAAACGTGTTAAATAATAGTAATCACAGCGTTGCGCTGCGATTATCGTGACGATCGCGGCAAATACGCATCGCGACGTGACACAAAAAAGCGCCATAACGAGCGCATATCAGATGCGGGTCTGAGGAGATGACAATGTCGATGAATCGATTGCTGGCGACGCTGGGCGTCGTGTTTTTGGCTGGCTGCGGCGGTGGTGGCGGTGCCGATCCGGCTGCGCCTGACCCCATATCGGTCAAATCCGGCGTGTTCGTTGACGCCCGCGCATCGGGGCTGGGATTCACCAGCGCGGCAGGCGCTGGCGTCACCAATGCCAACGGCGTGTTCGACTACGCCGAAGGGCGCCAGGTCGAATTCCTGTTGGGCGACATCTCGCTGGGTAGCGCAATCGGCAGCGACATCCTCACGCCCGTCGAACTGGTGCCCGGCGCCACGGGGGACGACCTGTTCGCTGACCCGCCGGCGGTGATCAACATCGTCCGCCTGATGATGACGCTGGACGCCGACGGCCAGCCCGGCAACGGCATCGCCATCACCAGCCAAGCCCGCAGCGCTGGTGTTGGCCGCAGCATCAATTTCGCCCAGAGCTATAACGCCTTCGGCGACGACGACGCGGTGCTGGAC
>JAAFAL010000167.1 GCA_018222345.1 bacterium
GCAGCCTCAATACTGTGGCCGATGCCGGCAGCGGACAGCGCGCAATAGGCTTGGCGCATTTCGCGCCCCAACCAGGTGCCGCGTTGGCCGGCGCGCGGCTGTGAGCAGGCCTCGACAACACGGCCGAAGGCCAGGTCAAATGTCATGGCGTAGTCGGCTTTGGCGACTGTGCGCTGCAGGCGGCGCGCGACGCTGCTGGGCTCCGTGAGGTCGAACACCGCACGCGGGTCGGGCGACCACCACAAGATTGGCTCGTCGGGGTTGTACCAGGGGAAAATGCCGCGGCTGTATGCGCGCACGATGCGCTCCACACACAAGTCGCCACCGATCGCCAGCAAGCCGTTGGGCTCCTGCATGGCCGATTCCACGGGTGGGAATGGCTGGTCGGGCTTGCGCGGGTCCAGCCAATGCAGCCGGATTGGGCTTTCGATGGACATCGCCTAATCGTCCTTGCGCTCGCTTTTGCGATAGGCGCTGTGGCTGCGTGCGTCGTCAAGCATGGCCGCAATCTGCTGACGCTCGCGGCGCAAAAAATCGCCCACTGCCGCGCGCAAACGCGGCTCGGCAATGTAGTGCGCTGACTGGCTCATCACGGCATCAAACCCTCGCGACAACTTTTGTGCGCCTTGCACACCGGCGTCGTAACACCGCAGCCCATTGAGGATGCAATGTTCTATGCCCTGATAGTAGCAAGTCTCGAAGTGCAAGCTGTGCAGGTCGGCGCGGCAACCCCAGTGCCGGCCAAACAATGTGTCGCTGCCCTGCAACGCCAATGCAGCGGCGACAATTTCGCCGCGCCATTTGGCACAAAAGACGACGACCGTGTTGGGGCACTGGGCGGCCAAGGTGGGGAAGAACGCTGCGCCCAAGTACGGCGCCTGGCCGCGCACAGCATAGGTGCGGGCATAGCAGGCATCGACGGCGGCCCACTCGGCTTCGGTCAGGGTTTCGCCAAAGCGGGTTTCGAAGCTGATGGCTTGTTCGGCGACGCGGCGCCGCTCGCGGCGGATTTCCTTGCGACGTTTCGAGCTGAGCGCGCCGAGAAAGTCATCGAAATCGTTGTAGGGTTCTGGCTCTTGGTTATGCCAGACATAGCGGACGTCATGACGCTCTAGCCAGTCGTCGGCCGGCGGCTCGTCACAGTCAGTAAACAGGATGTGCGCGCTGGAGGCCTCGCCGTCGTCGCAGGTTTGTTGCAGGGCGTCGATCAGCGCATCGCGCGCCGCAGGGTCGCGGCCAAGAATGCGCGGCCCTGGCACCGGTGTGAACGGGATGGCAGCGACCAGCTTGGGGTAATAAGGCTTGCCAAGTTCATGCAAGGCATTGGCCCAGGCCCAGTCGAACACGAACTCGCCGTAAGAGTGCTGTTTGACGTAGCACGGCGCGCCAGCGAGCAGGGCGCCATCGTCTGCCTCGGCGATGCGGTGCGCGGCTGTCCAGCCGGTATCGCCGCCTACGGCGCCGGTGCGCTCCAGCGTGTCGAGGAACGCGTGGCGTAGGCAGGGCTGAGTTTCGGCATCAAACAAACCGTCCCAGGCTGCTGCCGGGACGTCTGCAATGTGCGAGAGGGTGCGCAGGCGCATGCAGGCATTCTAAGCCCACCTGCGGCGGCAAGGGGCTAGTGAACCGTGAAGGCGTCCGGATACCGCGTGCGTACGGCCAGTTGCACACAGGTGTCGTGTTCGAAGTCGCCACGCTGGCTATCTTCGCGTTGTGCTTCGGCGGGTTGGGCATCGGCAAAATGGCCGTCGTCGTCAAAACTCACGACAGCCGCCGCAGTGCGTACCTGCAGTTCGTTGCCGTTGATCTCGTCGTCCACCCAGACTTGCACATAACGCGTTTTGCTACCTGAAAACTCGGGTAGGGCCGCATCACCCAAAGCGACGGCAGCGGCTTCTTCAGCGCTGTATTCAACAATTTCACAGGTCGCGGCGTCTCCAGCGTCGCGCGCAGCGTGCTCGCGAAACAGGAAATGGCGAATTTCGCCTGTGGCTTTGGCTTCGTCACTGGAACTGTCACTCATGTTTCCAATATAAGGCGTTGATCGGCAGTTTCAAGCACATTGGGTGGCAAATGTGGCCAGCAGCGCTGATACAATGCACAGCACTTGGTGCCCTGATGCGCCGCCGCAAATCATCCGCCTGCCTGCGCCATGGCCCGAAGTAAATCTCACGTGAAACAACAAGGCCCCAGCCGCCTGGAACGCGGCGTGCGCGAGGCTATTTTGCTGGTTGCAGCGGCGATCACGCTGTATCTGTTGCTGGCGCTACTGAGCTGGTCGAATGGCGACCCTGGCTGGTCGTCGTCGGCGCGCGGCGACAGCGTACAAAACCTGGGCGGCGTCATGGGCGCCTGGGTGGCCGACGTCATCCTCAGCCTGTTTGGCTACGTGGCGTTTGCCTTGCCGTGGCTGATTTTCGCCGCCGGCGTCATCCACTATCGCGCGGCTAATCAGCCCATGGGCTGGTCTGATAGTTGGCCAGTGCGCACGGTGGCTTCGATTGTTTTGCTGCTGGCGGGCTGCGGCCTGGCTGCGGCACACGCCTTGGGCAACCCGGACGCCTTGCCGCAAGGCAGCGGCGGTATTTTGGGGGCGGTGATTGCCGGCGAGGTCGGCAAGTTGCTCGGAAATGTGGGCTCGACCTTGCTGTTGTTGACCGCATTGATTGCCAGCTTGCCACTAGCCCTGGCGTTTTCGTGGCTGGCAGTGATGGATGGCATCGGCAAGCGTTTGCTGGGCCTGTGGCGCGCCATTGCGGGCTGGGCAGCGGACAAACGCGAGGCCATGCGCGCACGCGCTGAGGCCAAGGCCGCCGAAGCCGCGGCAGCGCCGAAACTGGAGATCAGCAAGCCCGTAGCGCCGGCGGCACCGGCCAAAGCGCCGAAGAAGACCAAGCGGCGCAAGGCGCCAGCGGTGGAGCCCAGTGCGCAACTACCTTTGCCCATGGAATCCGACGGCGCTGGCGCCGATGTGCCCAAGTTCACCGGCAATCCGCTGCCGCCGACCGACATGCTGGACCCGCCGCGGGCGTCCAAGCAGGCCTACACCGATGAGGAATTGCAGGCCATGTCGCGCGAGGTGGAGGAGCGGCTGGCCGATTTCGGCGTGACCGTGCAGGTTGTGGCCGCGCATCCCGGCCCGGTGATCACGCGCTTCGAAATCCAGCCTGCGCCGGGTGTGAAAGTGGCGCAAATCAGCAATTTGGCAAAGGATTTGGCGCGCGCGCTGTCGGCCATCGCCGTGCGCGTAGTCGAGATCATCCCCGGCAAGTCGGTCATCGGCCTGGAGATCCCCAACAAGGACCGCGAACTGGTCTCCATCCGCGCGGTGATGGAAGACGCCAAGTACACCAGCCCGAGTTCACCGCTGACCATGGGGCTGGGCAAGGACATCGGTGGGCATATCGTTGTCACCGACCTTGCCAAGGCGCCACATTTGCTGGTGGCGGGCACGACCGGCTCGGGCAAGTCGGTGGGCGTGAACGCCATGATTCTGTCGATGCTGTACAAGGCGCCGGCCGAAGAAGTGCGGTTCATCATGATCGACCCCAAGATGCTCGAATTGTCGGTATATGACGGCATCCCGCACATGTTGGCGCCTGTTGTCACCGACATGAAAGAGGCCGCCAATGCGCTGCGCTGGGCGGTGGGCGAGATGGAACGGCGCTACAAGCTGATGTCGGCCATGGGCGTGCGCAACTTGGCCGGCTTGAACAAGAAGATTGATGACGCCCGCAATGCCGGCGAGCCCGCGCTAGACCCGCTGTGGGCCAGCGAAGACCCGGAAGAAACAGCGCCGGAACTCGAGCACATGCCGCGCATCGTCATCATTGTTGACGAACTCGCCGACATGATGATGGTGGTCGGCAAAAAGGTCGAAGAGTTGATCGCCCGCTTGGCGCAAAAGGCCCGTGCGGCCGGGCTGCACCTGATTCTGGCCACGCAGCGGCCGTCAGTTGATGTGATCACCGGCTTGATCAAGGCCAACATCCCGACCCGCATGGCGTTCCAGGTGTCGTCGCGAGTCGATTCGCGCACGATCCTCGATCAGCAGGGCGCCGAGAGCCTGCTGGGCCACGGCGATATGCTGTTCTTGCCGCCCGGTGTTGCCGTGCCCACGCGTGTGCATGGCGCGTTCGTGGATGACCACGAGGTGCACAAGGTCGTCGCCTACCTCAAGCAACTGGGTGAACCTGTTTATGAGGATGCTGTCTTGGAAGGAGGCGGCAGCGACACCGTGCTGCCTGGCGAAGCCCCAGCCGGAGGCGGTGGCGAAGAAACCGATGCGCTGTACGACGAGGCCGTGGCGATCGTTACCGAGAGCCGCAAGGCCTCGATTAGTTGGGTGCAGCGGCGGCTGAAGATTGGCTATAACCGCGCTGCGCGCATCGTCGAAGACATGGAAGCCGCGGGCGTGGTGAGCCCGATGGGCGGCAGTGGTACCCGTGAGGTGCTGGCGCCGCCACCACCCAAGGATTGACATGAAACATTTTTTTGCCGTCGCATTGTTGTTGAGTGCGAACCTGGCGAGCGCAGATCAACCCACGCAGGCGCCGGCCGACCTGCTACGTGCGTTTCTGAATTCCACCCAGACCCTGGCGGGCCGTTTCGAACAGCAACAGCTGGACGAAACCGGCACGGTGTACGAAGCCTCGGCTGGGCAGTTCTACCTGCAACGCCCTGGGCGCTTCCGTTGGGACTATCAAACGCCTTACGCGCAAACTGTCGTCAGCGATGGGGTGACCCTATGGCACTACGACCCCGACTTGTCGCAAGTGCTGGTGCGCCGCCTCGGTGACGCGCTGAGCGCGACACCCGCAGTGTTGTTGGCCGGCGGCGGCAGCTTGGAATCCAATTTCGAGTTGACCGAGCAAACGCCGCAGGGCGAGCTGCGCATTGTGCAACTGACACCGCGCGCCGAGGACGCCGAATTCCAGCGCGCGACACTAGCCATGCTGGGCGATACGCCAGCCTGGCTGGAAATCCTCGACCCCTTGGGTGGCCGCACGCGCATGGAATTTGTCGAGGTGCTGACCAATGTTCAGCTCAAGCCCAGCCTGTTCAGCTTTGAGCCGCCTGCCGGTGTCGAGGTTGTAGGTGATGCTGCGCCCGACAGCGAGTGAGCCGCCGCGACTGGTTACGTAGCGGGTGGATTGCACTTGGAATTTTGCTGACAACAGCCATCGTGTTGCTGTCAGTTGTGGATTCGGGCCCTATCGGGCCGGCGGCGCTGTCGGACAAGTTGCAGCACGCGTTTGCCTATGCAGTGTTGTGTGGCTGGTTCTGCGCCATGGCCCAACTGCGTTGGCTGCTGGTGTTCTGCGCAAGGTTGGCACTAGTG
>JAAFAL010000168.1 GCA_018222345.1 bacterium
CGCGTACTCAAAACTCAAGTACCGGTGCCATCCTATGCAGTCGTGGTGTTTTAGCGTGGCCAAAGCCTCAATGGCTTGATGCAGCAGATGATTGCGCAGGGCCAATTTCCGCGTGGCCGCACGCGCTACGCCGTTGCCGCGTATGCGCGCGTGACCGAACTGGCAAGCCGCCTGAAGGCCGGCGAATATGTTGTTGCGGCCGGGACCACACCGTTGCAACTGCTGCACCAGTTGGAACGCGGCGAGGTGCGTCAATACCGGCTGACGCTCGTTGAAGGGTGGTCGTTTCGGGAGATGATGCGGATGATTGCCAGCCACCCGGCGATACGCAGCACGCTCACGGGCGACAACATCGGCGCGCAGGCCATGAAAGCCATCGGCAAACCTGACCTGCACCCGGAGGGACAGTTTTTGCCGGACACCTACAAGATTACCCGTGGCACCACCGATGTCGCGCTGCTCACGCGTGCACATGCCGCCATGCAATCTGCTTTGGAGGCCGCGTGGGCACAGCGTGCAGATGGCATCCCTATTCAAACGCCGGCTGAAGCGCTGATTTTGGCCTCGATCATCGAGAAAGAGACCGGCGTCGCGCGGGAACGGCCGCAGATCGCGGGCGTGTTTGCCCGCCGCCTGCAGCGCGGTATGAGGTTGCAGACCGACCCCACGGTGATCTACGGCATCGGCCCCAGCTTCGACGGCAATATCCGCCGCAAGGATTTGCGCACCGACACGCCGTACAACACCTACACCCGCAAAGGCTTGCCGCCGACACCGATCTGCATGCCGGGTCGCGCTGCGCTCAACGCTGCGGTCAATCCGGCGCCAGGCGACAGTTTGTATTTTGTCTCGCGCGGCGACGGTAGCCACAAGTTCTCCGCAACGCTGGCCGAGCACAACCGCGCCGTTGCGCGCTACCAGTTGGGGCGGGGCGGGTGAGCGTGCCAAAAGCACCATTTATTGTGCTCGAAGGCATCGAGGGCGCGGGCAAGTCCACCCAAATCGCCACTGTCGAACAAGCCTGTGCAGACGCCGGTTTTGACAGCGTGGTGACGCGCGAGCCGGGCGGCACGCCTCTGGCGGAGTCGATCCGCGACTTGCTGCTCAGCTCACCAGCCGAGCCAGTGCCGCCGCATACCGAATTGCTGTTGATGTTCGCGGCGCGCGCGGCGCATCTGCACAACCGCATCGTGCCGGCGCTGGAAGCAGGGCAGGCAGTCATCTGTGATCGGTTCACCGACGCCAGCTTTGCCTACCAAGGCGCCGGCCGGGGCGTGCCCGAGCCCGACATCGCCGGCTTGGAGCAACTGGTGCAAGGTGCGTTGCGGCCCAGCCTGGTATTGCTGTTTGATCTACCGGTCGAAACTGCATTGGAACGTGTCGCCGCGCGCGGCAACGAAAACCGTTTTGACAAGGAATCCGGCGAATTTTTCGAGCGGGCGCGTCGCGTTTACTTGCGGCGCGCCGAGCAGGCACCGCAACGCTACGTATTGATTGATGCTGCCGCACCGGTCGGCGCGGTATCGGCGCAAATTGCCCATGCTGCAAAAGCACATTTGGCGGCTTGGGCATGAGCCGCGCAATCGAACACTTGCAGACGCTGCCGTGGCAGCAGAACACCTGGGCGACACTGGCCCGGCAATTGGCCAACGACCGCCTGCCCAACGGCATCTTGTTGGTTGGCCCAGCTGGCGTTGGCAAGGCGGCGCTAGCCGAGCGCTTGGTTGCTGGGTTGCTCTGCGAACAGCCGGTAGGGGCGGCCGAACCCTGCGGCGCATGTAATGGCTGCACGCTGCGCAAGGCCGGCCATCACCCGGACTTGGTATTGGCCGAGCCGGAGGCGGGCAAGGCCATCCTCGGTGTCGATGTGGTGCGTGAGTTCAACCGCAAAATGTTCTTGACCAGTAGCCGTGGCCACGGCCGCGTGGGCTGGATACCCGCGGCCGACAGCATGAATGCCGCGGCTGCCAATGCGCTACTCAAGACCTTGGAGGAACCGCCGCAGGGGGCCACCTTGATATTGGTCGCAGCGAGCTTGGCCGCATTGCCAGCGACAATCCGCAGCCGCTGCCAATTGGTGCCGGTGGCAATTGCGACACCGGATACCGCCTTGGCTTGGCTACGCGAGCACTATCCTGAACTCGACGATGCTGCTTTGGGCTGGTACCAAGCGCGGCCGATGTTGGCCAGCAGTGCTGAGGTCGAGCAGGGCGCTCGGCAGGGCTGGAAGACCGGCTTGCAAGCAATCTGGGCCGGGCGTGGCGACCCGCTTGCCGGCGCGGCAGCAATTGACGAAGCCGACGCCGATGCCTGGGCAGCCTACAGCCATCACTTGCTGCGCGAGTTGTTGCGCGAGCCAGGTGGCGGCAACGGCTGGCCAGAACTGGGGGCGGCGCTCAATCGCCAGGGCCGCGCCGCGTTGAATCGGTTGGCCGACAGCGTGCAGGCAGCGTTACACTTGAAGCGCAGCCAAGCCAACAGGCGTTTGCTGCTGGAAGTACAGTGCATGGAATGGGCGCGCGCCGGGCGCGTTATCCGAAGTCAGGGGCAACAGGGGGCAACATGAGTGCAGGTGGCGGCCAACCGGGGATACTGACCTTGTCGATCAAGGACAAGAGCGCGCTGTACGTGGCCTACATGGGTTTCATCAAAAATGGCGGCCTATTCATTCCCACCAGCAAGTCATACACGCTGGGCGACGAGGTGTTCATCCTGCTGACCCTGATGGAGGGCAATGAACGTTTGCCGGTCGCTGGTAAAGTCGTTTGGGTGACGCCGTCGGGCGCGCAGAACAAGCGCCAGCAGGGCATTGGCGTGCAATTTTCCGACCAGGACAATGGCGAAACCCAGCGCAAGATCGAGACCTATCTGGCCGGTGCGCTGGGCGGCGAGCGGCCAACCCATACGCTTTGAGCAACGCCGGGATCTTCAGGCGTCGGCGTTGCCGTTGATGCCGCCCGAAACCACTGTGACTTTGTAGCCGCGCTGCGTCATGATGAATGACGCGATAGCGCTGCGCCGGCCGGTGTCGCAACAGATGATGTAAGCCTGATCCTTTGGCAAGCTCGCGAGTTTCATGCGCAGCATGTACAAGGGCAGGTTGATCGCGTTTTCGAGCTTGTACTGCGCAACCTCGCCAGGCAGGCGCACATCCAGCAACTTCGCTTTGCCGTCCGCCACTTGTTGCTCGGCATCCTCCATCGAAAGTTGCTTAGCAACCGAGCCTTGCAGCAAGCCCTGGAAATTCTCTTTGGCCAAGCGCGTCATGGTTCCGGCTTCCATGACAGTGACGGTAGCGTTGCGCGTCTCGTCTGAAATCAGCGCCTCTTCGCCAAAGCATGAACCCGGGCCGAGTTCGGCGAGTTTCACCGGCTTGTCGTGTGATGGCGATTCGCGCGTGACGATGCAGCGCCCGGAATTGATGACATAAAAGTAATCGCCCTCATCACCTTGGCGAACGACCACATCGCCAAGCTTGGATTCAACCGATTCCATCCGCATCAACAGGGTTTGCAGGTTGGCAGGTGGGATGCGTTGGAAGATGGGCATTTGCAGCACACGCGTCATCCAATCAGCTTCATCGGCATCTTCGTCGGACGACTCGGCAAGCTCACCGACCTCAAAGCGGCCGGTTTGGTCCCAGGTCAGCGCAACATCGAGCAAGTCATTCGGGAACTGGATGACCGTGGCGTCCTCGGCAACCCTAGCACCACAGTTGCGCGGAAATTGATGCGCCAAGCGATAGCCAGCTTCCTTTGAGCCAGCGGTGATCGTGCGAATGACCTCACCATCTGGCGACACCAATTCAACCTTGCCAGCAACCACGTAGAAGCTCGTTTGCTCCGAGTCGCCGTGCTTGAACAATTGGGTGCCTGCCGGCACCTCGCGTGTTTCGACCTTGCTGAATATGTTTTTCTGGCTGCTGGGCTTCATCCCATTGATGGGCGTCAGCGTGCGGAACACGGCGAAAATTTCGGAGGCTTGCATTCGTTATTGTTCCGTTGGGTCGTGCGCTGCGTACCAGTTGCGCGAATATACCAGCATGTACACCGCTGGGCGTACGTGGGCGCCGGAACTAAAACCAGAGATAACGACGCGACACCAATAATTTTACAATTACACGAGTGCGCATAATGGATATTATGTCAATAAATATTTATTACTGGACAGATCGGCTGATGGATGTGCTTCCATCTGCGGTACCTGGTGTTCAAGCACGGTACCCTGTGTGGCTCAGTTCTACAGCCAAAACGAGAACAACCTTGACGACAATGATTCTGAACCCGGAACCCAATCGCTACGCTGGCGGCCAGCCAGACATGCAAGCCCTGCAGTCACTTGCCTCTGATGGCCTCAAGCACGTGATCAACATGCGTCCCCACGCTGAGACGCCGGACCTCGCTCCAGCCGACATGGCGGCGTCCGCGGGCTTGAGTTATTGGAACTTGCCCATTTCGGGCCCTGGCGACTTAACGCGCGACAACGCGCAGGCGCTTGATGACAAATTGGCGCAGATTGGTGACGAGCCGGTGCTTATTCACTGTGCAAGCAGCAACCGCGTTGGCGCGATGATGGCTTTGCGCGCGGCTTGGCTACACCAGGTAAACCCTGACGGAGCGCTGGATTTGGGCGAACGCTATGGCTTGACGAAAATGCGGCCGATGGTCGAGGCGATGCTTAAATAACCCACGCCTGTTATTATTTTGTTATCTATCAGCAACTTATGAAGCAAAGCGCAAGCAGTTTCGATGCTTGGTGTGGTGCCGTCGCCCGGAGTCGAACCGGGACACCTTTCGGTACTACCCCCTCAAGATAGCGCGTCTACCAATTCCGCCACGACGGCCTGTCATGCGTTGTGGCGCGCAGTTTAGCGCGCCTTGCAGCAGCAGGCCGCGCCTGCTGTGCTGAGGGTTATCAAATTACTCGGGGATTTCCTGAGTTTCTTCGGTTGTTTCATCACCGGCTGTATCGTCGCCGGGAATCGCGTCAGATGCAGGCTGTGCATCTTCGCTAGTTTCCGCGGCAGCCGATTGCTCGACGCGATCAACCAAGCTATCGCCGCGCGCCATTTCGGTGACCATGTAGGCCAAACCCAGGCTTACGGCAAAGAAACAAGCCGTTGCCACAGCAGGGGCGCGGCTGAGGAACGAGGCCGAGCATTGCTAACCAAACAAGGTGCCCGAAGCGCCACTGCCAAGGTC
>JAAFAL010000220.1 GCA_018222345.1 bacterium
GAGCGGCTGGCTTCTGGTGGCGGGTGAACCGGTCGAGCAGGTACTGCGCATCCGGGACTGAGCGGCGACGATCGCCTGCCGGTCGTACAAATTGCCCGCAACGCTTTATCCACTGAGCCAGTTGCTATATCATGCGCGCCCCCGGCACGACACCGGGGCCTGTGGTGGGCGTAGCTCAGTTGGTAGAGCCCCGGGTTGTGATCCTGGTGGTCGTGGGTTCGAGTCCCATCGTCCACCCCATGTTTTTGCGGCTGATCGGGCGTCCTGCCCGCCAGCTCGACGCTTGTGCGAAGCAAGTTCGCCCGGCGCTCCGCGCCTGCGGCGCGGCGGTACATCCATGTACCGCATCACATCGGGACGTTTTTGGCCCCCGGGCCTAAAGTGCTCCCGCGTGCTTGGCCCAAGTCAGGTGCCGAGTGGTCGAAAAACATGGGCCATTAGCTCAATTGGTAGAGCAGAAGACTCTTAATCTTTTGGTTCGGGGTTCGAGTCCCTGATGGCCCACCAATAAAATCAGTAACTTGCGTACTGTTAAGGGGGTCTAAACACCCCGCTTTCCTAATACTCTTCCAAAAACTATTCACCGCACCGGCTCCACAAGGATCGGTTTGCGCTGATAGATCGCGGCCATCGCATCTGGGTTTGCGTGGCCAAGCAGTTGCTTGTCGCTGCCGTCTGACCTGGCCTTTGCGCGGATCGCGCGGAAGGTGAAGCGCTCACCAAGCACGCTATTGCTCATGCACTTGCGCATCAGCTTTTGCCACGCGGTCTGAAAACCGCTGGATGTGTAGCGCTGGCGGTTGGAATTTGCGATGACCCACATGCTGGGTGTGTCGCCCTGCAAGGCGAGGGCAGCATCGACTTCGGCGCGTAATTCCTGCGACCAAGCAACAATGATTTCCTTGCCTGTTTTGCGCTGCTTGAAGTAGATGCCTTCATCGCGCAGTTGATTGCGATGTAGCGCAAGCAGGTCTGCTTGCCGTTGGCCCGTCAGATAGGCCAGCTTCATAGCGGCCGCAATGGCCGGCGGTGCTGCGAGGACTACAGCGCTAAATTCATCGTCGGTGATGTAACGGTTGTCTGGCTTTTCTTTGTTGCGGCTGACGCCCTTGCAGGGGTTCGTGTCAACGATTCCCCAATTGGCCGCGTAGCGGAAAATGTCGGACAAAAGCGCAATTTCTCGGTTGCCTGCGACTTTGGCTGATCGTGCCTGCAGGTACTCGAATATGTTGCAAGGGCGAATGGTCGCCGGAGCGCACATGCCAAATACTTCGCGCAGATGGGCTAGCTGTGGTGTCTGTACTTTCTGGGTGGCAGGGGCCTTGGATGGCATAACTTCGCGTGCGTAACGGTCCATGACGCTATTGAGCGTCGTTCCGCGTATCTCGTCCTCCAGGACTTGCGATAGACGGCGGTGCATATCGGGCAGCGTCTTCCCTAGCGGAATCCATTTCCCCAACTTATTCACGTAGTAGTACGTGCCGCTTTTCTCGTACACCCGTCGAGGCAAGTGGCTGTTTTTCTGTCGTGGGCGACCCATGATTACCGAACTCGGTGCATTGC
>JAAFAL010000169.1 GCA_018222345.1 bacterium
ATTTCTCTCCTCAGTTCCTTGCGAGCGAGCCAGAAAGGACTCCGGCGCGGTCGCGTGATGCAGCCGGCGCTTCCCTATGGCAGCAATGCAGGGGCGGAGAGCCCCGTGACTTCCGGCAGGCCGAACATGGCGTTCATTGCTTGAATAGCTTGGCCAGACGCGCCTTTGACCAAGTTATCTTCGACAGCCGTCACCACAACACGTGGCGGCGCACTGCCAACCCGCGGCGGCTTGGCAACGGCAATACGGCACATGTTGCTGCCGCGCACGCTGCGGGTGCCGGCCTGTGCGCCGGCTGGCAGCACATCGACAAAGGGCTCATCCGCATAGGCCCGCTCGAACAGATGCTGCACATCAGCAGCGGAATCAGTGAGCACTGCGTGCAAGGTAGCGTGAATGCCGCGAATCATTGGTACCAAATGCGGTGTGAACACCAAACCAACTTCGGAGCCTGCCGCTGCGTTCAGGCCTTGGCAAATTTCCGGCAGGTGGCGGTGGCCACCCACGCCGTAGGCCAGCACGCTGTCGGCGGCTTCGGCCAACAAACTGCCAATCTTGGCCGAGCGGCCAGCGCCCGACACGCCAGATTTGCAGTCTGCAACCAACGAGCTTGCATCCACGGCGCCAGCCCGTAGCAATGGCAAAAAGCCCAGTTGCACGGCCGTCGGGTAGCAGCCGGGCGCCGCAACCAGGCGGGCGCCACGCAATAGCGCGCGGTTGACCTCGGGCAGCCCATAGACCGCCTCGGCAAGCAGGTCAGGCGCGGCGTGTGGCTCGCCGTACCACTGCGCGAACACGCTGGCGTCCTTGATACGAAAGTCAGCCGACAAATCAACAACCCGCACACCGGCATCCAGCAAGGCCGGCACTTGGTGCATGGCGGTGCCGTGCGGGGTGGCAAAAAACACAACGTCACACGCTGCCAGCGCGCCGGCATCCGGCGCAGAAAACGTCAAGTCGTAATGCCCGCGCAGGTTCGGAAACCAGTCATCCACGCGCTGGCCGGCGGCCTGGCGCGATGTCACCGCGCGCACATTGGCCTGTGGGTGGCTGGCCAGCAGGCGCAACAACTCGGCGCCGGTGTAACCCGTGGCACCAACAATGGCGATAGATATGGACTGAGGCGCGGCCGAGGCAGACATGAGGCTTACACTATGCGGATGGCGTTACGGGGTTTATTTTCGCACGTTGGCCGCCGCGTGAGCGGCGCACCGGCGCATTCGCCCGAGGTCGTGACGGCATGGCTGACGAATCCCATCACCCGCCTGCGCTACCGGCTCAGCGGCTTGGAGACACCCCCGGGGCTGACCCTGCTGTGTGCGCTGGGCGTGTTGTGTGGCCTGGCGTGTGGCGGCGTGATTCTGTTATTCCACTTGGCCATCGACACCCTTCAAGCGCTGGATTTTGCGCCGGCTTATCACGCCAACGACGGCAGCCTGCCGGCCGATATGCGCATCGCCCTGCCATTGATTGGCGCGCTGCTGCTGGGCGTGTTCTATCAAATGCTGGCACCGCGTTCGCGCGACGGCGGCATCGTCCACATCATCGAGCGCCTGGCGTATCACCAAGGGTATTTGCCATTCAAGCAAGCGGTGGTGCAGTTTGTTGGCGCCGTGATCGGGCTTTGTACTGGGCAATCCGTTGGCCGCGAAGGGGTGGCAGCACACATGGGCGCGGCCACTTCGAGCGGGCTAAGCCGGCTGCTGGAATTGCCCAACAATTCCGCGCGCACGCTGGTGGGCTGCGGCACGGCGGCGGGCATCGCCGCTAGCTTTGGCACGCCGCTGGGCGGTGTCATTTTCGCCATGGAAGTGGTGATGATGGAATACACCATCGTCGGCTTCGCGCCCATCATCCTCGCCGCCATCAGCGCCACGGCAGTCACGCATGTGTGGATGGCCGATCACCCGCAGTTGTTTGTCATCTCGGCCGGGCTCAAGAGCATCACCGAACTGCCGTGGATGGCATTCTGCGGCCTGGTCGTTGGCATCGCCGCCGTTGTGTTCACGCGCATGACCACGACCCTGACACACTACTTTGCCAACCAGCCGGTGCTGCTGCGCATGCTGCAAGCCGGCGCCGTCACCAGCCTGTGTGCACTGGCCTTCCCGCAAATCATCCAGATTGGCTTTGACTCGCTCAATGGCGCCTTGGCCGGAGAGTTTCTACTGTGGACTGCGCTGGGTATTGCTGCGGCTAAATTGCTCGCCACATCCTTTGCCGCGGCGAGCCTGATGCCCGGTGGCGTGATCATGCCCAGCTTGTTGATTGGTGCCAGCCTGGGCGGCGCGCTCGGCATTGCTGGCGCACACCTGGCGCCCGAACAATCCAGCAGCGTCGCGCTGTACGCCCTGCTGGGCATGGGGGCGATGATGGGCGCCGTGCTGCAAGCACCGCTGACCGCGCTCATCGTCATCCTGGAATTATCCGGCCGCACCGAGATCGTCTTCCCGGCCATGCTGATGGTCGTCAGCGCCATTCTCGTCGCACGCGAGGCCGGCATCACCGACAGCATCTTCACCCTATTGCTGCGCGATCGCGGGCTGGATTACCGCAATGACCCCGTATCGCAGTCGCTACGCCGCGTCAGCGTGGTCAGCGCCATGAACCGTGATATGGCACTCACGCCATTGCAAATCCCGCGCAGTCGGGCCGAGCAAATCGTCACCGACAATCCGCGCTGGATCGTCTCGCGCCGCCGTGACGGCCGCAGCGGATTTTTAATCCCGACCGCCGATCTGGCGCGCTACCTCGAGTCCGACGACTGCCAGGCGCGCGAGCCCGAGGCGCTGATCACCATGAACCGCTTCCCGGCGAACCGCCTGCAAGCCGGCCCCATCCACCTGCGGGCCACCCTGCAGGAAGCCTACGACACGCTAGAGCGCACCGAGGCCGAGGCGCTATACGTGCAGCGCCGCGTGCGCGGAGACCAGCGGACGATTTATGGCGTGCTCACGCGCGAGGCGATTGAGCAGGCGTATTTGCGCTGAACGGTTCCTATCTGGCGACAGACCAAGGCGCCTCAGCCAGCCTCAGACAACTGCTTAATCCAGTCCTTAGCCGCGCCGCGCAGGCACCTGTTTTCAATCCAGCCACCCACGCCGGAGCCACGCGCCTCCTTGAGTATCGGGATTGCCGCAGGGTCGCCCAGTTCTCCAAGGATGTTGACTGCCGCCAGACGATCCTCGCACGCTGAGCGGCCGCGGATTTCTTCGACGGCGTAGTCGAACCAGCGCACGCGGTCGCCGTGGCCGAGGTCTTGAAGAATCCGCACTGCATGATGGCGACCAAAAAAGCCTTCCTCGCCAGAGCGCTGGGCCAGTGCAGCAAGCAGGGCGTCGCTGGTGTGGGTTCGGACGAGCAATTCTATGTCTGCAGTGAATTGCGATATCTGCGCCGCGGCGTGGCTGGCCAAACGGCTGTCGTCGGCCAGGCTTTGCTGCGCATCGGCCGCTGCGGCGTAGTCAGCAAAGGCCTGCTTGGTCTGGCCACGCTGATAGGCGGCATGCCCCCGCAGCAGCAGGGCGTGTGCCCGCGTGGCATCTTGGGTCAGGCCCGCTTCAATCCAGGTGTTCAGCTTGTCGTCGTCACTGCTGCCAAGCAATGCGACACCCGTTTTCAACCAAGCATCAGGGTCGGTGTTTTGGGGCGCTTCGTCAGCCCGATCAGCGGCAACATTTTGTTCCTGCTGCGAAACCTGGGGCTGCAGGGAGGCGCCGGCATCACCAATCGGCGGCGTCAATTCACCCGTACCGATTGAGGTAATGACCACTGATAAGGCCACGGCAGCCGCACCTGCACCGGCTGCTGCGGCACCGCCAATCAGCACGCGGCGGCCAAAGTTGGCCGAGCGTGTCACCCAAGCGCTTCGGGCAACGGCACGCAACCGGTGGACCAGGCTGGGCCGCACAGCGCGACGCATGTGCGCACCGTCAAACGGCAAAGCCGTCGGCAGTTCAGCCAAGTCAGCCAGTGGGCGCGCTGCGTAAATCTTGATCGGGTCGGGAATGCCCTTAAGCGACTCGGTGCCGACGGTATCTACGGCAACATCAGCCTTGGCCATCGCAAGATAGACGGACTCGGCAAAATAGACGGCATCAGCCGGCGTCAGCGATTCGAGGCGTGCGGCAATATTCACCGCTTCGCCGAAAATATCGTGGCGCTCCAACCGCACGTCGCCCGAACTGATCGCCACGCGCAGGTGCAAGTCGGCCGCAGCGTCGTTTTTGGCGCGCACAGCAGCAACTGCATCCTGAATGGCCATGCCGCAAAGCACGGCGTCGGTCGGCGAGCGGAAGGTCAGCAGGAATGCGTCGCCCATGGACTTGATGCGCCGGCCATCATAGGCGTCAACGATGGGCAACACGGTTTCGTCGTGCACTTGCATCAGGCGGCGCATGTCGGCGCGCGTCATGTGTGATGTCATGCGGGTAAACCCGACGACATCGGTAAACATGATGGTGAGATTCTGATGCACGCTAGTAGCCACAAGATGAATGTTTGAAAATCATCCGTGACCTGCAAAACCAGCCAGTCCTAGGCTGATACGGCCCGAGCGACAACCCGAACTGACACAATTATTGCACAGACCTGTTTGGTGGCTTTGCGCAACCTGAGGGGCGGTGGAAGTTACAATAACCGGATGCTCTGGCTTAAAGCTTTCCACATCATCTTCGTCGTCACTTGGTTTGCCGGCTTGTTCTACCTGCCGCGCCTGTTCGTCTATCACGTGCAGGCGGCGGACAAGATCGGGCAGGATCGCCTCAAGGTGATGGAAAAGAAGCTGTTTGGCATCATGACCATTGGTGGTGCGCTTTCGGTCATAAGCGGGCTTTGGCTGCTGTTCGGTTACTGGATCGGCGCGCTCGCCGGACAGGGCTGGATACATGCCAAATTGCTGGTCGTCCTACTGCTCATCGGCTTCCACGCCGATCTGTTCCGGTGCATGAAAGCCTTTCGTGAG
>JAAFAL010000170.1 GCA_018222345.1 bacterium
GCATCGCTTGCACAACATCTGGCTGGTCTCGGCCGCCCTGTGCTTGCTCTTCCTTCCAAACATAGCTACGGCTATGTTCCTCAGTCCAGAGCGGCGCCCAGAACGCCCAATCCTGCGCCAGCTGCTGCGCATCACGTGAAACATGCGGGCTGAGGCCAGCGCAGAAGCTTTGCGCCTGAACTTGCAGGCGCGCCTCGGGGCGCGTCTGCAGTTGGGCGACACCACCTGGATACTGATTGAAGTGCTAGCGAAGCCGCCCAGCATCGTGCTGCAGGCGGATCAGCAGCGCAGCATTCAGCCCAATCGGCACGGCGATTCGCACCGCCGCGTGCCGCGCACGCGCAGCATTCCGATCAGCCTGGAATCACCCGAAATCAGGACGTTGCTGGAGCAACCTGCGCCATAAGCGCCTCGACCTTCGCAATATCTGCCGCAGTATCCACGCCCGGCCCCGGCGCCGTGTCGGCCTCGACCATGCGAATGCGCAGGCCGTTGGCCAGTGCGCGCAACTGTTCCAAGGATTCGCTGCGCTCCAACGCTGCCGGTGGCAACGCCGATAATTTGGCCAACGCCGAAACTCGGTAGGCGTACAAGCCGATATGCCGCATGGCACCAGCCTGCGGCAGCGCCTGCTCGCCGGCCAACAAAGTCGAACGATCTGCGGGGATGCAAGCACGGCTGAAATACAGCGCATAGCCACGCAAGTCCTGCACCACCTTGACCGCATGGGGTGACTGGTAATCCACGACATCGGTGATTGCATGGCACGGCGTGGCAATGTCCGCGCTGGCGTCGTCGGCCAAGGCTTGTGCGCAGCGCTTGATCAACTGCGGCGGCATCAACGGCTCGTCGCCCTGCACATTCACGACGATCGCATCTGGCGACCACCCGCGTGACCGCGCAACCTCGTTGACGCGGTCGGTGCCGGATTGATGGTTGGGGTCAGTCAAAACTGCATCGATGCTGTGCTCGCCACATGCCACTACGGTACGAGCATCATCAGCGGCAACAATCACCGCGGCCGCGCCGCTGGCCTGCGCGGCACGGGCCACATGCACAACCATGGGCAGGCCGGCCAAGGGCAACAATACCTTGCCCGGCAAGCGTTCCGATGCGTAGCGCGCCGGAATCACCACAAGGAATTCAGAACTCAACGCCCGTCCTCTTCGGGGCCCAGTTCACGCGCCTCGGCTTCCAGCAAAACCGGAATGCCATCACGCACCGGATAGGCCAAGCGGCTGGCGGCGCAAACAAGTTCTTCGCGCGCGGGGTCCCAGCGCAATGGCGCCTTGGACACCGGGCAAACGAGTACATCCAGCAATTTCTTGTCCATCCCTGCCCTCAATATTTAATTGCAAACACGGCGCAATATGTCTTCCAGCACCTGCGCATCCGTGGCTCTGAACACCGCGCTCACCGGCAACACCCACCAGTTCGGCTTGGCGAATGCGCTGCATTTTACGGCGTCTTTCTCGGTCATGATCAGCGGCCGGCCGTCATCGAAATCAAAGTCGGCCTCGGCGAAACCATAATGGTCGGGAAACGCGTGCGGCGTCACATGTAGCCCGGCCAGATGCAGCCCCTCGAAGAACCGTGCGGGATTGCCAATACCAGCGACGGCGTGCACCTTGCGCGTGGCCCAGTCGGCGAGCTGCTCCGGCTTGCCGCCGCACAGCGGTATCAATTGCTCGCCGCGCACATGCATGGTCAGTGCGCCAGGCCGAACCCCGCCGCGCACCACACGCACATCCACACTGCGCAGGCGCCGCTGTGGTTCGCGCAACGGGCCGGCTGGCAACAACCAGCCATTGCCCAAGCCACGTGTGGCGTCCACAACGGCAATTTCGGCGTCTCGTGCCAGGCGGTAATGCTGCAAACCGTCATCAGCAATAATGCAATCAACGCCCTGCTCGGCCAAACGACGTGCGGCTGCCACGCGGTCGGGATGCACACAAACCGCGGCGCCGGTGCGTTCGGCCACCATGCGCGGCTCGTCGCCGCATTGCGCAGGCGGCGTCTGAGGCGTAACCATGAGTGGCAACTTGCCAGGTGCGCCACCGTAGCCACGCGACACCACGCCCGGCGTCAAGCCTAGCGCCTGCGCCCGCTCCACCAGGTGTACGACCAGCGGAGTTTTACCGACGCCGCCAACCGAGATATTGCCCACCACAATCACCGGCACGCCGACGGCGTGACTGCGCAGCCAACCGATGCGATACAAGGCGCGCCGTGCCGCCGTGAGCAAACCGAACAACACCGCCAAAGGCAACAACAGCGCCGCTGCGATACGCGCCCCCGCCCCGCGGCCGTACCAGAGCGAGTCGATCATGCTTGCTCGGAGTCGGCTTGCGGCTGCTCGAACTGCAGGCTGTGCAATGTTGCGTAGTGGCCACCCTCGGCCAGCAAGGCGTCGTGCGTACCGACCTCGACAATCCGGCCCTGATCCATCACCACGATGCGGTCGGCATTTTGTATGGTCGATAAGCGGTGGGCGATGACCAGCGTCGTGCGGCCTTGCATCAAACTGTCCAACGCGCGTTGAATGGCGCGCTCGGACTCGGTATCCAGCGCCGATGTCGCCTCGTCCAGAATCAGCACGGGGGCGTCCTTGAGGATGGCCCGCGCAATCGCCAGGCGTTGGCGCTGGCCGCCAGACAACAGCACGCCATTCTGGCCCACCCGCGTGTCCAGGCCGTGGTCGAGCTTTTGGATGAACCCCCAGGCGTAGGCACCCTCGGCTGCAGCAATCAGTTCGTCCTGACTGGGCTTGCGCCCCAGGCCGTAGGCAATGTTTTCTGCGACGGTGGCATTGAACAAGGTGACGTTTTGATCAACCAGGGCGATTTGCCGGCGCAGGTCGTTCAAGTGGATGTCTGATGTCGCCGTACCGTCCAGCAGCACTTGGCCCTGTTGCGGCAGGTAGAAGCGCGGGATCAACGACAACAAGGTGGTCTTGCCGCTACCGGAGCGCCCAACAAATGCCACCACTTCGCCGGCCTGCACTTGCAGGTCGATGTCGCGCACTGCGGGTTGCGCGGCACCGGCATAGGTCAACGTCACCGCATCGAATGTGATGGCGCCAGATGCACGCTCAATGTGCTGCGTGCCCGCATCCGGCTCGGGCGGCTCGTCCAGCAGTTCAAAAATGTCTGTCGCCGCGGCGATGCCGCGCTGAATACGCTCGTTGACGGTGGTGAGGCTACGCAGCGGCCGCAGTAGCGCGATCAGCGCGCCCATGAACGCGGCAAACGAGCCCGGCGACATGGTCGGATCACTGGTAGCGATATAGACGACCATGGCGATGGAGATGGCCGCAATCCACTGGATCAGCGTGGTGCTGCCCGCTTGCGCCAACACCATCTTCAGGTGCTGGCGGCGGTTGTATTCGCTGACCTCATCAAAGCGCTTGGCTTCGAGGTCTTCGCCGCCGAACACCTTGACCACGCGGTGGCCCTTAATGACCTCGTCGGCCACATGCACGGTGTCGCCCATGGAATTCTGGATGCGCTTGGACAGCGTGCGAAAGCGCCGGCTGACGATGCGCACCAGCAGCGCAATGATTGGCCCCAGCACCAGCACGAACATCGCCAGCTTCCAGTTCTGATAGATCACCAGCCCTAGCAAGCCGATGGCTGTCAGCCCATCCTTGATCACCGATGTGATGGCCGATGTGGTCGATTCGGCGACCTGATCGACGTTGTAAGTCAGCCGCGAGATCAAGGTGCCGCCGCTTTGCTGGTCGTAGTACGACACGGGCAGGCGCAGGTACTGGTCGAACACCAGGCCGCGCATGTCCTTGATCACGCGCCGGCCCACCCACGCCATGCCGTAACTCGACATCAAGCCGGCCAGGCCGCGGACAATGAACAAGGCCAGGATGGCGAACGGCATCATGCGGATGACGTCCGGGTCGCGGTCAACAAAAGTGCCGTCTAGCAGCGGCTCCAGCAGTTGGATCAAACCAACATCGGCACACGCAAACAGCACCATGCCCACGATACCCAGCATGAACACGCGCCAATACGGCAGGGTCATGCGCAGCAAGCGCTTGTAAACGGCCTTGCCGTCGCCTTCCAGCGACACGCTCTTGGGGTGCTCAGTCATCGGGGGATGATAGTGGTGCGGGGGTGGCGATCCAAGCAGGCCGAGGCTGCTGGCGCCAAATTCGGGGTTGGTGATCACGCGCGGCCTGCAGCAGCCTCACTGTCTCGCCAACATCAACTTTTAGCTGACCCTGGTGGGCGGTGCTCAAAATCGCTATGCCGCGCGTCTGCAGGCGGCCGCGGACGGCCTCGGTAGGAAAGCCCCAGCGGTTGCCATAACCCGCTGATGCAATGGCCATGCGCGCGCCCACTGCATCGAGAAATTCTGCCGACGAGGAGCTGCTGCTGCCGTGATGCGGCAGGATCAGAGCATCGCTACGCAATGCTACGCCCCGCACCAGCAACTGCGCCTCGGCGTCGCGCTCGATGTCGCCGGGCAGCAAGATACTTTTACCAAACGCGTTGCGAATGCGCAGCACGCACGAAGCGTTATTGCCGGGCTCAACTTGTCCGACCGGGTGCAAGATCTCGGATCCAGCTTGTGTCTCTTATCCACATCT
>JAAFAL010000171.1 GCA_018222345.1 bacterium
ATCTACACACTGAATATCGGCGGCAGCGTCAGAGGGGTATAAGAGACAGGTGAAGTAGTGCTGGAAACGGGCGGCGAGAGCATGGTCTATCTCTAGTCCAGCAATCCCCAAGGCGCCACAGGCGACGGCGGGGACATGGCCTGGCGGGCGGGTTGCCGGGTGGCGAATATGGAATTCATGCAGTTCCACCCCACCTGCCTGTTCCATCCGCAAGCGCGCAGCTTCTTGCTCACCGAAGCGCTGCGCGGCGAAGGCGGGCACCTGAAATTGCCTGACGGCACGCGCTTTATGCCCGCCATTGACGAGCGTGGCGAACTCGCCCCGCGCGATATCGTTGCACGCGCCATTGACGATCACATGAAGCGCGATGGCCTGGATCACGTCTATCTGGACGTGACGCATTTGGACGCCGACTTCATCCGCCAGCACTTCCCAACCATCCACGCCCGCTGCCTGGAATTGGGTTACGACATGACCAAGCAGCCGCTGCCAGTCGTGCCTGCGGCGCACTACACCTGCGGCGGCGTCGTCACCGACCTCAACGGCCGTACCGACTTGCCGGGCCTGTATGCGATTGGCGAAACCGCCAGCACCGGGCTGCACGGCGCCAACCGCATGGCCAGCAATTCGCTGCTGGAATGCCTGGTGTTCGGCAAGGTGGCCGCCGATGACCTGGGCCAGCGGCTGCATGACCTACCCGCCTGTACGCCGCTAAAACCGTGGGATGAATCCCGCGTCACCGACTCCGACGAAGAAGTGGTCGTCAGCCACAACTGGCAAGAACTGCGGCGGTTCATGTGGGACTACGTGGGCATCGTGCGCACCACCAAACGCCTTGAACGCGCCCAACACCGCATCGACATGCTGGAGCGCGAAATCGAGGAGTACTACGGCAACTTCCGCGTCACCGACGACCTGATCGAGCTACGGCATGTATTGGTTGTGGCGCGGTTGATTGTCGAGAGCGCACTGCGGCGGCGCGAAAGCCGCGGGCTGCATTACACGCTGGATCACCCGCAGCGTTTGCAGCGGGGGCTAGATACCGTGCTGGAGCCGTCGATAGAACTTGTTGACGCGGCCTGACGACGCCACCATTGCGCTATTCGATCGGCACCCAATTCGTCATGCGAATCCTGATGCAATAGTCAACAACCGCTGACACGAGAATGGTCATCAACACGCCGACCAATCCGAATAGACCACCCAAGAGCACGACAAGAAAAACAGAGAAGCACGAAACCATTGAGGCAATTACAAAGCTGGCCAGAAAAGACTTCTTGTAGGTCGCCTGGCAATTTCCACAGCTGCAATGCGGTGAAAGCCCCCTCCGATACATTGGTGAAATGTCCAGTTGTATTTGACTGCAGTTTGGACACTCGACTACGAGCAGGTCCGTTATTTTCAAAACGCCCCCTTGGTGCCAAAATTCGAGCATTGGACACTGGCCCGATCTATTCTGGGCGGAACTCTACCAACCGCCGAGAAATCTCTGCGACACCATCATCGGGCGCTGCCTCGCGCCCACAGAACACGGCATTCATCGTGGGGTCATCCAGCTCAATGAAGCGCAGGAAGGCCTGTTGCTGCTCGGGTTCCAGCATGTCGTAGCCAGCGGGTGACGCGAGGAAACGTTCCAGCAGCACGTCGTGCTCTTTCATACCGCGGCGGCAGAGCCATTTGAGGCGGCCTTTGGGGATCGTTTCGGTCACAAATTACCTACCGAATGCGTGTCATTGCGAGCGTAGCGAAGCAATCTCGTGATGTTGGCGCCAACGTCACGAGATTGCCGCGCGCCTTCGGCGCTCGCAATGACATTGTATTTGGGCAGCACGACAACAAAACTGCGCTGAGGATTTTTCGTCGAGATCAAGGCGCAGGCCGCTGCGAGCAGCGCAGTGCACTGAAGTGCATGAGCAGCGGAGCGTGGCCTGCCTGCAACGCGGAGATCGGCGAAAAAGACCAGCGCTCCTAGCCCAACCTTTCGACGATCATCTTCTTCGTCTCGGCAATCGCCTTGGCGGGGTTGAGACCCTTGGGACATGTCTTGGTGCAGTTCATGATGGTGTGGCAGCGGTACAGCTTGAATGGATCTTCAAGCATATCCAGCCGCTCGCCAGTCGCCTCGTCGCGGCTATCAACCAGCCAGCGATAGGCTTGCAGCAAGATTGCCGGGCCGAGATAGCGATCGGAATTCCACCAGTAGCTGGGGCAACTGGTGCTGCAGCAGGCGCACAGGATGCACTCGTACAGGCCGTCGAGCTGCTTGCGCTCTTCGGGGCTTTGCAGGCGCTCACGAGCGGGCGCCGGCGTTTGCGTCTTCATCCACGGTTCGATGGACGCGTACTGCGCGTAAAAGTGCGTGAGATCGGGCACGAGGTCCTTCACTACCGGCATGTGCGGCAGCGGGTAGATGCTGATCATGCCCTTGAAATCGTCGATACCAATGGTGCAGGCGAGCGTGTTGGTGCCACGGCCATCGCCGACATTCATCGCGCAGGAGCCACAAATGCCTTCGCGGCATGAACGGCGGAAGGTCAGCGTCGGGTCGATCTTGTTCTTGATGTAGATCAACGCGTCCAACACCATTGGCCCGCAGTCGTCGAGATCGACACTGTAGGTATCCAGTTGCGGATTTTCGCCGCTGTCCGGGTTGTAGCGGTAGATCTTGAACTTGCGGATGTTCGAGCCCGCGCCTTCGACCGCCGGCCAGTCTTTGCCTTTGACGATCTTCGAGTTCTTGGGGAGCGTAAATTCGGCCATGGTGCTTCCTCAGTAAACCCGTTTTTTCGGTTTGATGTATTCCATTTCGTCGGTCATCGTGTAGTCGTGCACGGGGCGATAGTCGATGTTCACATCGCTGCCATCCCACCAAGCTAGGGTGTGCTTCATCCACTCGGTGTCGTCGCGCTCCGTGAAATCTTCGCGGGCGTGTGCGCCGCGCGATTCCTTGCGGTTGGTCGCGCTGCGTAGCGTCACCATGGCCTGGCCAAGCATGTTGTCCAGTTCCAGCGTTTCGACCAAGTCGGAGTTCCAGATCATCGACCGGTCTGCCACGCCGACGTGCTCGAAGCTTTTGACCACGTCGGCCATTTTGCTCACACCCTCGTCCATCACATCGCCGGTGCGGAACACCGCGGCGTGGTTTTGCATGGTGTCCTGCATGGCGTCGCGAATATCCGCCGTGGGCTTGTCGCCGCTGGCATTGCGCAGCTTGTCTAGGCGGGCCAATGCGCTGTCGAGGCGACCGGCCGGCAGGGCTTTGTGCTTGGCACCTTTTACTACTGTTTCAGCACAACGCAGCGCAACCGAGCGGCCGAACACAACCAGGTCGAGTAGCGAGTTCGAGCCCAGACGGTTGGCGCCGTGCACTGACACGCAGGCTGCTTCGCCCGCGGCCATCAAGCCCTCGACAACCGCATCCGGCTCGCCATCACGCAGGGTGACAACCTCGCCGTGGTAATTGGTCTGAATACCGCCCATGTTGTAGTGCACGGTGGGCAACACCGGGATGGGTTCCTTGGTGACATCGACGCCGGCAAAAATCTTCGCAGTTTCGGCAATGCCCGGCAGGCGTTCTTCGATGACCTCTGGGCCGAGGTGCATCAGGTTCAAATGAATGTGATCCTTCTTCGGGCCGACACCGCGGCCTTCGCGGATTTCCATGGTCATCGACCGGCTGACGACGTCGCGGCTAGCCAGGTCTTTGGCGTTGGGCGCGTAGCGTTCCATGAAGCGCTCACCCTCGGAATTGGTCAGGTAACCGCCCTCGCCTCGCACGCCTTCGGTAATCAGGCAGCCTGCGCCATAGACGCCGGTGGGGTGGAATTGGATGAACTCCATGTCTTGCAGCGGCAAACCAGCGCGCAGCACCATGCCGCCACCGTCGCCAGTGCAAGTGTGGGCGGACGTGCAGCTGAAGAAGACCCGGCCATAGCCGCCAGTTGCTAACACCACTTTGTGAGCGCGGAATTCGTGCAGCTTACCCGTGGACAAGTCCCAGGCCAGCACGCCGCGGCAGGCGCCTTCGTCGTCCATGATCAGGTCAAGCGCGAAGTATTCGATGAAGAATTCGGCCTGCGCTTCCAAGGATTTTTGGTACAGCGAATGCAGCATGGCGTGGCCGGTGCGGTCGGCCGCGGCGCACGTGCGCTGCGCAGTGCCGTCACCGTAATGCGTGGTCATGCCGCCGAAGGGGCGCTGGTAGATTTTGCCTTCTTCGGTGCGCGAGAACGGCACGCCGTAATGCTCCAGCTCGATGATCGACGGAATGGCCTCGCGGCACATGTACTCGATGCTGTCCTGGTCGCCCAGCCAGTCCGAGCCCTTGACGGTGTCGTAGGCGTGCCAGCGCCAGTCGTCTTCGCCCATGTTGCCCAGCGCAGCGGAAACACCGCCCTGCGCAGCGACCGTGTGGCTGCGGGTTGGGAAGACCTTGGTGACGCAGGCGGTTTTGAGGCCCGCTTCGGCCATGCCCAGCGTGGCACGTAATCCAGCGCCGCCGGCACCCACCACGACCACGTCGTACTCGTGGGTGATGATTTCGTAGTTGTCAGAACTCATTGGTTTTCCTTAGGCCAGCGCAATACGCAGCACGGCCAAAATGGTGGCAACGCCAAGCACCAGGTGGGCGGTCTTCATCAGAAACATGCTGATGAGCTTGGTCTTCGGGCCGTGCACGTAGTCTTCGATAACCACTTGCACGCCGAGTTGCGAGTGATAAAACAGCGCGCCGAAGTAGATAATCAGTGCCAAGGCCACCCACGGTTGGGCAACCC
>JAAFAL010000172.1 GCA_018222345.1 bacterium
GCAGCATACTGCGCGGTTTTCAGGGGATCTTATGACTGATCGCGTCACCATCGAGCGCGTTGGCAGTATTGCCCATGTGCGCCTGAACCGCCCTGACAAACACAACGGCATGGACATGCCCATGCTCGAAGCAGTTGTCGAGGCCGCCGAATCGCTGGCCGACGACCGCGCGCTGCGCGCCGTGGTGCTGGCAGGCAACGGCCCAAGCTTCTGCGCCGGGTTGGATGTGAAGTCGGTGATGAGCAGCAAGACCAACATCGCCCGCATGGCAATTGAAATGCGCAAACCCTGGGCGAATATCTTCCAGCGCTGGGGCATGGCCTGGCGCGACCTGAATGTGCCGGTGCTAGCCGCCATCCACGGCAATTGCTTTGGCGCGGGTATCCAGTTGGCGCTGGCCGCCGATATCCGCTTTGCTCGGCCCGACGCCAAAGTGTCGATCATGGAATCGAAATGGGGGCTGGTGCCCGATATGTCCGGCGCGCTGACCTTGCGCGAGTTGCTGCCAATCGATGTGGCCAAGGAGCTGACCATGACCGGCCGTGTGCTGTCTGGCGAGCAAGCCCATGGCTACGGGCTGGTCACGCATCTGGCCGACGACCCTGTGGCGGCAGCGACCGAACTGGCAGAAGAAATCATCACCCGCTCTCCGGACTCGGTGGCCAATACCAAGCGCTTGTTCCACGACGCCTGGGCCATCGACGCCCGCGAAACGCTGGCGGCCGAGCGCAAATACCAGCGCGAACTGATCGGCAAAGCCAACATGCGCATCTCGGCCAAGCGCAATGCCGAGCTGGGCAAGGACGGCGCGCCGAAGACGGCGTACAAGCCAAGAAAGGTTGGCTGATAAAACACCCCACCATCCTGTCATTGCGAGCGCCGCAGGCGCGCGGCAATCTCGTGACCGTGGCGCCGCCCGATGAGATTGCCGCGGCGCTACGCGCCTCGCAATGACAACCAGATTTACGATTTTTGAGCCCTCAACCCATGACCAACGCCCATTACCCCAATCTCATGCAGCCCCTCGATCTGGGCTTCACCACCCTGCGCAACCGCGTACTCATGGGCAGCATGCACACCGGGCTGGAAGACAAGACCAGCGACTTCCCTGCCCTGGCCGAATACTTCCGTGAGCGCGCCGCAGGTGGCGTGGCGCTGATGGTTACTGGCGGCTTTTCGCCCAACATGGAAGGCTGGCTTTACCCGCGCGCGTCGAAGTTGTCGAGCAAGCGCGAGATCGAGCGGCATATCCAGGTCACCAATGCTGTGCACAGCGAGGGCGGCAAGATCGCCCTGCAACTACTCCACGCCGGGCGCTACAGCTATCACCCGCTGTCGGTTTCGGCCAGCCGCGTGAAGTCACCCATCAATCCGTTCAAGCCGCGGGCGCTGAGCGAATGGGGTATCAAGCGCCAAATCAAGGCCTACGCCCGCGCGGCCAAATACGCTAAAGAAGCCGGTTACGACGGCGTCGAGATCATGGCCTCGGAAGGCTACTTTCTGAACCAGTTCACCTGCCGGCGCACCAACCAGCGTGACGACCAATGGGGCGGCTCGGTGGAAAACCGCTGCCGGCTGCCCATCGAGGTGGTCAAGGCAGTACGCGAAGCCGCCGGCGAAGATTTCATCATCATTTATCGCCTGTCGATGATCGACCTTGTCGAAGGCGGCAACACCTGGGACGAGGTGGTGTACCAAGGCAAGGCGGTGGAAGCCGCTGGTGCCACCATCATCAACACCGGCATTGGCTGGCACGAGGCGCGTGTTCCCACCATTGTTACCAGCGTGCCGCGCGGTGCGTTCGTGAAAGTCACCGAGCGGATGAAGGCCGAGCTGAGCATCCCGGTGATCACCACCAACCGCATCAACGACCCGCAGGTGGGCGAGGACATCATCGCCGGCGGCCAGGCCGACATGGTGAGCATGGCGCGGCCTCTACTGGCCGATGCCCACTTCGTCAACAAGGCCGCCGAAGGCCGCGCCGACGAGATCAACACCTGCATCGCCTGTAACCAGGCCTGCCTGGATCACACCTTCCAACTCAAGCGCGCGAGCTGCCTGGTGAACCCGCGCGCCTGCCATGAGCTGGAATTGAAGTTTGAGCCAACCACCAAGTCGAAAAAGCTTGCCGTGGTGGGCGCTGGGCCTGCCGGCATGGCCTTTGCCACCGAGGCCGCACGCCGCGGCCACACTGTCACATTGTTTGACTCCGCTAGCGAGATTGGCGGCCAGTTCAACATGGCCAAGAAGATCCCCGGCAAGGAGGAGTTCTTCCACACCATGCGCTACTTCGGCAAGCAGATTGAGCTCACCGGCGTCGATCTGAGGCTGAACACACGCGTAACCGCACGAGACCTGCTCGATGGCGGCTACGACGAGATCATCATGGCCACCGGCGTCAGCCCGCGCGTGCCGTCGATTGACGGTATCGACCACGACAAGGTTGTCATTTACAAGGACCTGCTGAGCAATGACCGCAAGCTGGGAAAAACCGTGGCAGTCATTGGCGCCGGCGGCATCGGCTTCGACGTGTCGGAGTATCTGGTGCAAGAAACATCGCCCACGCTGGACACCGAAGCGTGGTTGGAAGAATGGGGCGTTGACCTCTCAGTATCGACGCCCGGAGGCCTGGTGGAGAAAAAACCCGAACCACCTGCGCGCACGGTTTACCTGCTGCAACGCAAGGACGAAAAGCTGGGCAAACGGCTAGGCAAGACCAGCGGTTGGGTGCATCGCGCCAGCCTGATCGACAAACAAGTGCAGATGATCGGCAATGTCAGTTACGAACGTATCGACGACGACGGCCTGCACCTGACTGTGGGCGACGAACCCAAGACACTGCAGGTTGACCATGTCGTCATCTGCACCGGCCAAGAGCCGCTACGCGAACTGCAGGCCGACCTCGAGACTGGCGGTGCCACCGTGCACCTGATTGGCGGTGCCGACGTGGCCGCCGAACTGGATGCCAAACGCGCTATCAAACAAGCCAGTGAACTAGCCGCAAGCATCTGACGCGCAGCGCAACTCGCGACGGAGCTGGCGGCGCTTGCCGACTGTTCCTAGCCCCTAATCCTGGGGAGTCCGTTCGTCCTACCCGCGTACCTGGGCTGACTACTTGGGCACTTCGCGGAAAAACACATCAACATCAGCGCCGATGAGGGTGGCCATGTTGGTCTTGACCCGGTCGTAGTCGTCGTCGGGGCCGATCTCCACGCGGTAGGTGGTGCGGCCATTGGGCAGGCGCACTTTGTTGATCGCCGGCTCCATACCCAGCAGGATCAACTCGGCGCGGCGCGTCTCGGCGTCGCTCTTGTCGGCAAAGCTGCCGGCTTGAATGACGTAGGAAATGTCCTTTTTGCTGCGCTCGCCCGGGGTATAAGTATCGCTGCGCGGCACCAGCGTCAGGTTGGGCAGCATTTCGTAGAACGTGAAACGCGCCTGCTGCTTGGGTGGCAACTGCGGCTTTGCTTGCGCTTGAACTTGCGCGGTTTGATCCGATGCGGCAGGTGTTGATTGCTGCGTGTCCGGTTCGCCCTGGCCCGTGCCACTACCCGGCCCTGGCGCCAGCACGATGTAGGCGACCACCGCACCAACGATGCCGACGGTGAGCCCGAGTAACATCCACATCCAGCCCGGCATTGGCTGCTTTGCTGGGGCTTTGCGTTTGCGTGAAGCCGGCTTGCTGCCTTTGCCGGCAGGCTTGCGCTTGGGCTTGCCTGCACCGGGCCGCTTGCCGCGGTTGCCGCGGCCACGTTCAACGTAATCGCGTGCCACTACATTGATTCCGGGGCGCTAACACCCAGCAAGCCCAAGCCATTGGCAATCACCTGTTTGGTCGCGGCCGCCAAACTCAATCGCGCGGCGGTCAATTCAGGCTGCTCGTCGAGCAAAAAGCGGTGCGCGTTGTAGTAGCTGTGGAAGCGGTCGGCCAGTTCGCGCAAATAATTGGCGATGACGTGCGGCGCGTAATCGCGCGCAGCCAATTGCACGGCCTCGCCGTACTTGGCCAGCTGCGTCATCAGCGCAGCTTCCTGCGGCTCGGTCAACGCGGCGAGCTGCGCCAGCCCGGCGGCGTCGGCCACCTTGGTTTGTGCCTGCACGCTGCAAATCCGCGCGTGGGCGTACTGGATGTAATACACCGGGTTGTCGTTGGTCTTGCTGGTGGCCAGTTCCAGGTCGAAATCGAACGGCTGGTCGGAGCCACGCATGACGTAGAAATAACGCGCCGCATCGTTGCCGACCTCGGCGCGCAGGGTGCGCAGTGTTTCGAACTCGCCGGCGCGCGTGCTCATGCCCACCTTGGCACCGCCGCGGTACAGGCTCACAAACTGCGCAAGCTTGACCACCAGCGGCTCGTCATTGCCTGTCAACGCGGCAATGGCGGCGCGCATGCGCGGGATGTAGCCGTGGTGGTCGGCGCCCCACACGTTCAGCAGGCGTGCATGGCCGCGCTCCAACTTGTTCAGGTGGTAGGCAATGTCTGCAGCAAAATAGGTATGCGCGCCATTGCTACGCAGCAGCACGCGGTCCTTGTCGTCGCCCATGGTGCTGGTCGCCAGCCACAGCGCGCCATCTTTTTTATAGGTGTGGCCGCTAGCCTTGAGGGTGTCCAGCGCGTGCCCTATGGCGCCCGTCTCGACCAGCGAGGCTTCAGAAAACCACGTGTCGTAGGTGATGCCAAAACCCTCAAGATCATCGCGGATGTCGGCCAGTTGGCTGTCCAGGCCAGCAGCATGCACAGCAGCGTCGACGTCGCTGCTC
>JAAFAL010000173.1 GCA_018222345.1 bacterium
CACACCTAGAAGACCACGCCCAGCGAATAGGCCACGCCTCCGGGCACGACCATCACCACGCCGCCTGTGGGCACGACGGCCAGCAAGTGTTTTGTGGCGACGACCGCCACCCAGCCCATGCCCAGGTAACGGCCCAGCGATACGTACTTGAAGCGCCCTGCAGTGAAGATCTTGAACACCACACCAATCAGCGCCAGGCCCCAGACCACACCGAACAGACTCCAACCCCAGGCGCCCGGCAGCGCCGACAGCGTAAACGGTGTGTAGGTGCCGGCAATCAGCAAGTAGATGGCCGAGTGGTCAATGGCCTTGAGCACCGGCCGCGCCGCCGGAATGGGCACGCTGTGATACACGGTGGATGCGCCGTAGAGCAGGATCAACGTGGCGCCGAAAATACTGACGCCGACGATTAATGTGGTGTCGCCGGTGAGCGTGGCGCGGGCCACGATGACTGCCAAGCCGACAATGCCCAGCACGGTGCCCATGCCGTGGGTGATGGCATTGGCTATTTCCTCGCGGTGGGTATAGTCCACGTTCAGTCCGAGTGGTGGGGAGCAATGGGCAAGCGTAGCGAATTCGTCGCCTACATTCAGGAAATGCTGGGCCTGGATTGGCCCAGCACGGCGCGTGCCATGTTTGGCGGTTACGGGCTGTATCGCGAGGGCTTGATGTGCGGCTTGGTGGCCGACGACACCTTGTACCTGAAAACCGACGACGCCAACCGCGCCGAGTTTGAAGCTGCAGGCAGCGAGCCGTTCGTTTTTACCGCTAAAGACGGCAAGCAGACCGCGATGTCGTACTGGTTGTTGCCGGAGTCGGCGCTGGAGGACCGCGACGAATTGATCCAGTGGATGGACATTGGCTTCGCCGCTGCACTGCGGGCCGATGCCGCAAAGCCGCCGGCCAAGCGCAAGCACCGGCCGCTGGGCTGATGCCACGCACAAAAAAGGCCCGCACGCAGCGGGCCCTTTCCTGACGATTAATGTTGGCGATCAGCCGTCGTCGTCATCGCTGTCTTCTTCGACCTTGACTTTGACCTTGTCCTTGTCGCCATCGATTTCCAGCTCGAAGGAATCGGCGCTGTCATCTTTCGGAGCGGGTTCGGGTTCCTGACTGCAGCCGACGATCAGGCCGAGGCTGAACAACGCCGTGAGTATGGTTCTGAGATTGAACATGAGTTAGTCCTTTAACGTGGTGTTCGAATCTCCACCCTATCAGAGCAGTTGTTGCGCTGCAGCAAAGTTGGGGCGGGGCATCAAGCTTTGACAACGTCGTAGGCGGTCAAGGCAGTCTGGCGACTGCGTTTCAGATCGATGATTGCAGCCTCTGTCGGTTGATGCAGGTGCTTGTTTGAGCGATCTGCCAGTTCCGGCACAAAGCGCCGCACGTAGTCGCCATCGGCATCGAATTTTTCGCCCTGCGTGACCGGGTTGAAGATGCGGAAGTAGGGCGCAGCGTCGGCGCCGCAGCCGGCGATCCATTGCCAGCCCAGCGTGTTGTTGGCCAGGTTGGCATCGACCAAGGTGTCCCAAAACCAGCGCGCGCCTTGCAGCCAGTGCGTGCGCAGGTTCTTCGTCAGCAGGCTGCCGACAATCATGCGCACACGGTTGTGCATGTAGCCGGTTTGCCACAGCTCGCGCATGCCGGCATCGACCACCGGGATGCCGGTGTCACCGCGCTGCCAGGCGGGCAAGTCGTCGGTGTCCCACAGCCATTCAAAGTCTTTGAAGCGCGGATTCAGCGGCTGCTCAAGCGTCTCGGGGAAGTGGTAGAGCAGGTGGTGGGCAAACTCCCGCCAGGCCAGTTCGCTGAGGAACTTCTCGGCGCCTTTGTTGGCGCCAGGGCGGCTGTCGGCGGCGTTGTGCTCGCGCACCCTAGCCAGCACCTCGCGCGGACTGATTTCGCCAAAATGCAGGTGGGGCGACAGGCGCGAGGTGTCTTGCCGCGCCGGGATGTTGCGGCCGTCCGGGTAGCGGTGCACGGCGTCTTCAAGGAAGCGATCCAGCTTGTCATGGGCGCCAGTGGCACCGGGCGTCCAATGGTCGTGGAAGCCGTCGGCCCAGCCCAGGCTTGGCAGCAAGTTCAACGCGTCCAGCTTGTCGCTTGCGACGCGCGGCGCAGGCGGCAGGTCGGGCGCTGCCTCGGGATGCAGTTGATCCAGCCGCGGGCGGATGGATTTCCAGAACGGCGTATAGACCTTGTACGGGCCGCCGGCCTTGGTTTCCACGGTCCACGGCTCGGCCAGCAAATAGCCGTTGAAACTACGGGCCTCGACGTTGTTGTCGCGCAGCGCGGCCTTGATCTGCTTGTCGCGCTTGATCACCGCCGGGTCGTACAGGCGGTTCCACACCACCAGCGTGGCGTTGGTTTCATCGATGAGCGTGCGCAGGGCTTGCAAGGTCGGCCCGTTGCGGATCACCAGCTTGGATCCAGCCGCTTTCAAATCATCCGAGAGCGCCAGCAAGCTGTGATGCAGCCACCAATTGCTGGCGGCGCCGGGTTGCCAGGGGGCTTCTTCGTCAGGCGCGTGGATGAACACGGGCAGCACGCGCGCGGCATGTTCGGCGGCGTAGCGCAAGGCCGGGTTGTCGGCCAGGCGCAGGTCGCGGCGCAGCCAGACGATGGCAGTGGATTGGGTCATAGGCTGGGGTTTGTCGAACGCGTCCGTATAATGCCGGCCCCGCAGACCTGCCCCCAAATCATGCGCGACACATCGCCCGCCCTGCACGTGCAGGGCCTGCACAAACAATACGGCACATTGCAGGCGCTCAAAGGCGTCAGCTTTGACATTCAGCGCGGCGAGTTCTTCGGTTTGCTCGGCCCCAACGGCGCTGGTAAATCCACGCTGATCAACATTGCCGCGGGCTTGGTGCGCGCTACGGCGGGTGAAGTGGCTGTGCTCGGGCACGACGTGCAAAGTGACTTTCGCCGTGCCCGCCAAAGCCTGGGCGTGGTGCCGCAAGAGATTGTTTACGACCCGTTCTTTACCGTGCGCGACATGCTGCGCATTCAGGCCGGCTACTACGGCTGCGGGCGCGAGGTGTGGGATTGGGCCGACTATTTACTGGAGCGCCTGGAGCTCACCGACAAGCGCGATGCCACCATGCGCCAACTCAGCGGCGGCATGAAGCGCCGTGTGCTCATTGCCCAGGCGCTGGTGCACAAGCCGCCTGTGGTCATCCTCGACGAGCCCACCGCCGGTGTGGATGTTGAGCTGCGCCGCACCTTGTGGAACTTCACCCGCGAGCTGCACGCCGCTGGCCATACCATTGTGCTGACGACGCACTACCTGGAAGAGGCCGAAGCGCTTTGCGAACGCCTGGCCATCATCAACAAGGGTGAGCTGCTGGCGCTGGAAAAGACTGCCGATTTTCTTGGCCGCCACCCATTTCGCTTTTTGAAGCTTTGCGTCGAGGGCGATGCTGCGGTGCCGCCGGCCATCGAGTCACTCGTGGCTAACCGCACGGGCAATGAATTGGAACTGCAACTCACGCGCGGCCGGGACTCGGTCGCCAGCGTGCTCGATGGTTTGCGCGAAGCCGGCCTTCAAGTCACCGACGTACACACGCGCGAGCCAAGTTTGGAAGACATTTTTGTGGAACTGACCGGAGAAGTTGCATGACACCTGCACAGTCCACACCGTCCGCCGCGCAGGCCCGCCCACTGGGTAATTGGAACCCCCGCGGCGCGCAGACGCTACTCGTCAAGGAAATCCGCCGCTTCATGTCGGTGATCGGGCAGACCGTGCTCGCCCCGGTGATTACCGCGGTGCTGTATCTGGTGGTATTTCAGCAGGTGCTGGGCGATCGGGTCGAGGTGTATCCGGGCGTTAGCTTCACCCAGTTCCTGATCCCCGGCCTGATCATGATGAGCGTGATTCAGAACGCCTTTGCCAACACCTCGTCGTCGATCACGCAAAGCAAGATCATGGGCAACCTGGTGTTTTTGCTCATGTCGCCGCTGTCGGCTCTGGAGATTTTTGGCGCTTTTGTGGCCGCCGCAATCATGCGTGCCGCCATCGTCGCAGTGGCCTTGTACGCGGTGGGGTGGTTGTTTGTCCCGCTGCCGCTGGAGCATCCGATCGCAGTGCTGCTGATGCTGGTACTGGCGGCCGGCTGTATGGCCGTGTTCGGCATGATCGCCGGCATCGTTGCGCGCAAGTTCGACCACATCGCCGCGTTCCAGAACTTCTTCATCATGCCGTTCTCGTTTTTGAGCGGCGTGTTCTATTCCATCCACACGCTGCCCGAATTCTGGGCCAAGGCCTCGGCGTTCAATCCGTTTTTCTACATGATTGACGGCTTTCGCTATGGCTTTTACGGTGCGTCCGATGCCAACTATTGGATGGCCTTGGCCTGCGTCAGCGCGTTTTTTGCCATCTTGTCTGCGATTGCGCTGGGCCTGCTGCGCAGCGGTTACGAGTTAAGGAGTTAGTCATGGTTACTGCAGATTCCATCAAACAATGGTGTATGCAGCGCCTGTTTCTTATACCCATCT
>JAAFAL010000174.1 GCA_018222345.1 bacterium
GTACAGCGCCGTGGCAACCGGTGGGCCTGCATCATGCGCCGATTTGGGCAGTTCCATGCCGGCTTGCTTGGCCAGCTCCTCGACTGCAGCGCGGAACTCCAGCCGGTCGTATTCCATGAGAAAGCCCAGTGCGGTGCCATGCGCGCCGCAGCCAAAGCAGTGGTAGAACTGCTTGCTGGGCGACACCGTGAAGCTGGGTGTTTTTTCGTCGTGGAAGGGGCAGCAGGCGGCATATTCGCCGCCTTGGCGCTTGAGTGGCACGCGGGCGTCGATCAGCGGCACGATGTCGGTGCGCGCGATCAGATCGTCGATAAATGCTTGGGGGATAAGCGCCACAAACAACAGTGTAGCGCCCGCAGGTCGCCCGAGGGTGTGAACTCAACGTTGTGCAACGCAACAATTTCATTGACCCGTCACATAGGCGTGGCTATAATGCGCGCCCCGCAAAGCCCGGCTAAGCCGGAATATCGCGTGAGCCGTCCGGCCAAAAATACTGTCAACGTTGGCCTTCGAGTAGGCTTGTGGCAACTCGGCTTCGGTGTCGTCGGTGCGATGGTTTGGGGGGCGCTTGCCGGGCCCAAGGCCGCTTTGGCTGGGTTTGCAGGCGGGCTGATCGCAGCGATCAGCACAGTGTATTTTGCTGTCCGTGCGCAGACGCCCGAGGGCGCCGACGCGGGGCAGATGTTAGGAAATTTTGTGCGGGCCGAAGTTCGCAAGTGGGCAATTCTGATGGCGCTGTTTTTCGTCGCCATCACGTTGTTCAAAGACAACTTCGCGCCCGTGATCAGTGTGTTTTCAGCCAGCTTGCTGGTGTGGTTGGCGGCCTTGGGCTGGACATCCACCATGCCAGATGCGCCGGCTGACGAGTAAGGGTTTTTAGGCAACGGCATGGCAGCAGGCGGAGAGTCGCACGGCGCAACAGACAGCGCCTCGTACTATGTGTCGCACCACTTGACCCACTTGCAGGTCGGTGAGGGCTTCTGGACCTGGAACGTCGATACTTTGTTCTGGAGCACGCTGCTTGGCGTGTTGATGTGCACCTTTATGTACTTCGGTGCCCGCAAGGCCACGGCCGATGTGCCTGGCGGTGTGCAAAACACGGTCGAAATGCTGATGGACTTCATCGGTGGGTTGGTTAAGGAGAGTTTCCCCGGCCCGACCAAATTTGTGCCGCCGTTTGCGCTGACAATTTTTGTCTGGACGTTCCTGTGGAACTGCATGGACTTGATCCCGGTGGACCTGTTCCCGGACTTGGCCAAGTCCGTAGGTATTGAATACCAGCGCGTAGTGCCTGCGGCTGACATGAACGCCACGTTTTCGATTTCGCTGTCGGTGTTCATCCTGATCATCGTTTACAGCATCATGGGCAAAGGCGCCGTCGGCTATGCCAAGGAGTGGTTGTTCCACCCCTTCGGCAAATGGCTGGTGCCATTCAACCTCATCATCAACTTTGTCGAAACGCTGGCCAAGCCGGTGTCGCTGAGCCTGCGCTTGTTCGGCAACCTGTACGCTGGCGAGTTGATCTTCATTTTGATCGCGCTGCTGCCTTGGGGCGTGCAGTTTGTGCCCGGCTTTGCCTGGGCCGTGTTCCATATTTTGGTGGTGACGTTGCAGGCGTTCATCATCACTGTCTTGTCCATCGTCTATCTGTCGATGGCTTACGAATCTCACGATGACGACCATTAAGGCCGTCTGACTCATTCACAACCTTTCTTTCTCACAAACGAGAGACACTGGAGAAACTGATGGAAATCATCATTGGCAACACCGCGCTGGCCATTGGCCTGATCTTCGGCCTGGCTGCACTGGGCACCGGCATTGGCTTCGGCCTGCTGGGTGGCAAGTTCCTGGAAGGCGCTGCTCGCCAACCGGAAATGGCCGGCATGCTGCAAACCCGCATGTTCATCATCGCGGGCCTGCTCGACGCCGTCGCCATTATTGGTGTGGCCATGGCCCTGCTGTTGATGTTCGGTAACCCGCTGTTGGGTCAGTTGGGCTAAGCGATCACTCGCTAGCCATTACCGAATCATCTATCTAGGAGGCAGCCGTGGGGATTAACGCCACACTCATCGGCCAGATGATCACGTTCTCATTGTTCGTGGTCTTTACGATGAAATTTGTCTGGCCGCCGATCTCGCAGGCCATGGCCGAGCGGCAAAAGAAAATTGCCGATGGCTTGGCCGCCGCGGACAAGGGCGAGCAAGCCCTGGCCGAGGCTAGTCGCGAGTCGGAAGCTGCGCTGAAAGAAGCGCGGACCTCAGCCCAAGACGTCATTGCCAACGCCAATCGCCAAGCCAACGACATTGTCGAAAAAGCCAAAGCCGATGCACGCGCCGAGGCCGACCGCATTGTCGCCAACGCACAAGCCGAGTTGGACGCCGAGGTGGCCAAGGCCAAAGCTGCATTGCGCGAGGAAATCTCGGGCATTGCACTGGCCGGCGCCGAGAAAATCTTGGGCCGTGAAGTCGATGCCGCAGCGCACGACGATCTGCTCAAGGGTTTGGCGGCACAAGTCTGATGGCTGAGTTGTCCACCATTGCCCGGCCGTACGCTAAGGCGCTGTTCGATGTGTATGCCGAGGCCAGCAAGCTGGCGGACGGCGAGCGCGTCACTAATGCCTTGGCGGCAGCGGTGAGCCATGCGCAGATCGGTGATCTGATTGGCCACCCCAAGGTGGCAGATGCCGAGCTTGAGGGCCTGATTGCTGCGGCCTGCGGCGACGCTTTGGACGGCGAGGGCAAGAATTTGCTCAAGCTGCTGATTGCCAACGACCGTCTGGCCATCGCGCCGGCGCTCGCTGCGCAGTACGCCGTGCTTAAAGCCGAAGCCGAAAGCCGGATCGACGTCACCGTTACGGCTGCCAAGCCGATGAGCGACGACGCCAAGGCTGCGCTGAGCGATGCCCTGGCCAAGCGCCTGGGCCGGCAAGTGGATATGACGGTTGACACCGACGAATCGTTGATCGGCGGCGCAGTCATTCGTGCCGGCGACATGGTGATTGACGGCTCGGTGAAGGGCCGCGTGGCCCGCATCGCGCAAACTTTGGCCGCCTAAGCGCGCCGCGACGAATTATTTTAGGAATCGTTCCATGCAATTGAATCCGTCCGAAATCAGCGACCTGATCAAGGATCGCATCAAGAACTTCGAGGCGACCACCGAAGCCCGCAATGAAGGCACGATTGTGTCGCTGGCCGACGGTATCGTGCGTATCCACGGCCTCGAAGATGCCATGTTGGGTGAAATGCTCGAGTTTCCTGGCGACCTCTACGGCCTAGCCCTGAACTTGGAGCAAGACTCCGTGGGCGCCGTGGTGTTGGGTAGCTACCTGGGCCTCAAGGAAGGCGACTCGGTTAAGACCACCGGCCGCATTCTTGAAGTGCCAGTGGGTGAGGGCCTGCTGGGCCGTGTTGTTGACTCGCTCGGCCGCCCCATCGACGGCAAGGGTGATATCGACGCTGACGGCACCAGCCCCATCGAGAAGGTGGCACCGGGCGTGATCGCACGGAAATCGGTTGATCAACCCGTGCAAACCGGTTTGAAATCAATCGACGCCATGGTGCCGATTGGCCGCGGCCAGCGTGAGTTGATTATTGGCGACCGCCAGACCGGTAAAACGGCTGTGGCTATCGATGCCATCATCAACCAGAAAGGCACGGGCGTTAAGTGCATTTACGTGGCAATTGGCCAGAAGGCCAGCTCCATTGCCAACGTGGTGACCAAGCTCGAAGAGCACGGCGCCATGGATCACACCATCGTCGTCGCTGCGTCGGCTTCGATCAGCCCGGCACTGCAGTTTTTGGCACCGTATGCTGGCTGCACGATGGGTGAATACTTCCGCGACAAGGGCGAAGATGCTCTGATCGTGTACGACGATTTGTCGAAGCAGGCTGTGGCCTACCGCCAAATCTCGTTGCTGCTCAAGCGCCCGCCGGGCCGCGAAGCCTACCCGGGCGACGTGTTCTACCTGCACAGCCGTTTGCTGGAGCGCGCCGCGCGCGTCAACGCTGACTACGTTGAAGAGCAGACGGGCGGCAAGGTCAAAGGCCAGACTGGTTCGCTGACTGCATTGCCGATCATCGAAACCCAAGCCGGTGACGTGTCGGCATTCGTGCCAACCAACGTGATCTCGATCACTGACGGTCAGATCTACCTGGAAACCGACCTGTTCAACAGTGGCATCCGTCCGGCTATTAATGCGGGCCTTTCGGTGAGTCGCGTGGGTGGTGCAGCGCAAACCAAAATCATCAAAAAGCTGGGCGGCGGTGTTCGCCTAGCGCTCGCCCAGTATCGTGAATTGGCTGCTTTTGCGCAGTTCGCTTCCGACTTGGACGAAGCCACGCGCAAGCAATTGGAGCGTGGCCAACGCGTGACCGAGCTGATGAAGCAGCCGCAATACAGCCCGCTGTCGGTTGGCCACATGGCGTTTAGCTTGTTGGCTGCCGAGGAAGGTTTCTTGGACAGCGTAGATGCTGTCGTTTAGACAAATCTACGAGACCAGGAGACGTAGAGGAATATCGTATGAGGTCTGCTGCTTGAAAAAAAAACATATAAGTGATACGACCGTGATGTCAGAAATGTCCAACCACTAATTGGT
>JAAFAL010000012.1 GCA_018222345.1 bacterium
GGGCGCGAGTTGCGCAGCGCCGGAATTGTTTGAGCACGACGGGCAGTCGAAATACTCAGGATGTATTTCGACCAAGCCTCAGGCGCACACGCTTTTGCCTACTTTTGGCAAGACAAAAGTGGGTCGCCGCAGCCAGCGGCGAAACTTCACGTGGCGGTTGGCGCCAGCAACTCAAGCAACCTGAGCGTAGAACCAAAAAAGAAGCCCGGCACAAACGCACCGGGCAACGGGGGTGGAGGGAGATATCCTCCGAGGGGGACTTGGTGTTTGGGAAGGTGCTTAGCGCTTACCGATCTCGGGCCACTGCTGATCTGCTCGGGCAATGAAATCACCACGATTGGCGTCCCATTTTTCCTGAATAGATTCGGAATAATTCAGGTACAACTTGCCATCCACAATCGACCAGGCTTCGGGGTCGATCTTGACTAGGTCGCCTTTGGCCACGGCGAAGGCACAATGGCCGCCGTATTGTGGCGCGTATTTTTCAGGGTCGGCCTCGAACTTGGCCAAGTGTTCGGCGTTGGCAAATTTCCACGTGGCACCGCTCCACTGCGCTGTGAAGTCGTCGCTGCCTTTTGTGGGTTGGCCTTCAGTGAAGTAGGCCACCGTGTCGTAACCCTTGATGGCAGTGTCGCTAAACCAGCCAGTCCACACTTTGTAGTCGGCGGCTGCGGCGCCGGAAAACACCAGCGCAGCGCCGACAAGACCTGTGGCCAAGGCGGTTTGTAACTGTTTGATTAAATTCATTATTAGGCTCCTGGGGTTGGGGGCTTTCATGCGGCGCTAAGATTGCTGGGCGGTGTCCACGCGTGGCTGAGCGCGGCGTCGTCCAACGGTATGCCGACGAGTTGGCAGACGTAATTGCTAATCGTTTTCGAGGCGACAGCAACGATCACGTCGAGCACATTGGCGCGGGTATAGCCGGCGCCTAGCATGCGTTGCAGGCTGTGCTGGGCGACGAAACCGCGGCCGATGACCAACTCGGCGGTGAAGCCGCGTAAGGTTTCAAGGCTGTCGTCGGGCAAATGGTTCCCGTCGCGCAGTGCGTTGACGATGCGTGCATCGACGCCATCGGCTTTTGCAGCTGCGCTGTGGCCGGCCATGCAATACGCACACTCGTTTTCGAAACTAGCGGTGAGAAACACCACATGTTGTTGCACGGCTGTCAGGCTGCTGCGCGCAGCGTTGATCTGGTGCAGGCTGGCATAGCTGTGCAGCGCGGCTGGCGACTCGGCCAGCACCCCGACCAAGTTAGGCACGCCCTTGCCTTCGCGTTCCAGCGCAGCCAGCATTTCGCGGCAGGCAGCAGGTGCCGATTCCGACGAATGCTTTTCAAATTCAATGGCTTGGCTGTTTGGCATGCCGGCGGTTCCGATGGTCGTAGCGCGGCCTTGGCGCCGCTACTGTGAATCAATGCCACCACCCTACGCCCTGCATACTTGTGCATGAAGGCGCTCAGCGACCATAGTTGCCATTCCCAAATCGAATGAGCGCGGGCGGGCCCTGCGAAAATCATGGATCGATTGAGCTGGATGCAATCCTTTGTACGTGCCGCCGAGACCGGCAGCTTTTCGGCCGTGGCGCGCGAGTTGGATACCACCCAACCCACCGTGAGCAAACACGTCGCCAGCCTGGAGCGTTACCTGGGCGCGCGCCTGTTCAACCGCAGTACGCGCAATCTCACGCTGACCGACGAGGGCAGCCGCTACTACACCTACAGCCAGCGCATTCTCGAACAAATGCAGACCGCCGAAGCCGACATCCGCGGCGGCAGTGCCGAGGCCATTGGCGTGTTGCGGGTCAATGCGCCGGTGTCGTTCGGGCGCATGCACATTGCGCCGTACGTGCGCGAGTTTCTCGACGCCAACCCGCGGGTGCGGCTGGAGCTGGACCTGGCTGACCGCTTCGTCGATATCATCGAAGAAGGCGTTGACGTTGCCGTGCGCATTGGTGAACTGGAAGACAGCGCCCTGGTGGCGCGACGCATCGGCGTTACCCAGCTCGACACCGTGGCCTCCCCGGCCTATGTGAAAGCACACGGCAAACCAGAGATACCCGGCGACCTCGAAAACCACGAATGCATTGTTTACAGCAGCCTGCGCCGCTCTAACGAGTGGCGCTTTGAAGGCCCGGATGGCTCGATTGTGCAGACCGTCGATGGCAACTTCCGCACCAACAGTTCCGAGGCCGTGTTGTCGTCGGTGTTGGCGGGTGTCGGCATTGCGGTAACGCCCTGCTGGATGATTGCAGACGCCCTGGAGGCCGGCAAACTGGTCTCGCTGCTGCCCGATTACGCACCGCGCCCAATGCCCATTCAAGCCGTGTTTCCGTCCAACCGCCATATGTCGGCCAAGGTTCGCAAGTTCGTTGAGTTCCTCGGCGATGTCTTCGCGCGCGACGATGTTGGCGTGCATGGCACGGCACGCGCTGCGTAGGGAATTTCTGATTGAATCGCGCGAACCGCGTTCGCGTCCTGAAAAGTGCTGATGCAAGGCGGGTGGCGCAGCGCCGTAGTCATTCTACGGCCAAGCCGCCCAACGCTGTCAGCAGCACTTTTCAGGCCGAACCCCGCAGGGGCCGGGCCTTTCCGGCCGCCTGACGGCGTCACTCGTCGTTCGTGTGGAATGACCACAAGTCTCTCCTCGTTCCTTGCCAGTCAGCCGGAAAGGACTCCGGCGCGGCCGCTCGATTCAATCAGAACTTCCCTAGGCCAACTGCGCTAGTCTGTACCCAAATTGATCGCCGCGGCCATTGCACGCGGCATCCACAGGATTGACCATGTTTGCATTGCGCACCCTGCCCCTTGCGGGCATTTTTTTGGCTTTGGCAGCTTGCCAGGGCGAACAAGCCACCGACACATCGGCTGCGCCTGCCAGTGATGCGGTCGTCGCCACGCCGGCCATCGCCGTGGCCGACCAGGCGCCCAAGGGCTCATTGGGCACCGCAGTCTTGCCCACGGCGTACGACCTGCATATTCAAATCGTTCCCGACGAGCCAGGCTTTTCGGGTGATGTCAGCATCAAACTCAACTTGCGCGCCGCCACCGACCGCATCCACTTGCATGGCAAAGGCCTGGACGTTGGCGACATCACGCTTGAAACCGTCAACCAGTCGCTGACCGGCACTTGGGATCAGGTCGATGCCGAGGCCGGCATCGCCACCATCCGCCTCAGCGACACCGCGCAACCCGGCAGCGCCACGCTGGCGATGCGTTACTCCGGCACATTCAACGGCTCACTGGAAGGCTTGTACAAGGTCGAAGAAGCCGGCAAGGCCTACGCCTACACCCAGTTCGAGGCGATCTCGGCGCGGCTGGCCTTCCCCGGTTTTGACGACCCGCAATTCAAGACGCCGTTCAGCATTGCTGTAACCGGCGACCCCAAGCACGTCATCATCACCAGCACGCCGTTGGTGGAGCAAACCCCAGCAGGCAACGGTTTGGCGCGCAGCCAGTTCGCCACCACCAAGCCGCTGCCGACCTACTTGCTGGCCTTTGCGGTCGGCCCGCAAGACCTTGTCAATGCGCCCGACCTGCCGCCCACGACCATTCGCGATCGCGCCATCCCGTTCGAGGCAGCGGCCGCCGCCGGCAAGGGCCAGCAACTGGCTTACGCCATTGAGCACACCCAGCCCATTCTCGAGGCGCTGGAGGCGTACTTTGCCGTGCCCTACCCGTACAAAAAGCTCGGCATTATCGCCGCGCCGGACTTTGCTGCAGGGGCCATGGAGAACGTCGGCGCCATTCTCTACCGCGAGCAATTGCTGCTGCTGGACGAAACTTCCAGCTTCCAGCAACGCCGTTTTTACGGCCTCGTGCATGCGCATGAGCTGGCCCACCAGTGGTTCGGCAACCTCGTCACACCCAAGTGGTGGGACGACATCTGGCTCAACGAGGCGTTCGCCACCTGGATGGGCAACAAGGCCGCCGATGCCTGGCAGCCGGAGTTCCAGTTTGCCCGCCGCACTCAAAGCGGTGCGCTGCGCGTCATGGCCATCGACAGCCTGGCCTCGGCGCGGCAGATCCGCCAGCCGGTGCTCAGCAACAACGACATTGCCAACGCCTTTGATGGCATTACCTACCGCAAAGGCGGCGGCGTGCTGAGCATGTTCGAAAACTACCTGGGCGAGGACAAATTCCGCGACGGCGTGCGCCTGCACATGCAGCGCTTTGCTGATGATGTGGCCACCACCGACGACTTCATGCGCAGCCTAGCCGATGGCAGCGGCAAGCCCGAGGTTGTGCCGGCATTTCGCAGCTTTATCGACCAACCCGGCGTGCCGCTAGTCGAAGCCACGCTGCGGTGCGACGACGGCAAAGCGGCGGTCACGCTCAAGCAATCGCGCTTCCGCCCGCTGGGCTCGTCCATCAAGCCCGGCCAGCAATGGCAAATTCCGGCCTGTGTGCGCGTGATCAAGGCTGGCGCTGCGAGCAAGCAATGCACGCTGATCGATGCCATCGAGCAATCCATGCCGTTGGATAGCTGCCCCGACGCCATCGTGCCCAACGCTGACGGCGCCGGCTATTACCGCTGGACGCTGGACTCCGAAGGTTGGGCTGCCACCTTGGCGAATCTGGACACGCTCAACGTGCGGGAGCAATTGTCGCTAGCCGACAGTGTCACCGCGGCATTTGAAGCCGGAGAGATCTCGGCCGCGACTTTGGCCGATGCCTACGCCGCGTTGAGCACGCAACCGGCGTGGGATGTCGTCACGGCGCCGCTAGGCGACCTGGAAAAACTCATCGGCAATGTGGCTGACGAGGGCGCAGCCGACGCCATCCGGCAATGGATGCGCAACACTTACGCGCCTCGGCTGGCCGCCATCGGCTTGGTTGGCGACAGCGACGCCGACGCGCAAGACGCCAAAAGCACGGCGCTGTTGCGTGAGGCTCTGGTCGAGCATTTGGTGATTGACGCTGCACACGCCGAACTAACCAAGACATTGGCCCAGCAGGCGCGCGACTATCTCGGCAACGGCAAGCGCTTGAGCCCCGATGCCATCAACCCCGACCTCGTCGCAACCGCGCTACGGGCCGGCGTGCTGGAATACGGCAAGGACTTCGCCAATAAGCTGGTGGTGGCGCTGAACAACAGCACCGATGCCGTGCTGCGCCAGCGCGTGCTGCAGGCCTTGTCGTCGGCCAAGGACGATGCCATCTCTGCTATCCCGTTGGAATTGGCACTGACCGACAAAGTGCGCGACAACGAAGTGCGCACGCTACTGCGCAACCAGTTCGCCAACCCCGCAGCACGGGCGCAAGCGTGGACGTGGCTGCAAGCCAATCTGGATGGCGTGATTGAGCGCGTGCCGGTGTGGAACCAAGGCGACATCGTCGCCCTGCCACACGACTTTTGCAGCGCCAAGCGCAAGCAGGAACTGCAGGACTTCTTCGGCCCCAAAGTCGATGAACTGCAAGGCGGGCCGCGCGACTTCGCCTTGGCCGTGGAGCAGATCGAATTGTGCGTCGCCTTGAAAGCCAAGGTGGGCGACACGCTCGAAGCAGCGTTTTCCGGCTAACTAAGAAATGAATCGCGACCTGAACCTGCTGCTGATCGCCTTCGCGGCGATCTGCGCCGGCGTGCTGGCGTGGGCGCCGGGCGATGCCGGGCGGCAAATGTTGGGGCTGATGCTCGGCTTCCACGCCGCGTTGCTGGCAATCGCCATGCTGCGCGGGCATCGCCACTGGCTGCGCTGGTGGCTGTTCCTGCTGCCGGTCTCGGTGCTGCAGATTTTCCCCGACGCCATGCTGGCTGGCGCGATGGGCAGTTTGCGCTTTGCGCCCGCCGATGTGCCACACATCGGCGCCGTGCCGGTGTTCATGGGCGGCCTATGGCTGATTCCATTGTTAATCATCGGCTTGGTGGCTGACCAAACCCGCAGCGGCTTGGGCAATGCCGGCAGCATGCTGCTGGCAACGGGGCTGGGTTTATTGCTGTTTGCAATCGCCGAATGGATGGCTTGGTACATCCCCATCTGGCATGCGGTCGGCGTGGCCAGCACCTGGCATGTCGCGCATTACGTGCTGCTGCCCGAGGCGTGGCTATGCGCCACGGTTGTAATGCTGGAACGCAGCACCCGTGGTTACGGCTGGCCAACGCGATTGGCCTGTGCGCCTTTGATTGCGCTGAGCTATGCCGGCGCCCTGGCGGTGTCGTTTTGGTGGCTAGAAACATGACCTAGCCCGATCCTGCGCCAGCCACCTCGCATCACGTGAAACATTCGGGCTACAGGCAACTCAGCGGCGGCGCGGGCCCTTGCGCTCGGGCGTTTCAGGCTCGGGTTCGCCAGCGCTGGCTGGCCGCGCCATGTCGGCTGGAATTTCATCCAGCGCCAATGACAGCTCCTCGTCGCCATCCTTGCGCTGCTCCACCCGCACCGGGATGTAGCCCAGCTCCGGCGACAACCAGAACAACGTGGTCTTGCGCGGGTCCTTGATGCGCTCGACGCGGATGGCGTCCAACTCACCGGCGGGCGTTTTGACCCGCTCGTAACCCATTACCTGCAAGGTGTAGGTCTTGATGCGGTCGTCCTCAACCATAGTGAAGCCGCGCGGCTGCTTTGGCAGCGTGCCGGCTGGCTTGTTGTTGACGACGAAGTCGCGCACGGCGATCTGAATCAGTAGGCGATCCATCGCTGACTCAGGCAAGGGGCGCACCTGCTCGCCAGGGCCGCGTACCTTGCTGGCGTCCTGATCAAAGCGAAGCACGTAGTTGTCTTCGGCCTTGTCAGCGCGGGTAAAGCTGTACTGCTTGGGCAGAATCTCGCCGTCGGCGACACAAAAGTCGCTGACTTCGGTGAGTTGGCCAATAAACAGCCGCGCCAAACCAACGGGCTTGGCGTTGTAGCGGTATTGATAACAATCACTGCCTGTCGCCTCGGTGAGCGCGAAGTCGGCGTAGCCCAGCGTCAGCGGCCCGCGCGACAGCTTGTAGCTGGCGGCCCAAGGCGCAAACGCATCGGCCTCCGGCGCTGGCTGCGTGGGCGTCTGGCTCAGTGCAAGTGTAGGCAATGTCAGCAGCAGTGCGGCTGCCAGCAGTTTATTGGTTGTTTTCATCACACAGCTTCGACTTGCAGCGGCGCAAGGTGTTCCACGCCGTCAAATAAAAAACCCCGAGCCGCCGGCTGCAAGCGGCCTTGCGCCAACCAGCGCAGCACTTGCGGATAAATGCGCAGCTCCACTTCGCGCATCACGCGTTCGGCCAGTATCTCCGGCGTGTCGTCAGCCTGCACCGGGCAGCGGCCCTGAAGCACGACCGGCCCGCCGTCGAGCTCGGCCGTCACAAAATGCACGCTGGCGCCCGCCTCGGTATCGCCGGCTTCGATGGCTCGGGCGTAGGTGTTCAAACCCCGGTATTTGGGCAGCAAGGACGGATGGATGTTGAGCATGCGGCCGGCAAACTGCGCGATGAAATCCGGCGTGAGGATGCGCATGAAGCCTGCCAGCAAAATCACATCGGCCTCAAACTGCTCAATGGCGGCGGCCAATGCGATGTCAAAGGCGGCGCGGGACTCAAATTCGGTGTGGTCGATGGTGGTCGCCGGAATGCCGGCATCAGTCGCGCGTTGCAGGCCCGCTGCACCGGGCCGATTGCTGATAACGCCGACAATTTGCGCATCAACATCGTCGTCGGCGCAGGTATCGATCAGGGCTTGCAGGTTGCGCCCGGTGCCCGAAATCAGCACCACCACGCGTAGTGGCTTGCGCATCAGACCAATTCGACGCCGTCACCCGCCACCAATTCGCCAATTGCCCAGGCCGGCGTGCCATCGGCCTCGGCAGCGGCGATGACGGCGCCAGCTTGATCCTGCGGCACTGCCAGCACCATGCCGATACCGCAATTGAAGGTGCGGTGCATTTCGTCCGTTTCGATATTGCCGGCCTGTTGCAGCCACTGGAACAGCGCGCTGCGCGGCCACGCGTCCAGCGTGATTTTGGCGCCAATCCCATCGGGCAGCGAGCGGGGAATATTCTCCTGCAAACCACCACCGGTGATATGCACCATGGCGCGAATATCGAACTGCGCCAGCAAAGCGTGCACCAATTTCACATAGATGCGCGTGGGCTCGAGCAGCAGCCTGCCTAGTGGCTGGCCACCGCCTTCAAGCGGCTGGTCCAGATCAACACCAGAATGCTCGATGAGCTTGCGCACTAGCGAGAAGCCGTTGGAATGCACGCCGGATGAGCCCAGGCCCACCAGCACATCGCCCGGTGCCGCGCGGTTGCCGTCCAAAATCTTGGATTTTTCGACAATGCCTACGCAAAAGCCGGCCAGGTCGAAGTCATCACCGGCGTACATGCCCGGCATTTCAGCGGTCTCACCACCCACCAAAGCCGCGCCAGCCTGGCGGCAACCCTCGGCAATGCCGGTGATGACGCGCGCTGCGGTTTCGGGCTGCAGTTTGCCGGTGGCGTAGTAGTCGAGGAAGAACAACGGCTCGGCGCCGCCGACCAGGATGTCGTTGACACACATGGCCACTAGGTCGATGCCGACCCCGTCCAGCCAGCCCACATCCAGTGCCAGCTTCAATTTGGTGCCAACGCCGTCGGTGCCGGATACCAGCACCGGTTCCTTGTAGCCCTTGGGGATTTCGAACAAGGCGCCAAAACCGCCTAGACCGCCCAGCACTTCGGGCCGGCGGGTGGCCGCCACGGCGGGTTTGATGGCATCAACCAGCGCATTGCCGGCGTCGATATCAACGCCCGCGTCGCGGTAACTCAGTGATTCGCCTGCAGACATGGCGCGCGTTCCTGCATTGCATCTGGAGTGTGTGGCGCGGGGCCAACGAACAATCCCCCGAGCGCCGGGGGATCGGTATCATTGTATCCCATGCACTTGCTCAAACTCTTGTTGTGCGCCGCGCTGGCGCTGCTGCCCGTGCCGTCGGCGCAGGCGGCATTTGTTGTTGTGCCCGGCCTTTACAGCGCCGAGACCGTGCTGGAGGCGCGCGATGACGAAGCTCGCGCCGAAGGTTTGCGCAACACCCTGGCGCAAGTGCTGGTGCGCGTCAGCGGCCAGACGATGGCTCCAGACGAGCCGGCCGGCCGCGCAGTCATCGAACAGGCCGAAGCGCTAGTCAGCCAGTTCCGCTTCGAGCTAGTCGAGCCGGAGCCCGACCCGGACGCGGAAATCATCGAAGACGATGATGAACCCGGCGATGAGCCACCACCACAATATCGCCTGATTGCCAGTTTTGTGCCCGGCGCTATCGATAACGCCATGCGCCGTGCAGGCCTGCAGGTATGGCCGCCACGCAGGCCGCGCACGCTGGTTTGGCTGGTGACGAGTTCCGGCCGCGGCATCATTGATGAAAGTGCCAGCCAGCGCCGCGCCGGCGCGCTGGTCGAAGCCGCTCAAGCGCGCGGCCTGCCGTTGCTGTTCCCGGTGATGGATATAGAAGATCGCCGCGCCATTGAGGCTGCAGATATTCGCGGCGGCTTTTTCGACCGCGTGCGCGCAGCATCCCGCCGCTACGACGCGGCAGAAATTCTTGTCGGCCACATTGCCCGCAGTGGCAGCCTGCGCACCGCGCGCTGGGCCTTACTCGACCCCGATGTGGGCGCACAACGGTGGTCGGCCAGCACACGTAGCAGCGATGAAGCGCTCAGCGACGGTATGGCTGGACTGGCGCAGCGCCTGGTCAGCCGTTACGCGGGTGGCACCACGGGGCCGTCTGCAGCCATTGATGTTGCCGTGCACGGCATCGCGGGCCTGCCCGACTATGCGCGCACGCTGAATATGTTCGGGCGCCTGAACGTGGTGGAAGACACCACCGTGTTGGAAGCCCAGCGCGACACCGTGGTGTTCCGCTTGATGAGCGGTGCAACCGTGGCCGACTTGGCCCGTGCCATTGACGTGGAGCGCGTGCTGGTGCGCGACGACAGCTTTGGTGGTGGCGTGCTGGGCGCGCCGAACACATCGCCGGGCTATACGTTTCCGGACTCGTCACAGGTGTTGGATGACCCCGGCAGCGCTGAACCAGACCTGAGCAACGGCAACCAGAACAACAACGGCCAGAATAACGATATTGGGCCGCAGGCCTTGCTGCCAGTTGGCGAAACGGCGCAATTGCACTACCGGATGCGTTGATGGCACTTGCCTGGACAATGAGCAGCCGCGCCAAATGGATGCTGGGCGCTACCGCCGTTTTTGTGGTGATGGTGTGGCTGCTGGCGCCCATCCTCAGCCCGTTCGTGATTGCTGCGGGCCTGGCCTACGTGGGCGACCCGATTGTTGACCGGCTAGAAGCGCTCAAACTACCGCGCACAGTTGGCGTAAGCATCGTGTTCCTGGTGCTGACGCTGCTGGGAATTGTCATGTTGCTGCTGTTGTTTCCACTGCTGCGCGAACAGCTCGGCACGCTGGTCAGCAAGCTGCCTGACGCGCTGCTGACCATCCAGAACGAGTGGCTACCACGCCTGGGCATTGTGCTGCCCGATGGCATGACCCTGGACGGCGACGGCCTGCGCGAGGCGATCAAGAAAAATTGGTCGCAAGCTGGCGGGCTAGCCGCGGGCCTGTGGGCATCCATCAGCAAATCAAGCGTCGCGGCACTCGCGCTGGTGGCTAACCTTGCGCTGATCCCAATCGTCACCTTCTACCTGCTGCGCGACTGGGACAAAATGGTCGCCCGCATCGCCGAGTTGATCCCGCGCAAATACCTGCCCACGGTCACGACCATTGCCACCGACACCGATGAGGTGTTGTCAGCGTTTATCCGCGGCCAATTGCTGGTGATGTTTGCGCTGGCCGTGCTCTACACAACGGGCTTGTGGATTGTCGGCCTGGAGCTGGCCTTGCTGATCGGCCTGCTCGCAGGCTTCGTCAGCTTCGTGCCGTACCTGGGCATGATTATCGGCATCGGCGCCGCGACGGTGGCCATGCTGGTGCAAACCCAGGCGTTCTTGCCGGTGCTGGGCGTGTGGCTGGTGTTCGGCATCGGCCAGGTTTTGGAATCGGCCGTGCTCACACCACTGTTGGTGGGCGACCGCATCGGCCTGCATCCTGTCGCTGTCATTTTCGCCGTACTGGCTGGCGGGCAATTGTTCGGCTTTGTCGGGGTGTTGCTGGCGCTGCCAATGGCCGCCGCCATTGCCGTCTTGCTGCGCTATGCCGCAAGCATGTGGCTCAACAGCGACGCCTATCAAGGCCAGGCGTGAACGCTGTGCAACTGCCGCTCGGCATTCAGTTGGCCGAGCAGACCACGCTGGAACAATTCGTCGCCGGCCCCAACCAGGCGACTGTCGCCGCATTGCGCGATCCCACTGCGGACATGGTGGTGCTCGGGCCGGTGGGCTGCGGCAAGTCGCACCTGCTGCAAGCCGCCGCGCGTAACCATGATTACAGCGCCTACCTGCCCCTGCGGAAACTGATCGAACGCGGGCCGGGCATGCTGGAAGCCTTGGAGTCGCTATCGTTGGTTTGCATCGACGACGCCGATGAAGCCGCTGGAGAAACCGACTGGGAACGCGCCCTACTGCGCCTGGTCGATGGGCTGCGCAGCCACGGCGGCCATTGGATTGCCGCCAGTCGCACGCCACCGCACTTTTTGACGCCCGACCTACGCTCGCGCTGGGCATGGGGCGCGCAACACGCGCTTGCGCCGCTGGTTGATGCCGACCGCAAACAACTGCTCATTGACCGCTGCGGTGGCCGCGGCATGACCTTGCCCGGCAAAGTCGCCGACTATTTGCTGGCACGCATCCCGCGCGACAACAGCAGCCTCATGGCGTGGGTGCAACGCCTGGACGACGCTTCACTGGCTGCCGGGCGGCGGCTCACCGTGCCTTTCGTCCGCAACTTGCTGGCCACGACGCTCGACGGCGCGCAAGCGGTTGGTGAGCACGCAAGCCAGGAATAAACCACCTGCGGCCAGCACATGTAGCGTGGCAATGGCGCGATCCGCGGGCGTAGAAAACGCCTCGGTCATCCCCAGCGCCATGTAGAACAGCGACAGCAGGCTGAGCCAGGCAAACGTGTAACTGCGGCCACGTAGCAGCCCAGGCCCGGCAAACAGCAACGGCACGCACAGCACACCGCCTGCGATCCATCCGAACCAGACCAACAGGCTTGCCAGACAGCCCAGCCAACACAGTGGCGCGGCCCAACGGGTGTATTGGCTCAACAACATGGGGCGGCAGTGTAGCCCGAATGCTTCGCGTGATCGCTCGTTATAACTTCCAAGCACACGATTGTATTTATCAATCTGGGATACTTTGAAAAACCAGTTTGTACCTGCGCATCGCTTGCACAGCATCTGGCTTGTCTCGGCCGCCCCGTGCTTGCTCTTCACTCCAAACGTAGCTACGGCTACGTTTCTCGCTCCAGAGCGGCGTCCGAAACCGCCGACCCTGCGCCGTCTGCTGCGCATCACGTGAAACATCCAGGCTAGGCCAAGCCAACGCATAGTGCCCGTACAATATTGACCATGTTTGACTCCGCAACTCGCTCGTCGATCTGCGCACGCGGTGCCGTTATCGTGGCAAGCGCGCTGTTGACTGCCTGCGCGAGTCTGGGCGAGCCCTTGTTCAAACCCAAGCCGCCGCCGAGCAAACAAGTTGCGACTACAGAACCTGCAAAACAGCCTGAACCGGCTCCGTACGCGCCATCCGACTTCATCGTCGAAGCGCGCACTGCGGTTGCGGCGGCCAAAGAAAACTTGCCAACCTGGACGGGCGCTGACTATCTGCTGGCCAAAGCCGAGGCCGCCGACCGCAATGGCAACACGCCGCGTGCGCGCAGCCTGGCCAAGCAGGTCACGGCCCGTGCCAAGGCACAGCAAGATACGGACGCGCTGGACAAGGCCCGCGCGGCGCTTGCCAAAGTGCGGCAACGCACTGGCCTGACAGATGTTCAATTGGCCGCCTTGCGCACGGCCGAACTGGCCATCGTCCGCGGCCAAGGCACACGCGCGCTGGAATTGATCGAACGCGTCGAAACCGCCGCCAGCATCGCCACCAAGCTTTACACCGTCCAGCGCGGTGACACGCTATGGACAATCGCCGCCAAACCCAGTGTTTATGGCAACGCGTTCTTGTGGCCGCTGATCTGGCGCGCCAACCTGGATTTGATCAAAGACCCCGCCGTGCTTCGTGCTGGCCTGGATTTGGACATCCGAACCAACCCCAGCGTGGATGAGGTGTATTCCGCGGTGCAGGAGGCGCAGGGTCGAGCGGCGAAGGTCGATGTCGGGCCGGTGCGGCCTGCCGAGTAGTCCTGTCATTGCGAGGAAGCGTAGCGACCGCGGCAATCTCGTTGGGTGGCGACTTCGTTGACGAGATTGCCGCGCGGCTACGCCGCTCGCAATGACAGCTCTGTTGAGGCCAGCTAGTCGGCGGCGTTCGCCAACTCGGCCTGCAAGGCGTCCCAAGCCGCACCGCGCGGAATCACCAAGTCGAAGTGGCCTAGTTCCGGCAACTCCAGCAGCTCGGTGCTCGGACTGGCTTTGGCAAATCCTTTTGCGCTGGCCAACGACACAATGGGATCTTCAGCGCCCTGGATCAGGCTGACTGGCACCGGCAAGGGCAAGCGCTGGGCGGGCGAGGCTGCGGCGTAGCGGTCAGCGTGCTCGTCAGGTGCACCGCCCATCAGGATATCCACGGCGCTGTGGCAACTGCCTGCTGGGCCAACGCGGTAGCTGGCCAGGTCCGCAATCGCGGCCAAACCAATCACTGCCTTGGGTATTAGCGGATCGGATCGATACAAGGCATGGCCCGCGGGCAAACTACCGCGCGTGGCCGACCACAAGGCCAAATGCCCGCCCGCGGAGTGGCCGGAAACGACCAAGCGGTTCAAATCCAGATTGCGTTGCGGCGCCAACTGGCGCAGCACGTCCATGACCGTGGCGATGTCGAGGAAGGTTTCGGGATACCCACCCTCGGCCTGGTCGCCACCAACCCGGCGATATTCGGGCAGCCAGACCGCCCAACCCAACTCGGAAATTGCTACAGCCAGCGGGCGCAAATGTTCAACGTCGAATTGCTGCAACCAGCAGCCGCCGTGAATCAGTGCCAAGACGGGCACTGGCTCGGCTGCTGAGTTCGGCACAAACAACTCCGCAAATTGGTCCTTGCCCGGCCCATAGGTGATGCGCTCACCCGCCGGCGGCTGAGCCTGCGCGGCAACCTCAGACCAAGGCGCTGGCGCAGCCATGGCACTCAGGCTGGTAAACAGCAGCGGCGCAGCAAGCGCCCAGTGTTTCGATAGTCGCATTCATGTCACTCGTTGTTTGGCGTGAAACTCGGGCTTATCCCAAGCACTGGTGTCGATCAGCCCCACCAACGTCTCGACCAGTGTTTCGACAGCTTCGAGCGGTGTATAGAGCGGCGTAAAGCCAAAGCGCAAGACATCCGGCGCGCGAAAGTCGCCAACCACGCTTTCAGCAGCCAACGCACGAACCAGCGGCCAAGCGTGTTCATGGCGCAGGCTGATCTGGCTGCCGTGGTTGGCCTCCGGCGGCGGCGAGATGCAAGTAAACCCGCGCGGTTCAAGTTGTGCTTTAACTAGAGCATGCGCCTTGGCATACATCGCATCGGCCTTGGCAAACAGCGCTGTTTCGTCAGCCTCAAGAAACACATCCAACGCCGCATCGAGCGCGGCCAGGCTAAGCACCGGCGGCGTGCCCACCTGCAAGCGCTCGATGCCTGCCGACGGCTCGAACTCGGGGGCGAAGGCAAACGGCGCCTTGTGGCCGAACCAGCCGGCAATAGGGTTTTGCAATTGGTCGTGGTGGCGCTTTGCAGCGTAGGCAAATGCTGGCGCGCCTGGCCCGCCGTTGAGGAACTTGTAACCGCAACCTACGGCGAAATCGACACCATCGTCGGCGACACTCAGCGGCACGGCGCCTGCCGAATGCGCCAGGTCCCACACCACTAGCGCGCCTGCGTCATGGGCAGCGCGGGTGATGCCGGGCATGTCGAAACGGCGGCCATCACGGTAGTTCACATGGCTGAGGCTGAGCACCGCAACGCTGTCGTCCAGCGCGACTTCGACATCGTCTGGGTCGACCGTGCGGAGCACAAGATTAGGGCGCGCTGCCGCCAGCCCCTGCATCACGTACAGGTCGGTGGGGAAGTTGCCCGCTTCGCACACGATAACGTTGCGCTCCGGGCGCAGCGCAAGTGCCGCGTGCAAGGCCTTGTAGAGGTTGACACTGGTGGAGTCAGCAACAGTGGTTTCGCCCGGCTGCGCGCCGATAATGCGGCCGATCTTGTCACCAGCCTGTTGCGCCAGCCCCACCCAATTGGCGGTGTTCCAGCCTGCTACAGCGTCCTCACCCCAAGCCTGCAAGGCAGCCTGCACAGCCTGCTGCGCGCGCTTGGGCATGAGGCCCAGCGAGTTGCCGTTTAGGTACGCCGCAACATCGGGCAGCACGAATTCTTCAGGTGCGTTGCGCAGTGGTTCTTGATTTGCAGACTGATGTTGGAGCATGAACTGAATCATGCCCGCTTTGTGTGCGATTTGCCCAGCCGGGTGGGGCGCTATACGTTGAACCTGAAGTGCATCACATCGCCTTCTTTGACGACGTACTCCTTGCCTTCGAGCCGCCACCTGCCTGCTTCTTTGGCACCCGCTTCACCATTGCCCGCCACGTAGTCGTCATAGCCGACAACCTCGGCGCGGATGAAGCCTTTTTCGAAGTCGGTGTGGATCACGCCCGCCGCTTGCGGGGCGGTGGCGCCTTCGCGGACAGTCCAGGCACGGACTTCCTTGGGGCCAGCGGTGAAGTAGGTCATCAGGCCCAACAATTGATAGGCGGCGCGGATGACGCGGTTGAGGCCTGGTTCGTCCAGGCCCAGATCAGCCAGAAACTCAGCGCGATCGGCTTCGTCTAACTGGATGATTTCTGCCTCGATCGCCGCGCAGACAACAACCAACTCGGCCTGCTCGGCGGCGGCGCGCTCAGCTACTTTTTCGGTCAGCGCATTGCCATCGAGGTTGTCCTCATCGACATTGGCGATATACAGCGTCGGCTTGATGGTGATCAGGTGCAGGTCGCGCAATGCGAGGCGGTCGTCGGCGGTCAAGTCCATGCTGCGCACAGGGTCGCCGCTATCCAGGTGCGCTTGCACACGCTCCAGCAACGCCACACGCGCCAGTGCGGCCTTGTCGCCGCTGCGAGTTTGTTTGCTTGCGCGCTCTATGGCGCGGCCAACAGATTCAAGATCAGCCAGCGCCAACTCGGTGTTGATGACATCAATGTCGCGCAGCGGATCGACTGAACCCGAGACATGGATGACGTCATCGTCATCAAAGCACCGCACAACGTGGGCGACTGCATCAGTCTCGCGGATATTGCCCAAAAACTGATTGCCCAGGCCTTCGCCTTGCGAGGCACCGGCGACCAGGCCGGCGATATCGACAAACTCGACTGTCGTCGGCAGCAGCTTTTCGGGCTTGGCGATGCCCTGCAGCACGGCCAGGCGCGGATCAGGCACCGGCACCACGCCGACGTTGGGGTCGATGGTGCAAAACGGGTAGTTTTCGGCCGCGATTTCGGCGCGCGTCAGCGCATTGAACAGGGTCGATTTGCCAACATTCGGCAGGCCAACAATTCCGCAGCGAATTCCCATAGCGTTTAACTCGTGTGTAGCTGCTGGCTGGCTGCATCCCAGCCCTTGGCAAACAGCGTGTCGATGGCCTTGAGGCTGCGATTGATCGCGTCAGTCACAGCGGCTTCGTCGTCATTGCTGGCGCGCTTGAGCACGTGGCCAAGCACTTGGTCGCGATGGCCGGGATGGCCGATACCCAAACGCAGGCGGGCAAAGTCGGCACCGATGTGGCTGATGACGCTGCGCAAACCATTGTGGCCGCCGTGGCCACCGCCGCGTTTGAGCTTGGCGCTACCCGGCGGCAAATCCAATTCGTCGTGGACGATGAGCAGGTTCTCAGGAGCCAGCTTGTAGAACTGGCATAGCGCAGCCACCGCCTGCCCCGACTTGTTCATATAGGTGACCGGCTTGAGCAGATGCACGCGGCTGTTGCCGATCATCACCTGTGCGTGTTCGGCATGCAGCTTCTTGGCGCCGGTGTAGCGCGCGCCGGCACCATTGGCCATGGCATCAACCAGCCACCACCCGACATTGTGCCGGGTCAGAATGTAGTCGGCCCCGGGGTTCCCGAGGCCGACTATGGCTTGGATGCCAGCGCTCACGCGTACTACGACTTGTCGTCGTCGCCGCTGTCGTCGCCCTCGCCGTCTTCGCCGTCGCCTTGCTCGGTGGCTTCGACTTCGTCGGCTGCCACTTCGTCTTCGTCCTCGTCGGTTTCTTCAACCAGAGCACGCGGCATGTGTACAGCGCAGACCGTCCAGTTTTCCTCGTGCATCAGCGCGATGGAGATGATGCCCTCTGGCAGGGTCAACTCCTCAAGGTGGATGGACTCGTTCAGGCTCAGACCAGAGACATCGACCTCGATGAACTCGGGCAGGTCTTTCGGCAGACACTCGATTTCCAGTTCGCTGCGCACGCGATCCAACACGCCGCCTTCGTCCTTGATACCCGGTGCAAGCTTCTCGCCGGTGAAGTGCAAGGGCACTGTCATGCGGATCTTCTGGCCGGCAACAATGCGCATCAAGTCCATGTGCAGCAAACGCGGCTTGGACGGATGGCGTTGCACGTCTTTCAACACGGCTTGCTGCTGCTCGCCATCAACTTCAACTTTCAGGATGTGCGAGTAGAACGCCTCGTGGTCGAGGTGGTGTAACAGCTCATTTTGATCGACCGCAAGCATTTGCGGTGCTACGCCGCCTCCGTAGAGGATGGTCGGCACTTTGCCCTCACGGCGCAGGCGGCGGCTCGCACTCGTGCCCTGCGCAGTGCGAGACGTTGCTTTGACAACAAAGTCTTCGCTCATTAGTTTACTCCAAGAATCAATAGGTTACGCAGCCTCCGCGACCAGAGCGCTGCAATTGACGCTGCTGCCACTGGCAGCAAAACGGGCGCGGATTGTACGAGGGCTGGGGCTTTGGCGCAATGCGCGCTCCAGCGCTAATCCACGTAAAGCGACGACACGCTCTCTTCGTTGCTCACGCGGCGGATCGTCTCGGCCAGCATGTCGGCAATCTTGAGCTGGCGAATCTTGCCGCAGGCTGCTGCCTCGGGTGACAAGGGGATGGTATCGGTCACAACCATCTGATCCAGCACCGAGTTAGTGATGTTCTGCACGGCGGGACCGGACAGCACCGGGTGCGTGACATAGGCAACAACCGCTTTAGCACCCTCTTCCTTGAGCGCCGCAGCGGCTTGGCACAGTGTGCCAGCGGTATCGACAAGGTCATCGACAATCACGCAGCTCTTGCCGGACACGTTGCCGATGATATTCATCACCTTGGCTTCGTTGGCACGCGGGCGGCGTTTGTCGATGATGGCCAGGTCGGCGTCGTCCAGGCGTTTGGCCACGGCGCGCGCGCGCACCACACCACCCACATCCGGCGACACCACAATCAGGTCATCGTACTTTTGCCGCCAGATGTCGCCCAAGAGCAGCGGCGAGGCATAGACGTTATCGACCGGCACATCGAAAAAGCCCTGAATCTGATCAGCGTGCAAATCGACTGTTAGCACGCGGTCGGCGCCGGCAGCGCCAATCATCTGCGCCACCACCTTGGCCGAAATCGGCACCCGCGCACTGCGCGTGCGGCGGTCTTGGCGCGCGTACCCAAAGTATGGAATCACCGCGGTGATGCGGCCAGCCGATGCGCGCTTGAGCGCGTCGATCATCATCAGCAGTTCCATCACACTGTCGTTGGTTGGCCGGCAGGTCGATTGGATGATGAACACGTCCTTGCCGCGCACATTCTCCATGATCTCCACCAGCACCTCGCCGTCCGAGAAGCGCCCCACCACAGCTTTGCCCAACGGCAATTTGAAACAGTCGGCAACTGCTTGCCCCAAGGCGGGGTTGGCATTGCCGGTAAACAGCGTGATGGAAGATTCGGACATCGGAGCAGCGCATGAAGCAAATGGCGGCGCCATCATAATGCGTCAGTTTGATGAACGCATATTTGAATTCGAAACTCGGCGGTCGGAGTAAGAGTCCCGTCATTCCTGCGAAAGCAGGAATCTAGTCGCTTCGTGTTAGCGCTCTGCCACATTGTGGCAACTGGGTCCCCGCTTCCGCGGGGACAACGTAACTCTAGGGCCCGCTGCGCGGGCCAAGAGTTAGGGTTGGCTGGGGTGGCTGGATTCGAACCAGCGCATGACGGGATCAAAACCCGTTGCCTTACCGCTTGGCTACACCCCACTATCCATCCGCTGATCGGGCTCCTGCCCGACATCGCAATGCCGGCGACCGCTGCAAGCCGCGGCACACAAAGCACTGTGCCACTGGGCTGGCTGCATCGGCAACCGTTTGTGCTTGCTGCTGGTTATCGCAAGCAACAAACACCGCACCGCCGGTTCCGCTGAGCCGCGCCGGGAAGCCGTGCAGCGCATCAAACACTGCCTCGACGTCCGGATAGCGCTGCCTGGCAACCGGCTCGCAATTGTTGGAACCCGCGGCAACAAGCTGTTGCACGTGGCCACCAAAAAAAGCGGCACGTATTGTCGTGATCGGGTGCTGCCTTGTCAATTCGGGGGCGCCGAACACCGCTGCCGTGGGCACGTGTACGGACGGGACGCACACGGCAAACCAAGCCGTGTGCAGGCCCACCGGCGTGATTTGCTCGCCAATGCCTTCCACCCAGGCATTGTGCCCGCGGACAAAAAATGGCACGTCGGCGCCTAGCGGCAGCGCAAGCTTTGCCAGGGCGTTGATCGACAAGCCCAAACCCCACAACTGGTTCAGGCCCAGCAGTGTGCTCGCTGCGTCGCTGGAGCCGCCGCCCAGGCCGGCACCGACAGGTATTCGCTTTTCGACCGTGATGTCCACGCCGGGCACGCCGCCATCGACATGTGCCGCCAGCATGCGCGCGCTGCGCACCACCAAGTCGTCGTCTGCCGCCAGGCCGGGTACGCCACCCACTCGCGTGATTCGGTCGTCATTACGCGACGCAAGTGTGATGATGTCGCACAGATCGATCAGTTGAAACACGCTTTGCAACTGGTGATAGCCATCGCCGCGGCGGCCGACCACATGCAAGAACAGGTTGAGCTTTGCCGGCGCGGGCAAGCGCAGGCTGCTCATGGGCTGACATCCCACTGGTCAATGCTCAGCTTCAGCGTCGTGTCACCCTGCTGGGCCTGCAAAGCGCCAGGCAGCTCGAGCAGCGGTGCCGGCGCGTAGTCGGCATATTGCACCGTCCAGCCGGCTTGCGTCAGCGCGTTGATGCGCCCCTTGGCATCCAGCGAAAAATCGGCCGGTACGCCCGGTGCCGGCAATCCCAGCACCCAGTAGCGCAGCGCGCGCACGGGTAAGCTCCAGCCAAACTCCTGGCGCAATAATTCCTCGGGTTCATTGGTGATCCAACGCTGCTTGCCGCTGCGCACCTCCACCCGGGCTGGCGTGCCACGTAACTGCGCTGCGCCAATACCAAACGGGCCGCGCACACTAAGCGTGAATTGGTCGCCGCGCTGCACCCAGCGCAAGCTGCCTTTGAGCCCGAACCCACCGCCGGACGCAGCACGGCCGGTTAATGCCCAGGTGTCCAAGTTGGTTAGCTTGGCTTGCCGCGCTTGCCACAGCTTTGCCGAGGCGTCGCCCTGCACCACCGGCGCCGGGGCAAAGCTTTGGCAGCCGGCCAGCGCAGTTACAAGCGCCAGCGCAGCCAGGCTGCGAATGTGCATGCGGCCGGAGTTTATTGAGTCAGCCGCTGCACGGTTTCGCGCAAGGCCGGATGCTCGGGCGCATCGGCAAGCGCCGCGTCCCAAATTTCGCGTGCGCGCTCCTGCTGGCCAAGCTTCCAATACACCTCGCCCAAGTGCGCGGCCACCTCCGGGTCGGGCTGGCTGTCGAATGCTTTTTGCAGATAGTTGCGGGCTCGCTCGTAGTTGCCCAAGCGATATTGCACCCAACCCATGGAGTCGATGATGGCCGGATCATTGGGCTGCAATTCCAGCGCGCGCTTGATATAGCCCAACGCCTCGCGATAGCGCGTGGAATGGTTGGTGAGGATATAACCCAGCGCATTCAGTGCACGCGCATCATCACCATCCAGCTCGAGCATGCGGCGCAGGTCGGCTTTCGCAGCATCGACGTCGCCGGCGCGCTCGTGCGCAAGCGAGCGACTGTAGAGCAGGTCAGAGTCATCCTCGAAAACTTCCAGCGCTTCGGTGTACCGCGCCACGGCATCCTCGGGCTTGCCTTGCTCGATCAACAGGTCACCTTCGACCATCAGCAAGCGGCGTGTGAGCTGCGGGTTGGCGGCTGCAATTCCGCGCAAGAAAAGCTGCGCCTGTTCAAGTTCGCCCTGCTCGGCCATCAGAAATGCGCGCCGTGCCAGCGCATCAACGGCGTGCTGGCCACCAGACACCATGCGGTAGTAGCGCATGGCCTGTTCGTTGTCACCGTCTTGTTGCGCCAGACGGCCGAGATAATAGGCAGCGCCATCACGTTCGGTGCGCTCGTCCAGCAAGGGCAGCAGCAGGCTGCGCGCGTTGTCGGTGTCCTTGTCGTCCAGCGCCATCAGCGCCAGTGCGTAACGCGCCTCGCCCAGGCCAGGGTCTTCTTCCAGCGCACGCTCGAGTTGCGGCTTGGCCAAGGCGTAGGCTTTTTCGTCGATCAACAGCCGCGCCAGCGCAAAACGCTCGCGGGCGCGATCACCACTGGACAACATCGGCTCGGCTGCGGCAATACCCTGCAACAACCGCCCTTGGCGAATCAGCAGGCTGGCCTTGAGCAACACCGCGTCCGGCCAGCCTGGCCGCGCCTCCAAGGCCGACTCCGCAGACATGGACGCCGCCGCAAAATCGCCATACTCCATTTGCACCAAGCCGCGCGAATAGGCTGCTTGCGCCGCGTCATCAACGTCGTAGGTCACTGCCTGAATGACCTGCATTGCCAGTGCCTGCGGTGGCTTTTGCCGCACTATAATGCGCGCAACCTCACGCACGCCCTTGCCGGCGCCACGCTTGTCGCGTTGCACAAGTTCGCGCGCTGCCATCACTGACCGCTCGGGGTCTTCGGCTTGCAGCGCGACCCGCAGTGCGGCTTCCTGGGCGTTGTCGTCGTCCGGCGCCAGTTCGGCCCAGCGCGTACTGGCAGCAACTGCCAACTCAGAGTCGCCTGCCGACAGCGCGTAGCGTACCGCGTTGCGCGCCACATCAACGTTTTCACTGAGTTTTGCTGCGGCCAAATATTGCTCGGCTGCAACACGGTTTTCGCCGCGGCCGCCAGCCACTTCGGCGGCCAACACGTGGTAGGTGATCTGGTTGCGCGGCGTCAGCGGCTGCGGCTGCACCGGGCCGCCAGTCACAGCGAACAATTGGCCAATCGGCGTCTTGCCGCCGTCGGAGCCAGGCGTGGCGCAAGCCGTGCAGGCCAGCACGGCCAAGCAGGTTAAAGTGCGTTTCATAGGGTCGATCATACCGCTGTCATTCAGGCCGGCACACCCGGCCTTGTCTTGAATTCGACCACACGCATCGCAGACAATTCGCGGCTTGCCCTTCGCTGCGGCGGCATGCCCATTCTCACCCTCACGCTGAACCACCATCGCGCTTCAGTCGCCCTGCGCGAGCAGGTTGCTGTGCCCGGCGATGCGCTAGCCGCCCGTTTGCAGGCTGCCACGCAGGTGGATGGCGTGCACGAAGCGCTATTGCTTTCGACCTGCAACCGCACTGAACTCACGGTGGTTGGCACGCCAAGCCGCAACGCCCTACTCGCGTGGTTGGCAAGTGGTGGAGTTGACCTGCAAACCCTTGAATCTGCGAGTGAATTTCACACCGGCGAGCAGGCCGTCCGGCACCTGTTCCGGGTCGCTGCCGGGCTGGATTCGATGGTGCTGGGCGAGCCGCAAATCTTCGGCCAGGTCAAACAGGCTGTTGCCGCCGCGCAAGCCGCCGGCACCCTGGGGCCAGTGCTAGGCCGCTGCACCCAGCACGCCTTTGCAGCCGCAAAAGCGGTGCGCAGTGGCACCGAGATTGGCCAGAACCCGGTGTCGTTCGCTTACGCTGGTTTGCGGCTGGCCGGACGCATTTTTGACGATTTGTCGCAACAATCGGCGCTACTGATCGGCGCTGGCGACATGATTGAACTGTTCGCCACGCACCTGCGCAGCGCCAAGCTCAAGCGGCTGCATTTTGCCAACCGCACGGCGGCGCGCGCCGACACGTTGGCACACAAGCACCACGGCGCCAGCGTGCCGTTCGACGCGCTGGGTGACTATCTGCCGGAGGCCGATATTGTCGTCAGTTGTACAGCCGCGCCCGACGCGCTGCTGGGCAACGCGGCATTCCGCGCTGCGCTGCGCGAGCGCAAGCGCAAACCCATGTGCGTGCTCGACCTGGCCGTGCCGCGCGACATCGACCCTGCCGTCGATAAGCTGGCTGACGTTTACTTGTACGACGTTGACGACCTCAAGCGCATCATCGACAACAACCAGCAAGCTAGGCGCGACGCCGCCAGCGATGGCGAGGCGATGCTCGACCATCACGTGACGCGCTTCATGCACTGGCTGGACAGCCGCAGCGCAGGCGCCACCATCCGCGCGCTGCGACGCGAACATGCAAGCCGTAGCGCCGACGCGGTGCAACGCGCCAAAGCAGCACTGGCCCGCGGCGAGCCGGTCGATGACGTTCTACAATCATTGTCGCGCAGCCTGAGCAACGCCTTGCTGCACGCGCCCACCAAAGCCCTGCGCAATGCACCGGCCGAGCAGCAAGCCGAGTTGCTCGAGGCTGCCAGCCGCCTGTTCAACTTGGATGAACAGGGAAGCTCTGAATGAATCGCACGGCCGCGCCGGAGTCTTTTCTGGCTCGCTCGCAAGAAACTGAGGAGAGAAATGTGGTCATTCCACATGAACGACGAATGACGCCGCAAGCGGGCCAGAAAGGCCCGGCTCCTTCGGGGTTCGGCCTGAAAAGTTCTGCTGACTGCGTTGGGCGGCTTGGCCGTAGAATGACTACGGCGCTGCACCACCCGCCTTGCATCAAAACTTTTCAGGACTCGAACGCGGTTCGCGCGATTCATTCAGAACTTCCCTTATGAACCCCAAGCTGGAACGCCGCCTGCAGCAATTGGTCGAGCGCCATCACGACCTGGCACATGAGTTGTCCGACCCCGAAGTGATTGGCAACCAGGACAAGTTCCGCAAGCTGTCGCAGGAATACGCCTACCTCGAGCCCTTGGCCGAGGCCTTCAACGCCTGGGCCAGCAGCGCTGAGGAACTGCAGGACCTCAAGCTCATGGCCGCCGACGACGATGCCGACGTGCGCGAAATGGCGGCAGACGAAGCGCCCAAGCTGGAAGCCAAGCGCGAAGGTTTAGAGGCCAAGATGATGGGCTTTCTGGCACCGCGCGACCCCCACGACGACGCCAACATCTTTTTGGAGATCCGCGCGGGCACGGGCGGCGACGAAGCAGCAATTTTCGCCGGCGATCTCTACCGCATGTACAGCAAGTACGCCGAGAGCCGCGGCTGGCAGGTGGAGCCACTGAGCGAAAGCCACGGCGAGCACGGCGGCTACAAGGAGATCATCAGCCGCATTGTGGGCCACGGCGCGTATTCACAACTCAAGTTTGAGTCCGGCGCGCATCGCGTGCAACGGGTGCCCGAAACCGAGTCTCAGGGGCGCATCCACACCTCAGCCTGCACGGTGGCAGTGATGCCCGAGCGTGACGCGGTCGAGGCCGAGGCGATCAACCCGGCCGAGCTGCGCATCGACACCTTCCGCGCCTCTGGCGCTGGCGGCCAGCACATCAACAAGACCGACTCGGCCATCCGCATCACCCACTTGCCCTCGGGCATCGTCGTCGAGTGTCAGGACGAGCGTTCGCAGCATAAAAACCGCGCCAAGGCGATGTCCTTGCTGCAATCAAAATTGCTGGAAACCGCCGAGAACGAAGCCGCGACCGAAGAAGCCGCCACGCGCAAGGCGCTAGTCGGCAGCGGTGACCGCAGCGAGCGCATCCGCACGTATAACTACCCGCAGGGGCGAGTGACTGACCACCGCATCAACCTGACGCTGTACAAATTGGCCGATGTCATGGAAGGCGCGTTGGAGCAGGTGCTGGAGCCGCTGGCCACCGAACACCGGGCCGAGCAATTGGCGGCCATCGGCGACGATGCGTGAGGCCATCACTGTGCGCGCCGCCTTGCGTCGCGCGCAGGCTGTACTAGACAACGAACAGGCAGCCAAGCGTCTGCTCGCCGATTGTCTGGAACAAACCTGGGGTTGGGTCAGCTTGCACCACGACAACGCGCTGGACGCCCACCAACAGACCCGGCTGGACAACTGGCTCGCCCGCGCGCAGGCCGGCGAACCACTCGCCTATGTGACTGGCCGGATGGGCTTTTGGACTTTGGACCTGCAGGTCACCCCCGATGTGTTGATCCCGCGGCCGGCCACCGAAACGCTGGTCGAGCAGGCCTTGATATTGGGCGGCAACAGCCCACAACAGGTGCTGGATTTGGGCACAGGCAGCGGCGCCATTGCCTTGGCGCTGGCCAGCGAGCGGCCGCAATGGCAGCTTGTTGGCACCGACACGAACCCTGCCGCGCTGAATATTGCCAAAGCCAATGCGCGGGCCTGCGAGATCACCAATGCACAGTTTGTGCAGGGTGATTGGTTTGGCGCAGTGCACGGCCAGCGCTTCAACGGCATTGTTTGCAATCCACCGTACATCGACCCAGCCGACCCGGCCGTGGCGGACAGTGTTCGCGGCTTTGAGCCGCATGCTGCGTTGTTCAGTGCTGATGCCGGCTTGGCCGACTTGCGCCATGTCATCACCGGCGCGCCAGCGCATCTGACGGCAGGTGGCTGGCTGGCCGTCGAGCACGGGTACAAGCAAGCCGGGCAAGCTGGGCCAGTCGGCAAATTGTTTGCTGATGCTGGTTTTGCTGAGGTATCAACGCACAAGGATCTTGAGGGCCACCCACGGGTAACAACCGGGCGCTCGCCGGCAAACCATGACTGACAACACGCGCTACGCACGGCAGATTCAACTGCCCGAATTCGGCGAGCAAGGCCAAGCGGCGCTCGCCGCCAGCCATGTTTTGGTGATTGGTTTGGGTGGTTTGGGCTGCCCGGCTGCGCAATACCTTGTGGGCGCCGGCGTCGGCCAAGTCACATTGATCGACCGCGATGTTGTGGAGGCCACCAACCTGCATCGCCAAGGCTTGTATGCCGAGGCCGACATTGGCCGGCGCAAGGTTGATGCTGCGGCCGAGCGCCTGCGCGCTGTCAATGCCGATATCGAGATTGCCTCGCAACACACCCGCCTGACCGAAGCCGTGCTTAAGCAATCGGTAGCCGCCGCCGACCTGGTGCTGGATTGCACCGACAATTTCCCAAGCCGCTTCGCCATCAACCGTGCCTGCCTGGCAGCTCGCACGGCGTTGGTGTCGGGGGCGGCCGTCGGATTGGGCGGCCAGGTTGGCGTGTTTCGCAACGATATTGCTGGCACGGCCTGCTACCGCTGCCTGTTCGATGAGGCAGGCGATGCGGCCGAGCGCTGCGAAGACGCCGGCGTGCTCGGCCCTGTGGTTGGCGTTATCGGCACTTTGCAGGCGCTGGAAGCCATACGCCTGCTGGCCATGCCAGGCACCGATACGCAAAGCCATTGGTTACACTGGGATGCGAAAACCCGCGGCAGCAGGCACCATGCGCTGCAACGCGACCCGCATTGCCCAGAACACACATCACAAAGCGCATGACCACAACCCCCGACCGCCTGCTGATTCCTCGCCCGCTGGCGGTGAAACTCATGCACACCGCGCAGCTTTCACCCACTGCCGAAGTCTGCGGCCTGATGAGTGCAAAAGACGGCATCCCGTATGCGCTCTACCCCATCGACAATGTTGCCGACGATCCCACGCAGCGTTTCGAATTGGACGCCCAACAGCATATCGACGCGCAGCGCAGCATCCGCGAGGCAGGCGAAACGCTGTTAGCGGTGTATCACTCCCACCCCACCGCGCCAGCGGAGCCGTCTGATCTGGACTGGGACGGGTTGGGTGTGCCCGAAGCGCTGCTGCTGATCGTGTCTTTGAACACCAAAGGCGTGCTGCAAACGCGGGGCTGGCGGGCTACCGACTCTGGCTTTGAGGAAGTGACGCTCACAGTCATCGACTGACCCTCTGTCATCGGGAGCGCCGAAGGCGTGCGGCAATCCTCGCGGGCTAGCCTCTCGGGGTTTTGCTGCGCAAAACCGTACCGGTATTACTTCCAACCCCCCTGCTCGCTGCGCTCGCCGCCCCCTTACTAAGGGGGCTGTCATTGCGAGGCCCGGAGGGCCGCGGCAATCTCATTGGGTGGCGGCTTCGTTGACGAGATTTCCGCGCGCCAAAGGCGCTCGCAACGTTCGGTCGCAAGAACCTCACTGGCCTGCTTTGCAGGCCATATGGTCTTTCTTCCACATCCCCCGATCGGCTGCGCCAATCACCCCCTTAACTTAAGGGAGTTGTTCCCATACTTGCTGTCATTGCGAGGGAGCAACGCGACCGTGGCAATCTCGACATGCTCAGCCAGCGTGACGAGATTGCCGCGCGCCTCCGGCGCTCGCAATGACAACTACCCGGCGCTGATAAACTGCCGCCAACCTTGCAAGCAACTGCCCATGCGCCTATCCCAATTCCCCGTTTCCACCACCAAGGAAACACCCGCCGACGCGGAGATCATCAGCCACCAGTTGATGCTGCGCGCGGGGCTGATCCGCCGCCTGTCATCCGGCCTGTATTCGTGGATGCCAATCGGCTTGCGCGTGCTGCAAAAGGTCAGCGCCATTGTCCGCGAGGAGATGAACGCCGCAGGCTGCGTGGAGCTGCTGATGCCCAGTGTGCACCCCGCCGAACTGTGGCAGGAATCGGGCCGCTGGAACCAGATGGGTAGCGAACTACTACGCATGCGCGACCGCCACGACCGTGACTTTTGTTACGGCCCGACGCATGAAGAGGTGATCTGCCATCACTTTCGCCAAGACGTGCGCAGTTACAAGCAACTGCCCGTCACCTACTACCAAATCCAGACCAAATTCCGTGACGAAATCCGCCCGCGCTTCGGCGTGATGCGTTCGCGCGAGTTCCTCATGAAGGATGCCTACTCGTTCCATACGGGTGCAGCCTCGCTGAGCGAAACCTACGACCGCATGCGCGTGGCCTACCAGCGCATCTTTGAACGTATCGGCGTGGACTATCGCGTGGTCGAGGCAGACAGCGGCAATATTGGCGGCGCCAAGTCCGAAGAATTCCATGTGCTGGCCGAAGCCGGTGAAGACCTGCTGGCGGTGAGCGACAGCGGCAACTACGCCGCCAACATCGAAGCAGCCAGCACGCATGCGGTGCCCGGCAAGCGCGCTGAGCCCGGCGACGCTATGCAGCAAGTGGAAACACCTGGCAAAAAAACCATTGAAGCCGTCGCCCGTCACCTGAAGGTCGATCCCACAGATTGCGTGAAAACGCTGATCGTCATGGGTGTCAACGACAACCCGGTTGCCCTGGTGCTGCGCGGCGACCACGAACTCAACGAAGTCAAAGCCGCCAAGCACCCCTTAGTGCGGCAACCGCTGAGCTTCATGGCCGAAGACGCGCTCAAGGCCCAACTGGGCGCAGGCGCTGGATCGATTGGCCCGGTGGGCCTGAACTGCCCGGTGATTGCCGACCACGCCGCCGTCGCCTGCGCCAACTTCGTCTGCGGCGCCAATGTCGATGACATGCACCGCGTGCATGTGAACTGGGGCCGCGACCTGCCCGAGCCTGAGGCCGCCGACCTGCGCAACGCGGTCGCCGGCGACCCCAGCCCGAGCGGCGAGGGCAAGCTGCGGATGGTGCGCGGCATTGAGGTTGGCCACATCTTCCAACTGGGCAGCAAGTACACCGAAGCCATGAGCATCAGCGTGTTGGATGCCGACGGCAAGGAATGTACGCCGCAAATGGGCTGCTACGGGGTCGGTGTCACGCGGATTGTGGGCGCCGCCATCGAGCAAAGCCATGACGGCGATGGCATCGTCTGGCCGCCGGCCATTGCGCCATTCACGGCCCTCATCACCCCCATCAACCTGGCCAAGTCAGAAAAAACCCGCATTGCTGCCGAGGCGCTATACAAAGCGCTGACCGAGGCCGGTTTCGATGTGCTGCTGGACGACCGCGGCCTGCGCCCCGGCGTGATGTTCGCCGACGCCGACCTGATCGGCATCCCGCATCGCATCACCATCGGCGAGCGCGGGCTGGACAAGGGCATCTTCGAGTACAAGCACCGGCGCGATACCGATGCGCGCGACATTGCGGCCAATGCCGATGCGGTTCTGGACATACTGCGCAGCTAGCACGCTGCTACTGGCAGGGGCGGCAGCAGCCCAGCCCGATGTCAGTGCAGGCCAAGCCTACGACCCGGCACTGCGCGACGCGCTGCTGGCCACGGTTGGCGAATCATCCAGCTTCGCCGACCGCTTCGAGGCCGAGGTTTGGCTGCTGGACATGTCCACCCGGCTGCAAAAGCTGCTGCCCGATACCCGCTACCGCCTCGACCTGCTGCGCAAGATCCACGCCGAGGCCACGTTGGCTGAACTGCCGCCGGAGCTCGTGCTGTCGGTCATCCATGTCGAGTCGCGCTTTGACCGTTTTGCACTCAGCCACGCTGGCGCGCGCGGCATGATGCAGGTGATGCCGTTTTGGAAAAACGAGATCGGCCGCCCGGATGACAACCTGTTCGATGTGGATACCAACCTGCGCTACGGCTGCACCATCCTCAAGTATTACGTCGATTTGGAGCGCGGCAATTTGCAGCGCGGGCTGGCGCGTTACAACGGCAGTTTGGGCAAGTCGTGGTATCCCAACCTGGTTTTCAAGGCGTTGTCGAAAACGTACTATCGACAATAACGGTCCGTTTGACCTGCCAGGCAACTTCCTGGCAGTGTCGAGCCGAGGGAACAACGGCAATCGTCATGTTAAGAAAAATAATTCTCGCGGCATGTGCCGCTGCAGTAATGCCAATGATGGCTGCAGCAACGGACCCCAGCGAAGTTAACCAAGGTTACGATGCCGATGCTGTAGCAATGATTGCCGCCATTGAGGCGCGTGAAAGTTCGAAAGCGAGTGACAAGCTGAACCTGCCCACGATGCGTGTGCGCGGCAAGCGGCTAAGCCGCAAGACCGGTTCACGTTTGTTTGGTGAGTCTGCACCCGAAGGTGGCGTCTTGTTCACCGACGTCGATGAGGCGTGGCGCGCCAAGCACCAATGGTAAGTCAGACGTAGTCCAGGTCGGCCATCAGCGCCTGACGCGTGTCCTCAGCAACTTCGCTGGTGTAAGAATAATTCGCATGACCGCAGCCTGCTGACACTGCAGCGCCCTGCTTGAGCGCCATGCGCATTTCGGCGCTGAGTTCGAAGCGCAGGAAATGCACGGCCGAAGTTTTTCCTGATTCGTCGGTGCGCTCTAGGTCTTCGTCGGCTGCCGCAACGACCTTGTCAAAGCCATCGACTTGCACCCAAATTTGATGCTCGATGCCGCCCAGGCGTTCTAACTCACGCTTGCGCTGCTCGACGTCGGAATACTCCAGCAGGCATGTGGCTTTCCAGTTGCTGCCGTCCGGAATCAGCGGATTGTAGGCAGCCAGCTCTTCCAGCTTGCCGGCCTTTTCGAAGACTTTTTCGACACGGAGAATTTCTTGGATCTGATACCGCAAGGTGACGCGGTCTTCGAACAACAGCGTCATGTGCGGGCCGATGGCGACCTTGCGGCGTTTTTTGTGGGCGATGGCCTGGCTGCGCAGTTCGGTGCGTTGCTCGGCGTAGTCGTCCAGTGACAGCAGGTCGCTGAGGGTGAGTTTTTGGGTAGCGTCGTTCATTCAGATGCCATAGGCCTGTCGAAGCAAACTGATGGGATGCACGCCGGCGTGCGCCGAGGCGTCATCGGCCAGCTTCATGCCATGGGCGATATGGTCGGCGGCCATGGGGCAGTCGCTGGCCACATGGTCGGGCTCGGCTTTGGCGGCCTTACGGGCGACTGGGCGCAGTATTTTGAGTGATTTCTCGTAGGTGTCACTGCGCACGCCATAGGTACCGTTGTGGCCCGAGCAACGCTCGATCATCTCGATGCTGGTATCAGGCACCAATTCCAACACCTGCTTGGTCTTGGGGCCGATGTTCTGCACTCGCTGGTGGCAAGGCGCGTGGTAGGCAATCTTGCCCAGCGGCGCTTTGAATTCGGTGCTCAGCAGTTCGCTCTTGTGGCGGTGCATCAGATATTCGAAGGGATCGAAGATGTGCTGCTTGACCCGCGCCACGGCAGCGTCATCCGGAAACAATAGCGGGATTTCCTGGCGGAACATCAGCACGCACGACGGGATGGGCGCCATGATGTCCCAGCCCTCGCGTACGGCGGTGTCGAGCACCGGCAGGTTGGCGTTCTTGTAGCGCTCCACTGATTCCAGATCGCCTAGCTCCAGCTTGGGCATACCACAGCATTGCTCCTGCTCGATGAGCTTGACGGCGACGTTGTTGTGGCGCAGCACGGCGACCAAGTCTTGCACCACGGCCGGCATGTTGTAGTTGCCGTAACAGGTGACAAAGATGGCCACGGTGCCGCGCGTGGGGCCAGCCGTGACCGGCGTGGACTCGGGCAGCGGCACACCGCGCTTGTAAGTCTTGCGCGCGGTCTTGCTGTGATACGTCGGCACGTTGGCGTCGGGATGCACGCCGAGTTGCTTGTCGAGCAACTTACGCACGCCGCCGCTCTTATTGCTGGCGTTGACTGCCTCCGACACCACCGGGATGCTGGCCAACTTGCCAACGCTGGTGGTGTTGGTCATCAGCTTGCGGGCGGCACCAATCTCGCCATCCTGGAACTGCACCGCCTTGGCCCGCAGCATCAAATGCGGGAAATCGACATTCCACTCATGTGGCGGCACGTAGGGGCATTTGGTCTGGTAGCACAGGTCGCACAGGTAGCACTGATCGACCACCTTGTTGTAGTCGGCCTTGGCCACGCCATCGACTTCCAGCGTCTCCGACTCATCAACTAGGTCGAACAGCGTCGGGAAGGCATCGCACAGGCTGACGCAACGGCGGCAGCCATGGCAGATGTCGTAAACGCGCTCGAGTTCAGCGTGCAGTTTGCCCTTGTCGTAGAAATCGTCGGACTTCCACGGGATGGGGTGACGCGTGGGGGCGTCCAGGCTGCCTTCGCGGGCAGCGGGTTTTGGTGAATCAGTCATGCCAACCTTCAGAGCCAGACTGGCGCGCCGCCGAAATGGTCAGGCGGCGCGCCGTCGAAAGCTGCTTAAGCTGCCATCTCATCTAATGCTTTGGTAAAGCGATTGGCATGCGAGCGCTCGGCCTTGGCCAGTGTCTCGAACCAATCGGCAATTTCGTCAAAGCCTTCGTCACGTGCGGTCTTGGCCATGCCGGGGTACATGTCGGTGTACTCGTGGGTCTCGCCGGCAATCGCCGATTTCAGGTTCTTCTCGGTGTCGCCAATCGGCAATCCAGTTGCCGGGTCGCCCGATTCTTCCAGGTATTCCAGGTGGCCGTGGGCGTGGCCGGTCTCGCCTTCGGCGGTGCTGCGGAACACGGCGGCAATATCGTTGTACCCTTCCACGTCGGCCTTCTGCGCGAAGTACAAATAGCGGCGGTTGGCTTGTGATTCTCCGGCGAAAGCGTCTTTGAGGCTCTGCTCGGTTTGGCTGCCTTTCAGTTCCATGGGTGTCTCCTCATGCTGATGGGTGGCGATGCCCTGCAACCCACGACGGTGGGGCGCTAAGGCGGAACGCAACACGCTAGTCCAGCGCCGAACATTTGTACAGAACGCCGAAACAATCCTCGTTATAGCTTGACCCTATTGAAGCCATTGAAATCATGTTCGCGCAGCCGCTGAATCGACCACTGATCACACTGCTGGCCTGTGCCGTGCTGGTGTTGCTGGCCATGGCCGGCCTGCCGCGGCTGGGCATGACCACCGACTACAAGGTGTTCTTTGGCCCCGACAACCCCGACCTGCAGGCCCACGAGGCGTTCGAGCATCGCTTTGAACTGACCGAAACATTGATCTTCACGCTGGAAGCGCCCGGCGGCGCGGATGGCTCGGTGTTCACGCCGGAGATGCTCACGCTGCTGCGTGATATGACAGAGGCCGGCTGGCAACTGCCCTGGGCGATTCGTGCAACCTCGCTGGCCAACTACCAGCACACGCGTGCCGAGGGCGACGACATCATTGTCGAGTCGTTGATTCCGGATGGCGCAATCACCCAAAGCGATGCCGAGCGCGTGGCGAACATCGCGCTGGATGCCGAAGAAGTTCTAGACCGCCTGGTATCTGCAGACGGCAGCGTAGCCGGGCTGTTTGTATCGACCGCGCTACCGCACGAAGACTCGGAACATGAAATTCAGGTGGTCGCCGACGCCGCCTACGCGCTGCGCGACGATTTTGAACAGCGGCTACCGGGGCTGACCATCCGCGTGACCGGCGTCACTATCCTGAATGACACGCTGGGCCAGATCATGCGCCGCGACCTGGCGGTGCTCACACCCGCCACGCTGGCGGTCATCCTGGTTGGCATGCTGGTGTTTTTCCGCGCGCTGTTGCCAGCGATACTCACACTTGGCGTCATTGGTGTGTCGGTGGCCGCGGCGCTGGGCGTGGCCGGCTGGGCGGGCATCACGCTCACCGACGTCTCCACCGCTGCCATGTTATGCATCATGACGCTGGCGGTCGCCGACTGCGTGCATTTTTTGGTGACCTATGCCGCCGCCAGCGCGCAGGGCATGGACAAACGCGCCGCCTTGGCCGAAGCGCTGCGCGTAAACCTGGAACCCATCAGCGTGACCAGCCTGACCACGGCCATTGGCTTCCTTGCGCTGAATGCCAGCGAATCACCGCCGTTTGCCGACCTGGGCAATATCGTCGCCGTGGGCGTTGTGTTCGCGTGGCTGCTATCGGTGGCGGCCTTGCCAGCGGCGCTGTTGATCTTGCCGGGGCAAATGCGTGGCCGGCCGCCGACCGGCACAGCGCTGGTCAGCGCCATTGGCGATTGGGTCGTCCGTCGGCGGCGCCTGTTATTGCCAGGCATGGCTGCGCTGTTGCTGGTGGCTGTAGCAGGCATCAGCCAGAACCGCTTTGGCGAGAACTACGTGGAGTACTTCCCGCCTGGCAACGACTTTCGCGAAGCCTCCGAGTTCGCCAACGATCGTCTGTCCGGCATGCAGGTCATCGAATTCGGCATCCCGGCCGCCGCAGCAGGCGGCGTGAATGATCCGGTGTATCTGCGCAAACTGGATGAACTGACGGCGTGGTTTGAGCAACAACCCGCCGTGCGCAAAGTCATCTCGCCAGTGTCGCTGTACAAACGGCTGAACAAGACCATGCATGGCGACGACCCGGCCTGGGAGCGCATCCCCGAATCCGCCGAACTGGCCGCGCAATATCTGCTGTTCTACGAGTTGTCGCTGCCGCAAGGCCTGTCCATTAACAATCTCATCGGCCCCGACCGCGCCAATGCGCGCTTCACCGTGTTGCTCGACACCATCGACAGCGGCGCCGTGCAGACACTGGCAAAACGCGCCGAAGCCTGGATGGCCGACAACTTCCCGCCAGCCATGCAGGCCAAGGCAACCGGCACCACATTGATGTTTGCGCGCATCTCGCAGCGCAATTTTCAATCCATGGTGCTGGGTGTCGGCGTCGCCGTGGTGCTGATCGCGCTGATCCTGATCGCCGTGTTCCGCTCGGTGGGCCTGGGCCTGCTGAGCATGATCCCCAACCTGCTGCCCGGCTTGGCCGCTTACGGCGTGTGGGGCTTCACCGTGGGCAAGCTGGACATGTCGCTGTCTGTCGTCGGCAGCCTGTCGCTGGGCATCCTCGTCGATGACACCGTGCATTTCCTGAGCAAGTACCGCCGTGCGCACCGCGAACTGGGCATGGACCAGGCCGACGCTGTGCGCTGGGCCTTCAAGACCGTCGGCACCGCCCTGCTCGCCACATCAACCATGCTGGTTGTCGGCTTCTTACTGTTCACGCAGTCCGACTTTTCGATGGTGCAAAACCTGGGAACGCTGACCGCCGTAGCGATTGGGCTAGCGCTGGTTTGCGACTTTTTCTTTCTGCCTCCGTTGTTGATAGCGGCAGCGGGGCTCAAGCGCCCGCCGAATTCCTGAGCTTCGCCAACGCATCCTGCGGCGAAGCCACAGCAATGACGATGTCCGCCCGCCCACGCACTGGCAGGTGCAAGGCCGGCGCCGCGCTGAGCGCTAGTGCAAATACCCAGCGCCCGCGGTGGCGAAACCAACCAGCGTAAAAGCCGGGGAACGACGCGCCCAACACGCGGATGCCAAGCCACTGCCGCACGCTTCGCGGCTCGTAGATGATTTCGATGCGGTCGAAATCGATGTCGGCCAGCGGCACGTGGCGGCGGAATAGCAGGCCGGCGACCAGGTGCAATTTTCCGTCGGATATCGTCGCGCGGTTGTAGCGCACGCTGGCTACTAGCAAGCACAACACTGCGGCCACGATCACGGCCGCGACCACCGGGCCGGTGGTTAACGCATCGACACCAAAAGCCACCCACAACAACACCGCAATGGCCGATACGGGCAACAGCACCCACAAGGCCAAGCCCTGCCATGGTGGTGGCGGCAAGCGTAGCGCCAGAGGAAGGTCCGGAGGCGTCACCGTGGCAGGTTCCGGCCGAAGAACACCTCTTTGATCTCGTGCACCACGGCATTACGAATGCGGCGGCGCTCTGCGGCTTTCAATTCGTCTTCACCAGCTCCGAATATGTAGTCATCCAACTCAAACTGGCTGAGGCGCATTTTGGTGTGGAACAACTGCTCCTGATACACATTCACATCCACCATCTGATAACGGGCCTTGGTGTCCTTGTCCAGGAAGTCCTGAATCGAATTGATCTTGTGGTCGATGAAGTGCTTGCGCCCCCGCACGTTGCGAGTAAAGCCGCGCACGCGGTAGTCCATGATGACGATATCGGACTCAAAGCTATGGATGAGGTAGTTGAGCGCCTTGAGCGGCGAGATAACGCCGCAGGTGGAAACATCAATGTCGGCCCGGAAGGTGCTGATGCCGTGATCGGGGTGTGTTTCAGGATAGGTGTGGACCGTGATGTGACTCTTGTCCAAGTGGGCAGCCACGCTGTTTTTTCCACCGGGTTCAATCTCGTCCTCGGCGATCAACATCGTGACTGACGCGCCCTGCGGATCGTAGTCTTGCCGTGCCACGTTAAGCACCGTGGCGCCGATGATGTCGGACACCTCGGTGAGTATCTTGGTCAGGCGTTCGGCGTTGTAGGCCTCATCAATGTATTCAATATATTCGCGCTGGTCGGCCGGCGTGCGGGCGTAAGCAATATCGTAAATGTTGAACGACAGGCTCTTGGTAAGGTTGTTGAAGCCGTGCAGTTTGAGTTTGGATTTCTTCGATGCGCTCATTGCCAAACCGTGCGTAAATTCAGGTGTAGGCCCACGTCGGGCGCCACGCGGGAGGTTAGATTTTCGACCAGCGCCACATCCAACAAGCAGCGTTCGCTGGCGGCCCAGCTCAGGCCGGTACTGATCAATACGGCAGATCGGCGTAATTGGTCGAGATCCGAATCTTCGTAAAGGGGCGAGTGGGCGTTGAGTTGCAACTTGGCCGCCACACTGTCAGATAAGCTGGCGCTGACCCCGGCCAAGGCCGAGCCCACCACATTGCGTTGCAGGCCGGGCAGCCAGTCGCCGCCTTCCAGCGCGGTGATGGCAATGCCGCCAAAGCTGTACCAGGCCGGGCTGATTTGCCGGTTCGACTCCACAACAACGCTGCCGCTGGCGCCACCGCTGCCGGTCAATGATTCGGCCTCACCGGTTGGCAGTTTGACCTCGAAGCGCACAACAGTGTTTTCGTATTGGCGTCCTAGGCTCAACACCACATCACCGATGCCGTCGGCGCTGGTGGTGTCGTCAAAGTTCAGCAACACCTCGCCGTCGCGTACGTAGCGCACCAAAAAACGGTCGCGCGGGGCGTCTTCGCGGCCGCCGGTGGGCAAGCCCGTTAAGTCATGCCAACTATCGATGCTTGAATCCAGCACACCTTCGTCGTGGCTGATCAGCGGTAGCGTGGCGCTGGCCAGCCAGCCGCCCCAGTTGGCCGCAGCGCGCAGGCGCAAATGCAGGGTTTCAGCATCCAGCACGATGGCCTCATTGCCTTCGGCGCTGCTGGTGTAGTCGTTGGTCCAGTCCAGGCTGGCAGAAAAGCCGCCCTTGCCTATCGCTGGCTGCAAGGTATCGCCAAAGCGTGGCAAGCCATGCACGATGGCCAGCGTGCTCTCGTTCTGGATGGTGTAAGGGTGCGCGGCCGGGTTGCTTGCCAGTGCTGGCGCGGTCACAGCGCAGCAAGCAAGCGCCACTGCGGCGCGGGTCTGTCGCATGTTCAAAGCTGCATTCCTTTGCGTGGGCGGCGAGTATAGCGTTGCAGCACAAAGTTCTGCGCTCATTGCACCATTTTCCCAGACCTCCTAGCATGGCGTCCCTTTTGCCCACGCGGCGCCAAGCAAACACAGCCATGCAGCCTATCGAAAACCTGCGTATGCAGGCCATCAAGCCGGTCATCACGCCCGCCCTGTTGCAAGACGACCTGCCCATCAGCGAGGCCGCCGCCAAGCTGGTGACCAAGACCCGCAATGAAATTCGCGCGATTTTGGCCGGTGAGGACGAGCGCCTACTGGTTGTCGTCGGCCCCTGCTCCATCCACGACACCGAAGCGGCACTGGACTATGCCGGCCGCCTGCACGCGCTGCGCGAGCAATTGGGCGACGACTTGCTGATCGTCATGCGGGTGTATTTTGAAAAGCCCCGCACGACAGTGGGTTGGAAAGGCCTGATCAACGACCCCGACCTCGACGACAGCTTCAAAATCAACAAGGGCCTGCGCACGGCGCGCCAACTGTTGCTGGAGCTCAACAACCGCGGGGTGCCGGCTGGCGTCGAATTCCTCGACATCCTCACGTCAAGATTGCTTCCGACGCGGTGCAATCGTCACGCAACCCACACCGTTTTCTGTCCAGCACCAAGGAAGGCATGCTGGCGATCTTCCACACCGCTGGCAATGCCGACACGCACATTATTTTGCGTGGTGGCTCCAACGGCCCCAACTACGATGCTGATTCTGTCGCCGGCGCCGCCGAGGTCATGGCCAAAGGCGGCCTGCGGCCCAACATCATGATCGACTTTTCGCACGCCAACAGCAGCAAACAGCACCGCCTGCAGCTCGAGGTGGGCAAAGACGTCGGCGCGCAAATTACTGGCGGTGATGACCGAATTATCGGCGTGATGATCGAAAGCCACTTGGTCGAAGGCAATCAAAAAGTTGAAGATCCCGCCAAGCTGACCTACGGCCAAAGCATCACCGATGCCTGCCTGGCTTGGGACGACACCGCCAGCCTGCTGCGCAGCCTGGCCGGCGCGGTGCACGCACGCCGCTCACATAACAAGCAAACTGCAAAACGGGCCTGAAGACCCACGAGGGAGACACCCATGAATCGACTGATTGCCACCATTCTGCTGCTACTGCCTGCTCTGTCTCTTCTCCACATCT